>NZ_JBAWFH010000513.1:0-13344 GCF_049591685.1 Rhodococcus sp. (in: high G+C Gram-positive bacteria) | reverse complement strand
TCCGTAAACCCCTCGTTTGACGAATCCGCCGACCGGGCCGTTGCGCAGGCTCCACTCCTGCGATCGTCTGCCCCCTGGGTCGAGCGCCTCGCGAGCGCTCGAAGTGTGCGACGCGACTAGCGCTCGATGATTGCCGTGACGCCCTGGCCGCCTGCCGCGCAGATGGAGATCAGGCCGCGGCCCGAACCCTTCTCCGCGAGCATCTTTGCCAACGTTGCGACGATCCGTCCACCGGTCGCGGCGAACGGATGCCCGGCCGCGAGCGAAGAACCGTTGACGTTGAGCTTGCTGCGATCGATCGACCCCAGCGCGGCGTCCAAACCGAGGCGCTCCTTGCAGTACTCGTCGCTCTCGAATGCCTGCAGCGTGGCCAGAACAACCGAAGCGAACGCCTCGTGGATCTCGTAGTAGTCGAAATCCTGCAGCGTCAGACCATTGCGCGCAAGCAACCGCGGGATGGCGTAGGTCGGCGCCATGAGCAGGCCGTCCTTGTACGAGGCGTTGCCGTGGACGTAATCGACCGCTGCCGTCTCGGAGTCGACCAGGTGAGCCAGTACCGGGAGGTTGCGCTCCGACGCCCACTCGTCGGTGGAGAGCAGAGCCGCCGACGCACCGTCCGTGAGAGGCGTCGAGTTGCCCGCCGTCATGGTGGCGTCGCCGAGCTTCTTGCCGAAGGCCGGCTTCAGCGTGGCCAACTTCTCCTCGATGGAACCGGTGCGCAGGTTGTCGTCGCGCGTCAGCCCGAGGAACGGAGTGACCAGATCGTCGAAGAATCCACGGTCGTAGGCGGCGGACATGTTCTTGTGGCTCGCCGCGGCCAGGGCGTCCTGGTCCTCGCGGCTGATGCCGAATTCCTTGGCCGTGATGGCGGCATGGTCACCCATCGACAGGCCTGTGCGTGGCTCGCCGTTGCGGGGAATCTCGATGCCGAGCATGGATGGCCGGACGTTGGCCAGCAGCTTGATGCGGTCCGTGGTGGTCTTGGCGCGATTGAGCGACAACAGGAACTCGCGCAGATCGTCGTTGACACCGATGGGCGCGTCCGACGTGGTGTCGACGCCGCCGCCGATTCCGGCATCGATGCGGCCCGAGGCGATGGCGTCGCCGACCGCGATGATGGACTGCAGCCCCGTCCCGCACGCCTGCTGAATGTCGTACGCAGGGGTGTAGGGGCTCAGTGCGCTGCCGAGCACGGTTTCGCGAGTGAGGTTGAAGTCGCGGCTGTGCTTGAGCACCGCGCCTGCGACAACGAGGCCGAGGCGCTCGCCCTGCAGACCGAACCGGCTGACGAGCCCGTCGATGGTGGCGGTGAGCATATCCTGGTTGGACGCCTGCGCGTACTTCTTGTCCGAGCGGGCGAACGGGATGCGGTTGCCACCGA
Source organism: Rhodococcus sp. (in: high G+C Gram-positive bacteria) (assembly GCF_049591685.1). Taxonomy (GTDB): domain Bacteria; phylum Actinomycetota; class Actinomycetes; order Mycobacteriales; family Mycobacteriaceae; genus Rhodococcoides. The sequence continues at coordinate 11,963 of NZ_JBAWFH010000513.1, read as the reverse complement.
CGATTGCGACCGGTCGTAGCTGCTTGCTTGTCACTTTTCGTCTCCAAACATCGCTGAAATGGCCCTGGTGGAGTTTCATCTTACTGGCGAGTAAGTTGGTTGTCGACACCCGGTCGTGCGCTTCGCACCCGTGTGCGAAAAGTGCGGTTTGGACGGCACTTTTCACACACGGCGCCGAAGGCGCCAAGTGAAAGGTAGGACAGTGGCAGCCACCAAGGGAGCCCCAGACCTCTATTCGACGTTCCTGGCGTCCGCGCCCGGAGCCTTCATCGCGAAGCAAGCGGGTCTGCCGCAGCCCGAAAAGCTGCGCCGATACAAGCAGGGCGAGCCGCCGCTGGCGGGCCCCGTCCTCATCGGCGGCAACGGCCGACTCGTCGAGCCCCTCCGCGAACTGCTCTCCGATTACCCGCAGGCTCAGCCGCACGACGAGAAGTACGGCGCCCTGGTATTCGACGCGACGGGCATCGGCAACGTCTCCGAGCTCGAGCAGCTCTTCCAGTTCTTCCAGCCCGTCATCCGCAACCTGGCTCCGTCGGCACGCGTCGTCGTCATCGGCACCACGCCCGAGGAAACGGCCGGCGTCGACGAGCACGTCGCCCAGCGCGCGCTCGAAGGCTTCACCCGGAGCGTCGGCAAAGAGGTCAAACGCGGCGCGACGGCACAGCTCGTCTATGTCTCACCGAAAGCGTCGCCGGCAATTTCCGGTCTCGAATCGACACTGCGCTTCCTGCTGTCGGCCAAGTCTGCCTTCGTCGACGGCCAGGTCATCGCGGTAGGCGACGCAGACTCGCAGGCCCCCGCTTCGTGGGACAAGCCTCTCGCAGGCAAGGTCGCCGTCGTCACCGGTGCTGCACGCGGCATCGGCGCCACCATCGCCGAAGTCCTCGCACGCGACGGCGCAACCGTTGTCGCAGCCGACATCCCGTCCGCCGGCGACGCGCTGTCCGAAGTCGCCAACAAGATCGGTGGCACCTCCCTGGCTCTCGACGTCACCGCCGAGGACGCAGCGGAAACCCTCTCGAAGCACCTGCTCGAACGTCACGGCGGCGCCGACATCATCGTCCACAACGCCGGCATCACGCGTGACAAGACGCTCGCCAACATGGACGAGAGCCGGTGGAACTCCGTGATGGGCGTCAATCTGCTTGCCCCGCAGCGCATCACCGACCATCTGGTGAAGACCGGCGCCCTGAAGGAAGGTGGACGCGTCGTCGACGTCTCGTCCATCGCGGGTATCGCAGGCAACCGCGGCCAGACGAACTACGGCACGTCCAAGGCAGGCGTCATCGGCCTCGTGCACGCATCGGCACCCGTACTGGCCGAGAAGGGCATCACGATCAACGCCGTCGCACCCGGATTCATCGAAACCGCGATGACGGCAGCCATTCCGTTCGCCACCCGCGAGGCCGGTCGACGCATGAGTTCGCTGCTGCAGGGCGGCCAGACCGTCGACGTCGCCGAATTGGTGTCGTACTTCGCGAGCCCCGCATCGAACGCCGTGACCGGGCAGATCGTTCGCGTCTGCGGCCAGAGCCTCCTCGGCGCATGAGCGTCGTCCAGCTCACGGAGCAGCCGAAGACCTCCGACATCTACACCTCGGCGGCACTCGGAGCGTTGCCGTTCCTCGGCTCCAAGTCGCGGTCGGTGCCGGACACCGTGTTCGAACTGCGCGGTGTGAAGGTCGACAACGACAACCTCGCCGGCTACTGCCGGGCAACCGGGCTGCGCTTCGGCGACACCCTACCCGTCACGTACCCGTTCACGCTGGTGTTCCCGACCGTCATGAAACTGATGGTGTCCAAGGCATTTCCGTTCGCCGCCATCGGGTCGGTACACGCCGAGAACGTCATCGAAGCACTGCGGCCCATCTCGGTCTCCGAGCCGCTGGACATCCGCGTACACGCGGAGAACCTGCGCGAACACCGCAAGGGATTGCTGGTCGACCTGATCAGCGAAGTCAGCGTCGGGCGCGAGCTCGTGTGGAAGCAGACCTCGAGCTTCCTCAGCCTGCAGAAGACGTCACTGTCGGGCGGACCGCGAGAAGCACCGCCCGCCGACGAGGTTCCGCCGCCCCCGACGCGCACGCTGCGGGTGGATCAGAAAACCATCGGCAAGTACGCGGCGATCTCCGGGGATCGCAACCCCATCCACGTCTCGACACTGGGCGCGAAGGCCTTCGGGTTCCCCAAGACCATCGCGCACGGAATGTGGAGTGCAGCAGCCGCACTGCAGATAGTCGAGGGCCGCATTCCCGAGCGAGTCACCTACAGCGTGCGGTTCGGCAAGCCGATCTTTCTGCCCGCCACGGTCAACCTGTACGCCGGGTCGGTCGGATCAGGATGGGACCTGTCGCTGAAGAACCCGAAGAAGGGCTACCCGCACCTCACCGCGACACTGCGATGAGTCGCGTCCGTTCTCGGTGGTGATCGTTTCCGTCACCACCGAGAACGGGCGACGCGGGTGTTCAAGTGTGTGCAGTCTTCTTGCCCGCGAGACCACGCCAGGCGAGGTTTTCGAGTAGGTCGGCCGCTGCGTCGACCTCGATCTCGCCCCCGGCGACGCGGTCGGCCACGGCCTCGCCTGCACCGACCAGTGCGACCGCCATCAGCCCGAAGTTCTGTTCCGGATCGGGATCTTTGGTGCTCATCTCCAGCAGACCCGCGGTGAGCTCGATCAACCGATCGCGGCTCGTCTGCACCTGCGACGCGAACGCCGTCTGTCCGATGGCTTGGCGGTAGAGCACCATCCACGATTTCCGGTGATCCCCGACGAATCCGAGGAAGCCGAGCAGTGCGCGTCGCAGTTGCTCACGCGGCGTCAACGTCGGGTCGGCGGCAGGGGTGAGTGCTTCGACGAATTTGACGCCCTCGCGGTGGATACACGCGGCGAACAGCTCGTCCTTTGAGCCGTAATACAGATAGAGCATCGGCTTGGAGATCGCCGCCTTCTTGGCGATCGCATCCATCGAAGTATTATGGAAACCGTTGTCGGAGAACACATCCACCGCTGCGTCGAGCATCTGCTGCTCTCGAACGGCGCGGGGCAGTCGCTTGGTGCCGCCAGCCATAGGTCCTCCAAACACGGTAGAACCCATCACCTTACTCCACGGTAAGGAGGCCTGCGTCACTCCTGCAGACGTGTCCGAAACTTAGCAGGCGCCCTTGTATCGGGCGACAGTGGCAGCCGATCGATCGACCTGTTCGGGCGAGAGCCTGCCCGTCGCCACGGCGCTGACGAGGTTGTCCAGCACCTGCGGCACGTCATCGGTCGTCAGCCACAGAGCGACGTCCGCGCCGGCCACCAACGCTGCTTCGACCGCCGCGACGATGCCCAACCGGTCGGTGATAGCCGCCATCCCACTGAGATCGTCGGTGAAGATCGGGCCTGCGAGCGGCGCAGCGCCGTAACCCACACCGTCCCGAAGCAGCGCCATCGCGGCGGGGCTGATACTCGCAGGCTCACCCGGAGCCGTCAGCCCCGGCACGTCGAGGTGACCGACCATGACCCCCACACCCGTCGGCGCGAGCGCCGCGAACGGAGCCAGGTCGGATTGCGTCAACTGCTCGAGCGGCGGCGTGGTGACAGCGCCCGTGTGCGAATCGCCCGACCCACGGCCATGGCCCGGGAAGTGTTTGATGACGGGTTGTACACCTGCGTCCCGCAGACCCTGTGCGTACGCCCCCGCATACGCGATGACCTCGCCCGCATCGGCAGAGTAGGACCGGTCGCCGATGACCGAATCATCGGGTTGACTACTGACGTCGACGACGGGTGCGTAGTCGACGGTGACGCCCAAATCCTTCAGCCCGCGTCCGCGCTCTAGTGCCATCTCGTACGTCTGCTCCACCGACATCGTCTGCGCCGTCTCGCGCGCCGACGGATCGGCACCGAGCAGATCTTCGACGCGAGAAACCCGGCCACCCTCCTCGTCGATCGTCACCATCGGAGGCACTGCCGCGGCGGCGGCGATCTGCGGCACCTCCCGATTCGCCAGCGTCGACGAGTCCGTCCAACTGCCGATGAAGATCCCGCCCACCTGCTCCCGGGCCATGATGTCGACGGCGTCGGAAGTCCCCGTGACGCCGACCGTGAGGAGTTGGGCGAGGCGCTGCCGCTCGGACATTCCGGCGACGAACGTCGTGCAGGCATCGGCGGGCGGGGCGGGTGGAATCTCCGTCGTCGGCGCTGCAGAGGAAGAAGTAGAAGACGGCGCTGCATCGGAGGTCAGCGACGCGGCAGTCGTGTCCGAGCCACTTCCGCACGAGGCGAGCAAGCCGACTCCGAGGAACAGGGCCGTGGCTCGGAAGGGCGAGCGGAACGTCGTCATGGGTCTCGACGGTAGCGGAGAAGCAAGTACCGCCCGCGATCACGCCATCGGCGCGATAGCCTTGGGACAAAAGCGACATCAGGAGGGATTGACGAGATGCCCGCAGATCTGATTCTCATTGCCTACGACGGTTCCGACAACGCGAAACGAGCCATCGAATACGCCGGACGATTCTTGACGACCACCCGCGCGATCGTCGTCACTGCCTGGGAACCGATGGTGCGACAGGCAGCCAGGATGTCCGGGCTGTCCGGCGTCATGCAACCCGAGTGGGTGCCCGACGACCAAGCCGAAGACGTGGCGCTGACCGACGCCAAAGTGACCAACGACGAGGGTGTTCGCCTGGCCGAAGCCGCCGGACTGCGTGTCGAGGGGCACTGCGCGGAGTGCACGACGGCCATCTGGAGTGCCATCGTGGAGAAGGCCGACGACCTCGACGTCGACATCATCGTCACCGGAACGAGGGGTACGACTGGATTGCGGTCGCTGCTGCAGAGTTCGGTGGCCGACCATGTGCTTCGGCACAGCCATCGACCCGTACTGATCGTTCCGCCCGGTAAATAGGGGCGCGTACACCCGGCGATGCAGTGGCCGGGTGATAGCGTGATCCGCGCGTCGGGGGAATGTGGCCGTCGCTCGTGAGTGCCTGTCGACGAAAGTGGAGAACCGAGATGAAGTTCGCTGTCCCGGGAATTGTTGCTGCGGTAGTCGGCGCGGTGCTGGGCGCCGGTGTCGTGTTCGGAGTGACCGCCGCGGCGTCGGACAACACTCGTCCCGAGATCGACCGCTCCGGCAACGCCGATTCTTCGCTGCTGAACCAGGTTGAGTACGGCAGCCGCTGACGCTCCTGCTTCGATCTCTTCCGAGCCACTCGGTCGTAGGTGGCTGCTCGGCGTCTCGGCACTGGCGTTTGTTCTCTCCTTCCTGCAGGTACCCGGCTACACGGTCGCGGATACCAAATACGACCTGACGCAGAATCCCCTCGGATTCTTGGCGCGCGCCTCACATCAGTGGACGTCGCAGGCGCCCCTCGGCCAGGTTCAGAATCAGGCCTACGGCTACTTCTTCCCACACGGGGCCTTCTTCGCGCTCGGTGACATCGCTTCCGTCCCCCCGTGGATCACCCAGCGCCTCTGGTGGGCTCTGCTGCTGATCGCCGGCTTCTGGGGCATCGTTCGATTGGCCGAAGCACTCGGCATCGGCAGCCGCAGCTCACGCGTCATCGCAGCCACCGCATTCGCGCTGTCACCCCGCGTCGTCACAACCCTGGCCTCGATCTCGTCGGAAACGATGCCGATGATGCTGGCGCCGTGGGTGCTGATCCCCATCGTCAAAGCTTTCGATCCGGGCTCACGACACTCGCCGGGCCGACAGTGGGGAACACGGACATCGGCCGCGCAGTCGGCCCTCGCCATTGCACTGATGGGTGCGGTCAATGCCGTCGCTACGGCTGCCGCGTGTCTCGTCGGTGTCGTCTGGGTTCTGTGTCATCGTCCGAATCGCCGCTGGGTTGTGTTCTCCGCGTGGTGGGCAGGGTTCGTGCTACTCGGAACGCTGTGGTGGATCGTTCCGCTCCTGCTTCTCGGCACGGTCAGCCCGCCCTTCCTGGACTACATCGAATCCTCCGGCACGACAACACAGTGGGCGTCACTCGCCGAAATCCTCCGCGGGACAAGCAGTTGGACGCCGTTCGTATCCCCCGAGCGCGTTGCGGGCGCGGTGCTCGTCACGCAACCCGCCGCGGTGATCGCGACGGGCGTCGTTGCCGCGGCGGGGGTAGCCGGGCTCGCAATGAGGTCGATGCCCGCGCGTGGCCGACTGACGGTGATGCTGTTCGTCGGCATCGTCGGACTCACCGCGGGGTACGTCGGTGAGCTCGGCTCACCCGTCGGCGAATCCGTGCGACTGTTCCTCGACTCGGCGGGCGCCCCCCTGCGCAACGTGCACAAACTCGAACCGGTGGTCCGAATACCGCTGGTGCTTGGCCTCGCTCACCTGTTGGCGAAAGTTCCCCTGCCCGGCTCCGTCCCAGCCGCTACCTGGCGCAAGGCCATTGCGCATCCCGAACGGGAGAAGATGGTCGCCGTCGCCGGGCTCGTCCTCGTCGCGTTGACGTTCTCCACCTCGCTTGCGTGGACCGGCAAACTGGCCCCCCGCGGCGCCTACGAGGCGATCCCCGAATACTGGCACGAGGCAGCCGACTGGCTCACCGAACATGCGTCGGGGAGTTCGCCCGACGGGTCCGACGCGCAGCGCGCACTCGTCGTCCCCGGAGCGCCGTTTGCTCTGCAGACGTGGGGCTTGACGCGCGACGAACCCCTGCAAGCCCTTGCCACGACCCCATGGGCCGTGCGCGATTCGGTGCCGCTGACGCCGCCCGGTGCCATCCGCGCCCTCGACTCGGTGCAGCGACTCATCGCCGACGGCAGACCCTCCGCCGGCCTCGCGGACACCCTCCTCGGCCAGGGCATCCACTACGTCGTCGTGCGCAACGACCTCGAACCGGAAACGTCACGATCCGCTCGCCCCGTCCAAGTTCACGCGGCGCTCGACGGCTCACCCGGGCTACGGAAGGTCGTCGAATTCGGCGAGGACATCGCGCCCGGAACCGTCCCGGGCATCACCGTCGACGGTGACTTGCGGCCGTCCTACCCCGCGGTCGAGATCTATACCGTCGGCTCGCCCGGAGCCGTGTCCGGGCCGTACATCGTCGACCTCGACCGGGTCCCGTTCGTCCAAGGCGGGCCCGAGGTGGTGCAGCGCCTCGACGAACGACGCCGCAGCGGTGCGCCCGATCCAGTGCCCGAAGGGCCGGTCATCCTCGCCTCCGACGCCGCAGCGGCGGGCATTCCCGTCGACCGCGTGACCGTCACGGACACCCCGATGAATCGAGAGACGGACTTCGGGCAGGTCGACAGCCACAGTTCGGCACTGCGTTCCGCCGACGAACCTCGGCGCTCCCTCAACGAGGTCGCCGACTATCCGGTCCAGGGGGCCGACACCGTCGACGGTGAATGGGAAGGCGCGACCATCACGGCCTCGAGTTCCGCGTCGGATTCGACGCAGATCGGCGGCACCAAACCCGGCAGTGGTGTGGCGGCGGTCGTCGACGGCGACCTCGCGACGAGCTGGGTGAGCAACGGCATCGACAATGCTGTCGGACAGTGGCTTCAGCTCGATTTCGACGAGCCGGTCAACGGAGGCCTACTCAACCTGCGCACCAGCCCCGGCACCATCGGCGACCCGGTCAAATGGCTCGAGATCACCACTCCGAACGGCAGCACGGCCGCGCGGATCGACAAGCCCGGCGACCCGATGACGGTGTCGCTACCCGGCGGCTCGAACGCGTGGCTGCGCATCACGGCCAAGTCGACAGTCGACGGAACGAGCGGAAGCCAGTTCGGGATCAGCGAACTGACGGTGGACGACTACTCGAATCGGGACAACCCGCAGCCGGTGTCCATCGTGCACCGAGCCGTACTACCTCCCGTTTCCTCGGGCGCCGACGTGCAGGGGTGGGAACTGGGCCAGGAATTCCCCGGCCGATCCGGCTGCCTCGACACAGAGGACCGAACACGCTGCAGCAGTGGCCTTTCGGTGGCGCCCGAGGAACTGGGACGCTTCTCGCGCACCCTGGCGGTGCCGGTGGGCACGGCAGTACTTCCCGAACTGACGCTGCGCACCCGCCAGAGCCCGGAACTGGAAACGCTGCTGTCCGACACCGAACGTCCCGTCGCGAGCGGTGATTCGGACGTAGGCGACCTCCGCGGCTCCGCGTTCGCAGCCACCGACGGTGACGCCCGTACCTCGTGGACCGCCCCGGAGAGCAGCATCGAATCACGCGCCGGAACGCAGCCCACGCTGACCGTCGAACTCCCGCAGCCGACACTGGTGGACGGACTGACGCTGACTCCGAGTGTCGGCGAACTCCCCGCTCACCCGACGTCCGTCGCGGTCGATCTCGGCTCGGGCCCGCAGGTGCGCACCATCGACCCCGACGAGTCGACGACGATCGACCTCTACCCACAGGTCACGGACCGAATCGTCCTGTCGATCGTCGACTGGGACGACGTGCTCGACAAGAACTCGCTGGGTTTCGTTCTCCCCCAACCCCCCGGCCTCGCCGAGGTGACCGTGCTGTCCAACGGACGTGAAGTCGGTTCCCCGCTCGAAGAAGACCGCGCCATCACCGTCGCGTGTGACGTCGGCCCGATCATGTCCATCGCCGGCCAAACGATTCGGGCATCGGTGACCGCCACTGCGGCACAGTTCCGTTCGGGCGACCCACTGCAGGCGACGATCTGCGAGGGCCCGTTCCCCGTTCCCAACGACATCCTCAACCCGATCCCGCTGCCCGAAGGCAAGCAAGACATCGTCGTCGACCCGGGGGCGGCGTTCTTCGTCGACGGAATTCGACTGCGCACCATGCCCGTTCCCGCCGAGAGCCCCGTGAGTTCGTATCCCCGCGCCGCCGACACGACGGCCTGGGACGCCGATCACCGGGAGATCACAGTGTCCGGATCGGAGGGCGCGAAGTTGTTGGTGGTGCCGGAAAGCAACAACATCGGCTGGCGCGCAACAGCTCCCGATGGATCCACCCTCACCCCGGTCACCGTCGACGGCTGGCAACAGGGCTGGATCGTCCCCGAGGGCACGGCCGGGACGGTGACTCTCGAATACTCCTCCGACAAGTGGTACCGGCTCGGGATCTTCGGCGGGTTGCTCCTGCTGATCCCGTTGGCGTTGCTGACGCGTCGGCGGTCGCAAACCGACGGCGCGAACTCACCGGAGCCGTGGCGCAACGCGATCGTGGGTTGGGTCGCGCTCGTCGCCGCCGTGGCAGTCATGGCCGGGATCGCGGGAGTGGTGACGACGGGAATGGTCGCAGCCGCGGCCGTGGCGCTGGAGCGGCGCTTCGGGGGCGACGTCGCAGCGCGCACACTCGTCGTCGTCGCCGGTGTGGGCGCACTGACGGCCATGGCTCTGCTGTCGAAGGGTCCGTGGCGCTCACCCGACGGCTACATCGGGCATTCGTATCTCATCCAGCTGGCAGCACTGGTCGCGCTCGTCGCGGTGGCGGTGGGTGCGCTACGCGCCCGTGTGCGAAAAACGTTGCTCTGACGACCTTTTACGCACACCGGCGCGGAGCGCACTCGCACCCCAACGCCGCGCAGGCTCCTCCACCAGCGCGTAGCTCGCGGCCGCGACAGGGATGGACAGAGCCGTCGTCACGACGAGAACCAGCAGAAAGTGGCCGGAGAACGGAATGATGCCGAACACCGGGAACACCATCGCCAGAATCACCAGGTGCCAGACGAAGATGCCGTACGACCACCGGCCGAGCGCCAGGATGACCGGGTGCTCGAGGACCCTGTGACGCCGGGTCGGTTCGTCCGCGAGCACGAGAGGCGCCAGCAGCGCGAAAGCCAGCACGGCGCCGAGCACGATCTTGACCTCGAACTGCCACGGCTCGGGCCTGACCAACCCCTGCGGTCCAGCGAGGGGGGTGGCAGACAACGCGAACGCGGCAACGGCGATCCCGTACGTCAGCATCCGCCGGGCAGCGAGAGCGTGAATCCAGGACCGCGGACGCGTCGAATACTCGGCCAGGATCATTCCGGCCGCGAACCAGGCCAGGTAGCCGGGCAGCCAGTTGTCGTGGTGAATCGCGTCGGGCGTCGACACCGGAACGAACGCCCACGACAGGGAAAGCAGAGCAGCGCCGAACAACACCGGAATCCGGTACCGCGCCGAGTCGCCGCGCAACCGAACCATCAACACCGCCGCGATGGGCAGCGTCAGATAGAACGCCACCTCCACCGACAAGCTCCACATCTGCGTCATGCCCTCGGTCAGCGTCAACGGCACGAACACCTGCGTCAGCGACAGGTTCGCAGCCCACACCCGCCAACTACCACCCGCGTTGGGTAGGAACAGCAGCACCAGCGTCACGACCACCCAGTACGCCGGGAGGATGCGGACGGCTCTGGACCAGAAGTACTGCCGGAACGGCTGCGCTCGCCCCAGGCCCCGTGCCTGCGCCGCGTGGGGCCGCCACAGCAAAAATCCGGACAGCGCGAAGAACAGGGCGACGGTGAGGTCGAATCGACCCCAGATGCGGCCCATCACCGCGGAGTTGGCGGCACCGGTCTGAAAGGCGACGTGCGTGACGATGATGCCGAGCGAGGCGAATGCGCGCATCCCCTCGAGCGACGGGATGAAACCCCGCAGCGGCACCACATCGGCGGGCAAGGATCGGGTGGGTGTGTTCATGGCCCCACCAGTCAAGCATCCTGCTCTACAAAGTCGCGGGATCCTCGGGCGTGCCCGCGACCACGGGGGGTGATGGCTGTTACTGTCACCTCCGACGTGGCGATACCAATCGGACACTCCAGGAACGGGCGGTTTTCCACCCCGAACCTGTCGGGGGTGGAAGCGCGGCGCGCCGGAAAACGACTAAGGAGATTCTCACATGGCGGAGCGCTCAGGGCCGAGCCGGATAATAGCCCTCGTACTCATCGGCTTGGGCGCATTCCTGCTGGTAGCGGCAATTCTCATCCCGACCTACACGGTGTCGCGCCTCGAGAAGACGCCGCTGGATCTCGAAGTGACGACGGTGTCCACCGGCACCGGTAGCGTGCTCGATTCCGCGTCGCTCACCGCAGGCCGCGCCGAGGTGAAGGAGAACGTTCCCTTCGTCTCGCAGCGCTTCGTCACCGTCGAAGAGCCGTCGGACTCCGACGTCATCACCGTCCAGGCCGGTACGACACTGCGCCAGTCCGACGTGCAGGGCGACACCGGACTCCGCTCCGCGACCATCGACCGCGTCACGCTGGATCGGGTGACCTCGATGCCCGTCGACCAGCCCGTCGGAACCATTCAGGTGCAGGGAGACAAGCCGGCCGAGGAAGTTGCGCACACCGGCCTCCAGTACAAATTCCCGTTCAACGCGGAGAAGAAGTCGTACCCGTACTTCGACATCAACGCCCGCGAGTCGAAGGATGTCGAGTTCGTCGAGGAAACCGAGCTCAACGGCACCACTGTTTACAAGTACGAGCAGACCGTCGGCCCGGTCGACCTCTCCGGTGTCGTCAACCTGCCGACCAACAAGGTCACCCTGCCCGCGAGCACCTGGGGTGTCGAGGGCGGCGAGGCACCGGTCACGATGACGCGCTGGTACGAGAACACCCGCGCACTGTGGGTCGAACCGAAGACCGGCGTCATCGTCAAGGGCGACGAGCAGATCCACCAGTACTACTCGCGCACCGCGGGCCAGCCCGAGGTCGACGTGCTCAACGTGCCGCTGGCCTTCGACGAGAACACCGTCGAGTACCAGATCCAACAGGCCAAGGACGGCATGGATCGCCTGTCGCTGTTCGGACGCACCATTCCGATCATCGCGGGCATCCTCGGCCTCATCCTGCTGATCGTCGGCTTCGTCCTCGGATTGCGCGGCGATCGCGGCACTGGCCACCCAGTGCGTGACAACACTCCCCGTCGCACCGACGGTGGCGGCACCGCGGCACCGGGCGAGCCGCGTAATCGTGACTGGACGACGGATCAGACCGAAGTGATTCCCAGGACGAACCTCAGCAAGGAATAACTGCTCCCACTGCTTACAAGCCAGCGACGGCGC
>NZ_JBAWFH010000512.1:0-5167 GCF_049591685.1 Rhodococcus sp. (in: high G+C Gram-positive bacteria) | reverse complement strand
CACGTAAGTCTGTTCGCGCTCGACGTCGGAACGCGGGTCGTCGGCAGCGAAGGTGGGGTCGTCCGCCACGCTGTCGGCGGTGGTGGGGCCGTCGTCCGGCAAAGGTTCTCCTCGGGAGTTCGGCAGGGTTGTTCACTGGCGCGAAATTCGCCCAAGCAGTCTATGACGAACAAGAGCCCCGCCGCAGAACCGCAGTTCAGGGCGGGGCTCTTCGTTCGGCCTCTTGAATTCGGTTACTTACTTGGCGTACTTCTGGACCTTCTTGTCGAGGTCCTTACGGGCCTTGACGACCTTCTTCTCGAGCGCGGCGCGTGCTTGCTCGGTTGCCTTCTCGAACTCGAGGCTCTGCTTCTCCGCACGCTTGCGCGCGCGCTTGCTGAGCCCGTCTGTTCGTTCGGCTGCAATGTCGACGAACCGTGCGCCGCGGTCCTGTGCGACCTCGACGAGTCCTGCTCCGCGAACTGCGGCGACGTCGGCCCACGCTGACCCGCGCGCCTGGGCCAGGTCAGCAAGATCGGAGCTGCGGTCGGCCAGCTTGGAGCCACGCTTGTGGGCTACCTTGGCCAGTTCGGTACTACGGTCTGCGGCCTTGTCGGCCAGCTTTGATCCGCGCTTCTGGGCAACCTCGGCGATGTCCGAGCTACGGTCCGCGGCTTGATGGGCCCACCGGGAGAGGACGGGCTGCGCCGTGCTGGCGAGGTCCGAACCCTTCTCGGCTGCGACGTCGGCCCACTTGGAGACGACCGGCTGCGCTGTGTGCGCCAACTCGGACCCCTTCTCGGTTGCGACGTCGGCCCATTTGGAGACGACCGGCTGCGCGGCGTCGGCCAAGTCAGCGCCACGCGATGCGGCGACCGAAGCCAGGCCCTTGATGCGCTCGGACGCGACACCGAGCTGGTCGGCGGTGTCATGACTGCCTGGAAGAGCAGAAACGACGGTGGCCTGCGCCTTGCGTGCTGCCCGGCGACCGCGCCATGCCAGCGAGGGCTTGCCTTCGGTGTCGACGGCGGCGATCAGGAGCCCGCCGAGCAGGCTGACGTTTTTGAAGAACTGCGTGCGCTGTGCCGCTTTGGCTGCGGGATCCGTTTCTTCCCAGAAGGCGTGCCCGGCGAGCGTCGTGGGAATCAAGGTTCCGGCCAGGGCGAGAGATGCGATGCGAGGTGCTTTACCCGTGGCGAGCAGAATTCCGCCACCGACCTGGATCGCACCGTTGATGCGTACCAGGGTCTCGGGATCGTCGGGGATGTTGGTCGTGACGCTGTCCGGCAGCGCGTCCTGTCCCTGTTCGATCAGAGGTGTCGCCGCCTTTGCTCTCGGCGCGGGGTTGCGGAGCGCGTCGATACCCCCGGCGATGAAGATGGTCGACATCAGCGGACGTGCGATACGGCGGACCAGCATTGACAGCCTCCTGCGTAGTTCGTAAGTGAACGTCTCGTACTTGTTCGACGCGTATGTGGTGACCACTACCCGCGCCGCTCACCGTAACTCTTACCCCGGACCCCCGGGTTTCAAGCGCGCAATCGCGTCACCAACCCCGTTCGCGCCATTCCGCCAGGTGGGGCCGTTCCGCGCCGAGGGTGGTGTCCTTGCCGTGGCCTGGATAGACGACTGTGTCGTCCCCGTAGACGTCGAAGAGTTTCTCGGTGACGTCGTCGAGCAGGCGGGTGAAGTCGTCGGCACCGGACGTCTTGCCGACGCCACCGGGGAAGAGGGAATCACCGGTGAACAGGTGCGTCAGTTGTGTGGCAGAGTCGGTGAGGGACAACGCTATCGACCCGGGAGTGTGTCCGCGGAGGTGTATCACTTTCACTGTGAGTTCACCCACCGAGATGACCTCGCCGTCGGCGAGCAGTCGATCCGGGGTGACCGGAAGGGGCTCTGCGTCCAACCCATGCGCGGCGGTGGGGCTGGCGGTACCGCCGGCAATGTCTTCGAGCGCCTGCCAGTGATCTGCGTGCTGATGGGTAGTGACGATGAGAGACAGCGTCGGAGCGTTCTCGTCGATGAGCTGCGAGAGGCGGTCGGCCTCGTTGGCAGCGTCCACCAGCAGTGATTGGCCGGTGGCGGAACAAACGATGAGATATGCGTTGTTGTCCATCGGGCCGACCGAAATTTTCGTGATCGTCCCTCCCGACATCACGCGTCGTTGTGGCGCCGATCCCGGGGAGACCACGCCGGTGTACTGGTCGTCGATGACCATGAGGTGCTCGTCCATTTCGAGGACGCTACCGTCGGCGCGGGGGAGTTGCGCCGTCGGGGAACCTGTCGGTGGGTCGGCCTAACATTGCTACTGCGTGAGGTGCACCCTCACGCGAGCATCTACGAAGCTTCGGTACGACTGGTGCGGCCGGTGGCACACGAGGGGCCCACGAGAGTGGTGTCGGCCCCACCAGCTCGACCAATAGAAGGGAACATTGTGGCGGATCGCCTGATCGTGCGAGGTGCGCGTGAGCACAATTTACGAGGGGTCGACATCGATCTACCTCGTAACAGCCTCGTCGTCTTCACCGGACTGTCGGGCTCGGGCAAGTCCTCGCTGGCGTTCGACACCATCTTTGCCGAAGGACAGCGCCGCTACGTGGAGTCACTGTCCGCGTACGCGCGGCAATTCCTCGGGCAGATGGACAAGCCCGACGTCGACTTCATCGAAGGTCTGTCACCCGCGGTGTCGATCGATCAGAAATCGACCAATCGAAATCCCCGGTCCACGGTCGGAACCATCACCGAGGTCTACGACTACCTGCGACTGTTGTTCGCTCGCGCAGGCACGGCGCACTGCCCCGTCTGCGGCGAGAGGATCGCCAAGCAGACACCTCAGCAGATCGTCGACCAGGTGCTGGGGATGGAAGAGGGCGCCAAGTTCCAGGTGCTGGCGCCGGTGGTGCGTACCCGCAAGGGCGAGTTCGTCGACCTCTTCGAGTCGCTCAACACCCAGGGCTACTCGCGCGTTCGGGTCGACGGCGTGGTCCACCAGCTCAGCGACCCGCCCAAGCTGAAGAAGCAGGAGAAGCACGACATCGAGGTCGTCGTGGACCGCCTCTCCGTCAAGGCCAGTTCCAAGCAGCGGCTGACCGATTCGGTCGAGACCGCGCTGCGTCTCGCCGACGGCATTCTCGTCCTCGACTTCGTCGACCGCGAGGAAAATGCTCCCGACCGCGAGCGCCGCTTCTCCGAGAAGTTGGCCTGCCCCAATGCGCACCCATTGTCGATCGACGATCTCGAGCCGCGCGCTTTCTCGTTCAACTCGCCGTACGGTGCCTGCTCCGAATGCCTCGGTCTCGGCGTTCGCAAGGAGGTCGACCCCGACCTCGTAGTGCCCGACCCCGACTTGTCGTTGGCAGGCGGCGCCATCGCACCGTGGTCCATGGGGCAAACGTCCGAGTACTTCGGCCGGCTGCTGTCCGGCTTGGCCGACGCCATGGGGTTCGATCTCGACTCGCCGTGGAACAAGCTGCCCGCCAAGGTCCGAAAAGCAGTGCTCGAAGGCAGTGAGCATCAGGTACATGTCAAGTACCGCAACCGGTACGGCCGAACGCGTTCGTACTACGCGGAGTTCGAGGGCGTAATGCCGTTCCTGCACCGGAGGCTCGAGCAGACCGAATCCGAGCAGATGAAGGAACGGTACGACGGCTATATGCGCGACGTGCCGTGTCCGGCCTGTGGCGGGGACCGGCTTCGTCCGGAGATCCTTTCGGTCACCATCGAGGCAGGCGGCTTCGGGCCGAAGTCCATCGCCGACGTGTGCCGATTGTCGATCTCCGAGACGGCCGACTTCCTGAACAGTCTGACGCTGGGCTCGAAGGAAGAGGCCATCGCAGGGCAGGTCCTCAAGGAGGTGCAGGCCCGCCTGGGCTTCCTGCTCGACGTCGGTCTGGAGTACCTCTCGCTCTCACGTACGGCAGGCTCGTTGTCCGGCGGCGAGGCTCAGCGTATTAGGCTCGCCACCCAGATCGGTTCGGGACTCGTCGGTGTTTTGTACGTCCTGGACGAGCCGTCGATCGGCTTGCACCAGCGCGACAACCGTCGGCTCATCGACACACTGACGCGTCTGCGCGATCTGGGTAACACCCTCATCGTCGTCGAGCACGACGAAGACACCATCCGCACATCTGACTGGGTCGTCGATATCGGGCCGTTGGCCGGCGAGCACGGCGGACGCGTCGTGCACAGCGGTTCCTACGAGGATTTGCTGAGATCCGAAGAATCGATCACCGGTGCTTATCTGTCCGGGCGCATGCAAATCCCTCTGCCGGAGTTCCGACGGGTCGTGGACAAGAAGCGGCAGGTCACCGTCGTCGGCGCCCGCGAGCACAACCTGCGGGGTATCGACGTGAGTTTCCCGCTCGGCGTCCTCACCTCGGTCACCGGGGTGTCGGGATCGGGTAAGTCGACGCTCGTCAACGACATCCTCGCGACTGTGATGGCAAACAAGCTCAACGGTGCGCGGCAGGTCCCGGGTCGGCACACTCGTATCAACGGTCTCGATCAGCTCGACAAGTTGGTCCGTGTGGATCAGTCACCCATCGGCCGTACCCCGCGTTCCAACGCAGCCACGTACACCGGTGTATTCGACAAGATCCGTACGTTGTTCGCCGCGACCACCGAGGCGAAGGTGCGCGGCTATCAACCCGGGCGCTTCTCCTTCAACGTCAAGGGCGGCCGGTGCGAAGCATGCTCCGGCGACGGCACGTTGAAAATCGAGATGAACTTCCTGCCCGACGTGTACGTGCCCTGCGAAGTCTGCAACGGTGCCCGCTACAACCGCGAGACACTCGAGGTGCACTACAAGGGCAAGACCGTTGCCGAGGTACTCGACATGCCCATCGAGGAGGCGGCTGACTTCTTCGAGCCCATCACGTCCATTCACCGCTATCTCAAGACCCTGGTCGAGGTTGGCCTCGGTTACGTTCGGCTGGGGCAGCCGGCGACGACGCTGTCCGGCGGTGAGGCGCAGCGCGTCAAGCTCGCGGCAGAACTGCAGAAGCGCTCGACGGGCCGCACGGTGTACATCCTGGACGAGCCGACCACCGGTCTTCACTTCGAGGACATCCGCAAGCTGCTCGGCGTGCTGAACGGTCTGGTGGACAAGGGCAACTCGGTGCTGGTGATCGAGCACAACCTCGACGTCATCAAGACCGCCGACTGGCTGATCGACCTCGGCCCCGAC
>NZ_JBAWFH010000511.1:0-6559 GCF_049591685.1 Rhodococcus sp. (in: high G+C Gram-positive bacteria) | reverse complement strand
GTTTCGGCGCAACCACTGGCTCTAGAGATTGACGGCCGACCGTTTCGGGTCGTGCACGTCGATGCCCGCTTCGGCCCACGCTTCGCGCAGTGCGTCGGCGCCGCGTAATCGAACCCATGCCGCCTCTGTTCCGGTGATCGGTACGACCTGGAAAAACGTCACCGGGTCGGCGGGTTCGGGAAGTGGCAGTTCGGAGATGTCGCTTTCGCCGAGGAGCACCGCAGTGAACGGCGCTCCCGCCCACAGCGGTTCGCCGAGGTCGAGCAACAGGTCCTGCCGCAGCACGACGCCTTCCACCGACGGTGTCGCCGCAAGTTTCGCCAGGTTCCGCAGGAACGTCTGATCGATCTCTTCGAATATCCGTGTCTTCAGGATCAACTCGGCCCGGGGTCCTCGGGTGGCGTCCGCGATCATCTCGCCGGGGTCCGACATCGGGTACCTCGAACATCCGAGCGTCACGAAGCGAACGAGCTCGTCGCGCCGAGGCAGAAACGTCAGAACATCCAGCGACTCGAGGCCCAGAAACGTGACCGCGTACGGGGTGGGGTTCTCGTCGCCGATGGCGGTGACCAGATGCGCGCGGACCCGAGCAATCACTCCATCGATGCCACTCTCGCTCACGAAGTCCATCCAACACCACACTCGCCCGGTAGCGTCGTCCGCGTGGTCTCCGTCCTTGCAGTCGCCGACGAAACGATCGAGAGCCTGTGGAGTTCGCAGGTGCGATCACTCGACGTCGACCTCATTCTCGGTGCGGGAGACCTTCCGTTCGACTACCTCGAATACCTGACGGACGCACTCGACGCCCCGTGTGTGTTCGTCCCGGGCAACCACGACGCCGACCTCGCGGGCTACTCCGCCGGGAAGGTCGGGTGGATGCGCGCGGGTCTGCCCAGCGCCTGGCCAGGGCCGGTGGGCGGCGTCAACGCCGACCGTCGGATCGTCGACGCGGCGGGGCTGCGCATCGCCGGGCTCGGTGGTTCGATCAAGTACAACGGCGGCCCGAACCAGTGGACGCAGCGGCAGCAGAGACGTCGATCGCGGTCACTGACCCGAACCAAAAGACTCGCCGAGACCTTCCGCGGCGATCGCCGGCGCATCGACGTGCTGCTCACGCACAGTCCGCCCTTCGGTGTCGGAGACGACACCGACGCGGCGCACGTCGGCTTCGAGTGTCTGGCCGAGGTGACCGCTGCGCTGCGTCCGCAGCTTCTCCTGCACGGTCACATTCATCCGCACGGCCGGACACCGGACGACCTCGAGTTGCACGGATCCGTTGTCATCAACACGGTCGGGTACACGCTGCTCGAGATCGAGCCGGGAGGAACCGCCTCCGAGTCCACTGCTCCGACGATCCTGAGGCGACGCCATGGCACGTGACACCGGCTTTCCCGCAGCCGACGCGGAAAACGACTTCTCACGTCAGCGTCGCCGCGCCGACATCGCACGCCTGGTCGGGTGGATGCGTCGCCAACCCGACGACGTCAACATGATCCTGCCGTTCGACGAGGTGGTCGCCGCTCTGGGCAAGGTCGGCGAACGACACCTCGGTGTCCAGGTCATTCGCGTCGACTCGATCGTGGGCAGCGTCGATCGGACACGCGACTTCGACAGGTTCTTCCGGCCGACGTCGGCGCGCATCCGAGAACGGTGGCAACGGCTGGCGGCGGCGCAGCGACGAGGCGAAGCGATGCCGCCGATCCAGGTGTATCGCATCGGATCCATGCACTTCGTCCTCGACGGTCACCACCGAGTGTCCATCGCGTTCGCCATGCACCGCACGACCATCGACGCCCTGGTCACCGAGATCATCACCCGCATCTCACCGGAGGGCATCACCCGCCGCGGAGACCTTCTCATCAAGGACCACCGACGCATCTTCCTCTCCCGCGTCCCCCTCGTCGGGAAGGCTCGGGAAGCCGTCACGGTGACCGACCCGTTCGACTACGCCGAACTCAGCGAATCGGTCGAGGCGTGGGGTTTTCGGCTGATGCAGGAGCTCGGCGAGTTCGTCGACCGCGCCACCGTTGCCCGACGGTGGTTCGGCGAGGAGTTCCTTCCGGTCGTTCGCATGGTCCGCGCGGCCGACATCCTCGAGGGCCGCACCGACGCCGAGGCCTACCTGTGGATGGCCCGGGAACGGTATCGCCTTGTGCGCGAACATGTCTGGAACGACGAAATCGTCTCCGAGCTCCGCGAACGTGCCCGTCGCGGCGGGTAGCGAGGTCGGCCGCGCGCCGAATCGGTGGTCCGGTGTGAGTGTCGCCCCAGAAACCGATACGGTTTTACTTGCGAGCAGCATCACACCAAGCGCTTCAGGAAGGTTGGCCCACCATGGAACAGAGGCGTGAGGCCCCCGAGCAGCGTGAAGCGTGGTCGGGTCGAACAGTGTTCATCCTGGCCGCGATCGGATCGGCGGTCGGGCTGGGCAACATTTGGCGTTTCCCGTACATCGCGTACGAGAACGGGGGCGGCGCGTTCATCGTCCCTTACCTCATCGCGTTGCTCTCGGCGGGCATTCCGCTGCTGTTCCTCGACTACGCGATCGGCCACAAGTTCCGCGGATCACCCCCGCTCGCCTTCCGGAGAATCTCTCGCCCCGCCGAGGTTCTCGGCTGGTGGCAGGTCGGTATCTGCTTCGTCATCGCCGTGTATTACGCGGTCATCATCGCGTGGGCCGCGCGATACACGATCTTTTCGTTCACCGAAGCCTGGGGTGACGATCCGGCGACGTTCTTCGCGTCCGACTTCCTGCAGCAGGACAGCGAATCCACCTTCGGCCTCGACTTCGTACCCGGTGTTGTGATCCCGCTGCTGCTGGTATGGATCGGCGTCATCGTCATCCTCGCACTCGGCGTCCAGAAGGGAATCGGTGCCGTCTCGAAATACTTCGTGCCGCTGCTGATCGCACTCTTCGCTGTCCTTGTCGTCCGTGCACTGTTCCTGGAAGGCGCAGGCCAAGGCCTCGACGCGTTCTTCACGCCGGATTGGTCAGCCCTCACCGACAGCGGCGTGTGGATCGCGGCGTACGGACAGATCTTCTTCTCTCTGTCTGTCGCGTTCGGCATCATGATCACCTACTCGTCCTACCTGGGCCGCAGAACCAACCTGACCGGGTCCGGTCTCGTCGTCGCGTTCTCCAACAGCAGCTTCGAAATCTTGGCCGGTATCGGCGTTTTCGCGGTGCTCGGGTACATGGCCCAGGCCACCGGTGTTCCGGTCTCCGAGGTGGTCGAGAGCGGAATCGGGCTCGCATTCATCGCGTTCCCCGCCATCATTTCGTCGATGCCGGGCGGTCCGCTGTTCGGCGTCGCGTTCTTCGGAGCGCTCGTTTTCGCAGGCTTCACGTCGCTGATCTCCATCGTTCAGGTGGTCGTCGCGGCAGTCCAAGACAAGACCGGTCTCGCGCGTAGCACGGCCGTGTTGACTGTCGGAGGGTCCGCGACCGTCGTCTCCCTCATTCTCTTCCCGACAGCAACGGGCCTCAACGTCCTGGACATCGTCGACAATTTCGCCAACAACATCGGCATCGTGGGCGTCGCCCTGGTGGCCATCGTCGTCCTCGGACTCGTCCTTCGCCGACTGACCGAGATGCAGAATCATCTCAATGATGTGTCCTCCTTCAAGGTGGGCATCGTGTGGCGCATCTTCGTCGGCGTCATCACGCCGATCGTGCTCGCCTACATGCTGATCGACCAAGTCATCGAACGCATCACCGACGGATACGGCGGGCTCCCCACCGGGCTCGTCGTCGCGTTCGGGTGGGTTGCTCAGGCGCTTGTCATCGTTGCGGCCGTTCTGCTGTCGCTCCTTCCCTGGCGCCGCAACGTCGACAGCTTCGACCCCGGCCATTCAGACCTCGACCCCTCGGACCTCGATGTGAAGGACCGCGCATGAGCACCACCGCAATCGTCATGATGATCATCGCCCTCGTTCTGGTGTGGGGCGGCCTTGCGGCCAGCCTGTTCCACCTCCGCAACCACCCCGACGAGGACATCGAGCTCTGATTGCGTGCATCGGGCCGCCGATGGGCCCGACGTAGTATCCGTTCATGCCTTCACCCGCGCGCACCGAACCGACCTACGCGGGCCGGCTCCTGCTGCCGACGCTCTGCTTCGTGGTCATGACGGTTTCCGTCATGCAGACCATGGTGGTGCCCATCATCGGGACCATCGGCGGCCAACTCGGGGTGAGCACGACGGCAGCCGGGTGGGTTCTCACCGCGAACCTGCTCGCTGCCGTCGTCGCCACGCCGGTCATCGGTCGGCTCGCCGATCTGTACGGCAAGCGTCGAGTACTGCTGACGGTTCTCGCGCTGGTGCTGGTCGGATCGCTGCTCGCCGCCCTGACGGATTCGCTGCCGCTGCTGCTCGCGGGACGCATTCTGCAGGGCGTCTCGTACGCTCTGTTCCCCATCGCCATCGCTCTGCTGCGCGACGAGATGCACCCGAACAAGCTCGTCGGCGCGATGGCCGTGGTGTCCGGGACGCTCAGCGTCGGCGCTGGTTTCGGGCTGATCCTCACCGGGTTGCTGACGACGGACGGCGCCGACTATCACCGCGTGTTCTGGCTGACGGCCGCCATCGTGGCGGCGGCGCTTGCGTTGTCTTGGCGAGCCGTGCCCGCGCGCACTCGCGCTGCCGGCGGCACGGTCGACTGGTGGGGCGCGTTGCTTCTCGGCGCCGCCCTTGTACTGCTGTTCCTCGCGCTCACCCAGGGGCGAACCTGGGGCTGGGTTTCGCTCGCCACACTGGCCTGCGCAGCGAGCGGAGTCGTAGTTTTGGCCGGGTGGTGGATTTATCAGAACCGCATCACGGCCCCTCTCGTCGACCCGCGAATGCTGACCCACGGCCCACTGTTCGCCACCAACGTCGCGACGCTGTTCGTCGGCATAGCCATGTTCCTCAACTTTCTCACTTGCTCGTACTTCGTCCAGACATCGCACGAAGCCGCAGGCTACGGGTTCTCCGCCGACGTGTTGTCGGCCAGCGTCGTCTACCTGCTGCCGGGTGCATCGCTGGGTGCCCTCACATCTCTGCTCGCCGGCCGATTGATCCGACGGTTCGGCGCTCGCGCAGTACTCATCGGTGGATCATGCCTCGGCACTGCAGGATTCGTGTTCTACGCATTCGCCCGTGACGCGACGTGGCAGGTGATCACCGCATCCGCGGCCGTCAGCATCTTCGTCGCCCTCGCATTCGCGGCGGTTCCCAACCTGTTGATGGCCGAGGTGCCCGCTCGCGACACCGGCGTGGCCAACAGCGTCAACTCCATCGTCCGCACCGTCGGAACCTCGATCGCCAGTGCCCTGCTCACCACGATGCTCGCGACCTACACGGTTGCCGGAACGTCGATTCCGCGCGAAGGGGTGTACCTCGCCGCGTTCGTCGTCGGAGCTCTCGCATGCATCGTCGTGACGGTGTCCGCGCTGGCCGTCCGCCTCACCCCGGTAGTCGACGAGCCTGCGGATGGTGTCGACAGCGAACTCGTAGACAACTGTTCGGCTTCGACCCGCGACGGCCAGGCGAGAGGCGCCTGACCTCGAAAACACCAATGGCACGGTTCGCGCATGAAAAGCGCGAGCCGTGCCGTCGGTATTTGCGTGCTACAGCGTCAGATTCGCGCCCGAGGACTGGTCGAACACCGATACCTTGGCCGGGTCGAACCACAGTTCGACGTCGCTGCCTTCGGCTGCTTTCGACTCCGCGGCGAGCCGGGCGACGACCTGGGCGCTACCGACGTCGCCGAGCCCGGCATCCGCTGCGAGCTCCTGAAGCTCGGCCGACTGGACCTTGTCGCCCTTGGACGCGAAGTAGACGTACTTGTCGCTGCCCATCGACTCGAGCACGTCGACGCGGGCGGTGAACGTCGCACCGTTGATCTTCTGCGAGTAGTCGATGAGCGCTGCGTCCTCGAAGTGCTCGGGTCGGATACCGACGACAACTTCGCTGCCCGGGTTCTTCTGCTGGATCGACGCGCGGCGCTCGCGCGGCAACTCGAAGGTACCGAGGTCGGTCTTGATGCCGTCGGCCGTCAGCGTGCCGGGCACGAAGTTCATCGACGGCGATCCGATGAAGCCGCCCACGAACAGGTTTCGAGGCTTGTCGTAGAGCTCCTGCGGCGAGCCGATCTGCTGCACGAGCCCGCCGCGCAGCACCACGACGCGGTCGCCGAGCGTCATGGCCTCGGTCTGATCGTGCGTGACGTACACCGTCGTGGTACCGAGCCGCTTCTGCAGCCGGGAGATCTCGGCGCGGGTCTGCACACGCAGCTTGGCGTCGAGGTTGGAGAGCGGCTCGTCCATGAGGAACGCCTTGGGGGTACGGACGATCGCACGGCCCATGGCAACTCGCTGACGCTGACCACCGGAGAGGTTGGCCGGTTTGCGGTCGAGGTGCTGACTGAGGTCGAGAATCCTCGCGGCGTCCTCCACCTTCTCGTTGATCTCGCTCTTCGAGAGCTTGGCGAGCGTCAGTGGGAACGCGATGTTCTGCCGCACCGTCATGTGCGGGTACAGCGCGTACGACTGGAACACCATGGCGATGTCGCGGTCCTTGGG
>NZ_JBAWFH010000510.1:0-8816 GCF_049591685.1 Rhodococcus sp. (in: high G+C Gram-positive bacteria) | reverse complement strand
CAGCTGATTTCCAACGCGGACGATCGTCCCGGTTCCGTCAGCGATCCGTGGGCCAGAAACGCACCGCGCCAAGCGGCTTCGGCGTCGCCGACGGTTCCGCCGACCACCTGCGCGGGCAGGCCCCGGACCGGCCGACCGCGCATGTCGAGCAGACCCGTCTGACGGGCGAGTGCCTCACCGTCCTTTGCCACTCGAACGATGTAGCGCGAACTCTTGCGCAAACCACCGGCACTGAGGACGTGCACGTCCGAGGAGTATCCGTAGAGGTCGAAGATCTCCCGTCGTAGCCGCCGGGCAATCGAACCGAGATCGACCTCGGCTTCTACGACGACTCGTCCTCCAACGATGTGAAGCCCACCGGCGAATCGCAGCAACGCCGACACCTCGGCGCGTCGGCAACTCACCTGGGTGATCGCGAGCCTGCTGAGCTCGTCCTTCACCTCCGCTGTCATGGCCACGAAGTGATCCCCTCTCTGCGCGGCGAACTCGCTGCGGCGTCGTTTCGCGAGGAAACGATGCCGCCGAGAGCCGCAGCCAACTTTCCGAAATGATGTGCGTGCGTTCCTGATTCGGCGACGTCGACGTACACGACTTCTGCACCGAGCCGGGCAGCTGCCCGCGCCAGATGCTCCCGTTCGCCGCCAGGAGGTACGAAAGCCGAGTCGACGACCACGTGGTCGACCTCGAATCGAGGTGCGTGTTGGGACAGTACGTGCAGATGCCGCTCGGCGGAGAATCCTGTGGTCTCGCCCAACTCGGGCGCAAGATTGAGCACAAGCACCTTATGTGCGGGCGAACGATCCAGCGCCGTGAGCAACTGAGGCACGAGCACGTGCGGAATGACACTCGAAAACCACGATCCGGGACCGAGCACGACGAGGTCGGCCGCATCGATCGCGGCAACGGCTTCGGGTGTCGCCGGCGGGTCCGGCGGCAGCAGACGCACTCGCCGTACCTTGCCGGGAGTCGTCGCGACGGCCACCTGCCCGCGAATGACGCGGCTGACCCGAGGATCGTCTTCGAGCCCGGACACGTCCGCCTCGATGTCCAGCGGAATCGGCGCCATCGGCACGACTCGTCCTTCGATATTCAGTAAGCGTGCTGCCTCGTCGAGCGCGAGAACCGTGTCGCCGAGCACCTCGGTGAGGCCGGCAAGGATCAGATTGCCCACCGAATGGCCTGCCAGGGCGCCGGAGCCTCCGAATCGATGTTGCAACACGTTCGCCCACATGCGGGTCCGTGGATCCTCGGACGACAGCGCCGCGAGCGCCATCCGGAGATCACCGGGCGGCAGCATTCCCAGCTCCGCGCGCAAGCGCCCCGAAGAGCCACCGTCGTCGGCGACGGTGACCACCGCGGTGACATCGGACGCCAGCATCCGTGCCGCACTCAGCGTTGCGTACAGTCCGTGGCCGCCCCCGAGCGCCACGATCTTCATGTCCGTGGATGTGACCGGCGTCGGGCCAATGGATTCGGGCGTCATTCGCGGCCCATGTCTCGGTGCAACACACGCACCGACAAATCGTCGTGTCCGTCCAGCATCCCCGCCAGTGCTTCGGTCATGGCCACGCTCCGGTGCTTGCCGCCGGTGCACCCCACGGCGACCGTCATGTAGCTCTTGCCCTCACGGCGGTACCCGTCGACCGTCAGTTGCAGCAGGTGCTCGAACGTGTTCAGGTAATCGACGGCGCCGTCCTGTTTCAATACGTAATCGCGAACGGCAGGCTCGCGGCCCGTATGGTCTCGCAGCTCCGGTACCCAGTGCGGATTGGGCAGAAAACGCACGTCGCACACCACGTCTGCATCGATCGGCAGACCGTACTTGAAACCGAACGATTGCACCGTCACACCGATCATCGCGGTATCCGAACCGCTGAACGATGCTTCGATCTTCCGACGGAGCTGATGAACGGACAGCGAAGTCGTATCGATGGTCACGTCTGCAGCAGCCAGAACCTGAGCGAGCCGCAACCGCTCCGCCGCGATGCCCTCGGTCAAGGTGCCGTCGAGGCCGTCCTTCTGCAACGGGTGACTACGACGGTTGGACTCGAAGCGCTGAATGAGGACGGCGTCGGTGGCGTCGAGAAACAGCACCCGATTGCGTACCCCCTTCGAGTCCAGCTCGCGAACCACCCACCCCAGATCACCGGTGAACAACCGACTGCGCACATCCATCACCAGCGCCAGCCGCTCGATACGCGGTTCGGATTCGAGCCCCAGATCGATCATCTTCGAGATCAGCTCGGGCGGCAGATTGTCTGCGACGTACCAGCCCAGATCTTCGAGAACCTTCGCCGCCGTACGCAGACCCGCCCCGGACAGCCCCGTCACTAGCGCCACTTCGATCTCGTGTGAAGGTAGCGCCGTGTCCTCGGCGTCGGGTCGGACGTCGGCGTGCTGAATGTCCGATTCGCTCACGTCAAAGCCTGCCCTGTCGAAGTTGTCTCGTGCTGACCCCGAAACTCCCGATGTACGACGCCGTCCGCCGGACTCATCACGCCGTCCGCCGGACTCGTCACGCCGTCCGCCGGATTCGCGGCCCCGTCCCCGACGCCTGCATCGTTCGAGTCGACGTCCTGGGACCCATCATTCACCACCTGCGCCTCGGGCGCTCCCGAACGATCCGGGTCTCCTGCTCCCGGCGCATCCGGGTCGCTTGCTCCCAGCACCTTCGGGTCGCTTGCTCTCAGCACCTCCGGGTCGCTTGCTCCCAGCACCTCCGGGTCGCTTGCTCCCAGCGCATCCAGAACGGCCTTGGCTGTCGTCGCGCCGATGCCGGGTACCTCGGTGATCTCGGTAACGGTCGCCTGCTTCAATTTGGCGACGGAACCGAAGTGAGTGACCAACGCTTTTCGTCGGGTGTCGCCCAATCCACGAACCGAGTCGAGCGCAGACGCCGTCATGCGGCGCGATCGCTTGCTGCGGTGGAACGTGATGGCGAATCGGTGTGCTTCGTCGCGTACGCGCTGCAACAGGTACAGCGACTCGCTGGTGCGGGGAAGGATCACCGGATCGGATTCTCCCGGCACCCAGACCTCCTCGAGGCGCTTGGCGAGGCCCACGACGGCGACATCGGTGACGCCGAGTTCGTCGAGAACTTCGGCGGCCGCAGCGACCTGCGGTGCGCCACCGTCGACCACGAACAGGTTGGGCGGGTAGGCGAATCGACGAGGCCGGCCGGTGGTCGGATCCAACGCCGCCTCGGGTGACAGATCTCCCCCGGAACCCGCCTCGACGGAATCACCTGCGTCTGCGCTGTGCCGCAGGAACCGTCGACGCGTGACCTCGGCGATGCTGGCCACGTCGTCGGAGTGCCCGTCGCCTGCGGCTTCCTTGATGGCGTAGTGCCGGTAGTCGCTCTTGCGCGGCAACCCGTCCTCGAACACGACCAGCGACGCCACGACATCGGTGCCCTGCACGTGCGAGATGTCGATGCACTCGATGCGAAGCGGCGCGGAATCGAGATCGAGTGCCTCTTGGATGCCCTGCAGTGCGGCCGATCGCGACGTGAAATCTCCCGCCCGCTTGAGCTTGTGCTGCTGCAGTGCCTCTTTCGCGTTGCGCTCGACGGTTTCCGCGAGCGCCTTCTTGTCTCCGCGTTGGGGCACGCGCAACTGCACGTTCGAGCCCCGCAGTGTGGAGAGCCATTGCTGCACCTCGTCCGCGTTGGCAGGGAGGACGGGGACGAGGACCTCGCGGGGCACCGCGTTGGCACTTCCGTCCTCGTTGCCCGGCGTTTGCTGGGACAGTGCGGCCTCCTGCCCGTAGAACTGGGTCAGGAATTGCTCGACGAGGGCAGGAAGGTCCGATTGGTCGCCGCGCTGTTGCTCGACCACCTCGCCTGCCTTCTCGACCACCCAGCCCCGTTGGCCGCGGACACGTCCGCCTCGCACGTGGAACACCTGCACCGCCGCTTCGAGCGGGTCGGTGGCGAACGCAACGAGGTCGGCATCGGTTCCGTCACCGAGCACCACGGCCTGCTTCTCCAGAGCGCGCTTGAGTGCACCGACGTCGTCACGAAGACGGGCGGCCGTCTCGAAGTCCAGATCTTCGGCCGCATCCTGCATTCGCTTTTCGATCTGGCGGACGAGCTTGTCCGTCTTGCCGGAGAGGAAGTCGCAGAAGTCCTCGACGGTTTGCCGATGCTCGGCTGCCGTGACTCGCTCGACGCACGGCGCGGAGCACTTGTCGATGTAGCCGAGGAGGCACGGGCGACCGATCTGCCCGTGTCGTTTGAACACGCCCGCCGAGCACGTTCGAGCGGGAAACACCCGAAGAAGCAGGTCCAGCGTCTCGCGAATGGCCCACGCATGGGCATAGGGTCCGAAGTAGCGGACACCCTTGCGGCGAGGTCCCCGGTAGACGAACAGCCGCGGGAACTCTTCGTTCATGGTGACCGCGAGCATCGGGTAGCTCTTGTCGTCCCGATAGCGGACGTTGAAGCGGGGATCGAACTCCTTGATCCAGTTGTACTCGAGCTGTAGGGCCTCCACTTCGGTGGTGACGACAGTCCACTCCACGGACGCGGCGGTGGTGACCATCTGCCGGGTACGAGGGTGCAGCGAAGAGATATCCGCAAAGTACGAATTGAGTCGGCTGCGCAGGCTTTTGGCCTTGCCAACGTAGATCACGCGTCCGTGCGGATCACGAAATTTGTACACGCCGGGCTCGACCGGGATGGTTCCGGTTGCCGGGCGGTATGTAGTTGGGTCGGACACAGATTCCAGGCTAGTCGCAGGCACCGACGGGATTCACCGAGTGCCCGATCACCTGTCGGCGCCCGCGTATCTGGCTTCCAGAGCACGGAATGCGCGGACTGCGTCGACCGCGTGTTGCCGGTCGTTCGATTGAATGGCCATCACGGAGATGAACTCGTCGTCGGGGATGTCGACACGTGCCCACATCGCACCGTCGGGGAACGACAATCCCTGCACCAGGTCCCACTCGATGAGACGCTCACCCAGGATGTTGCGTACAGCGACGCCCTCGACGCCCACTCGTAGGCGGGGACGCGTCAGCAGCAGTGCGATACCTCCGAGAAGCACGCCGATGCCGGCGAGCGCTACTTGATCGGCTGTGCGAAAGTACACGCCGGTCGGCGACACCCGCAGCAGGATGGCCACCGTGGTGTGCGCAACGACCAACAGCACAGCGGCAGCGATCGCGTATCGCGCCGACTTCTTGGACCGAACCTCGAGGTCCCAGCGACCGGACTCGCTCATCGGAATTCCTGGTTGGTCCACGGCTGCCGAAGGTGCTTGAGCGTAAGCGCGGTGTCGATGGCAGCCGCAGCCGCCTGCGCACCCTTGTCCTCCCTGGACCCGGGGAGTCCACATCGGTCGAGAGCCTGCTGTTCGGTATCGGTGGTGAGCACGCCGTTCGTGACCGGCGTGCCCTCGTCCAGGGACACGCGCGTCAGCCCAGCGGTGACGGCATCGCAGACGTACTCGAAATGCGGTGTGCCTCCCCGGATCACGACACCGAGAGCAACGACGGCGTCGTGGTTGCGCGCCAGAGTTTGTGCAACGACGGGTAGTTCGATGGCGCCTGCGACGCGCACCACCGTCACCTCGGTGACCCCGGCCTGCTCGATCCTGGCCTTGGCACCGTCCAGCAGTGCTTCGGATACGGTCCGGTGCCACTGGCCGGCGACGATGGCCACCTTGAGGTCGCTTGCTCCGTCCAGCTGGAGGATGGGTTCGCCTCCGCCGCTCACGGGTTGACCCCCGACTCGAGATCCGACCCGGCCGTGTGGCCGGGGAACGAATTGGGCGCCGGCGCAGGAATGGTCGATTCGTAGTCGTCGAGGCCGACGAGATCGTGGCCCATCCGGTCGCGCTTGGTGCGAAGGTAGGTCAGGTTCTCCGCGTTCGCGCGGAGCGGCATCGGAACCCGCTCGGTGACGTGCAGGCCGTAACCGTCGAGGCCGACGCGTTTGGCGGGGTTGTTGGTGAGCAATCGCATCGTCGAGATGCCGAGGTCTACGAGAATTTGCGCGCCGATGCCGTAATCGCGGGAGTCGGCGGGCAAGCCGAGCTGGAGATTTGCGTCGACGGTGTCCGACCCGGCGTCCTGAAGCTGGTATGCCTGCAACTTGTGCAGCAATCCGATGCCGCGACCTTCGTGCCCGCGCATGTAGAGAACGACCCCTCGGCCCTCCTGGGCGATCATCTCCAGGGCAGCGTCGAGTTGCGGGCCGCAGTCGCAGCGCAGTGATCCGAAGACGTCTCCGGTGAGGCATTCGGAGTGCACGCGGACCAGGACGTCGCTGCCGTCGCCGTCCGGTCCGGCGATGTCGCCGCGAACGAGAGCGACGTGCTCGACCTCGTCGTAGATGCTCTGGTAGCCGACGGCACGGAATGTTCCGTGGGCGGTCGGAATTCGGGCGTCGGCAACGCGCACGACGTGTTTTTCGTGCTTGCGTCGCCACGCGATGAGGTCGGCGATGGAGATGAGTGCCAGATCGTGGTCGTCGGCGAACACCCGTAGCTCCTCGGTCTGGGCCATCGCGCCCTCGTCCTTCTGGCTGACGATCTCGCAGATGACGCCTGCGGGACGGAGATCTGCCATCCGGGCGAGGTCGACGGCAGCTTCGGTGTGTCCGGGGCGACGAAGAACACCCCCGTCCTTCGCGCGAAGCGGGACGACGTGGCCCGGACGGGTGAAGTCGCCCGCACCGGTGTTCGGGTCGGCAAGGAGGCGCATCGTCGCGGCCCGGTCGGAGGCCGAAATTCCCGTTCCGATGCCCTCACGAGCGTCGACCGTGACGGTGTACGCGGTGCCGTGCTTGTCCTGATTGGTGGCAAACATGGGAGGGAGACCGAGCCGGTCACAGTCGTCGCCGGAGAGTGGCACGCACAGGTAGCCGGAGGTGTAGCGCACCATGAACGCGACGAGTTCGGGTGTCGCCTTCTCGGCGGCGAAGATCAGATCGCCTTCGTTCTCGCGATCCTCGTCGTCGACGACGACCACGGCTTTGCCTGCGGCGATGTCGGCAACCGCACGCTCGATACTGTCGAACCTTGTCACGTCCTACGCTCCATACGTCTCGTTCCGCGCCCTGACACGTGCGGTGCGGATACACCTCAACACTACTTTCCGGTCCCGCTGCTAGGTGGCGAGGGTCTGCAGGCGCTCCACGTATTTGGCGATGACGTCGACCTCGAGGTTGACCGGAGTTCCGACGTCCGAGCGACCCAGCGTCGTCAGGTCGAGCGTCGTGGGAATGAGGGAGATCTCGAACCAATGCTGGCCGTCGGATTCCTGCCCGAGGCCGGACACCGTCAGGGAAACACCGTCCACGGTGATCGACCCCTTCTCGACCACATAGCGAGCCACCGACGTCGGCATGGAAACACGAACTACCGTCCAGTTCTCGGACGGCGAGCGGCTTACCACGGTTCCGGTGCCGTCGACGTGGCCCTGCACGAGGTGGCCACCGAGTCGACTGCCCAGCGCCGCGGCGCGCTCGAGGTTGACGGCACTGCCGACGCCGAGCCGCGCGAGAGACGACCGGTTCAGAGTTTCCTGCATGACGTCCGCGGTGAAGGCGCCGTCGGCAAGCACGTCGACGACCGTCAAGCACACGCCGTTGACGGCGATCGAGTCGCCGTGGCGCGCGTCGGAGGTGACGATCGGCCCCTTCACCGTGAAGCGCGCCGCGTCGGCCAGTTCTTCCTTGCCGACCACTTCGCCGAGTTCTTCGACTATTCCCGTGAACATGACGCTCGTCACTCCTGTTCGGCTGTACGGACGGGCACCGCGCTGACGACGATGTCCGTTCCGATAGTTTCGACGCTCTCGATCGAGAACCTCTTGGCATCGGAGATTGTTCCGACGCCGGCATTCTCCACCGCAGCGCTACCGGCGCCGAGCACGACGGGTGCGATGTACGCGACGATTCGATCGACGAGGCCGGCTGCGAGGAAAGCGCCGGCGACCGTCGGCCCGCCTTCGACGAGAACATCGGTGTGCTCACCGAGAGCGTCGAGTACCGCACGTGGATCTCGGCTGCGGACGAACAGCGTCGGCGCGTCGGCATTGCGAACCTTGGCGTCGGCCCGGACCACGCGTTCGCCGACGACCACCCGCACTGGTTGATGCGGCGCATCGGAGCCGTCGGGAAACCGCGCGGTGAGCAGCGGGTCGTCGGCATCGACAGTCCCGGTTCCCACGATGATGGCGTCGAGCGCTGCCCGCTGAGCGTGCACGTGGGCACGAGCGTCGGGGCCGGTGATCCATTTGCTCGTGCCGTCGGCGGCAGCACTGCGACCGTCCAGGCTCGCGGCGTATTTGAGTGTGACGTGGGGCCGTCCGGTGCGTTGCTTGTGCAGCCAGGCTCGCAACGGACCCGATGCGACCGCGTCGGCGGATCGACCCGCTTCGACGATGATTCCCGCATCGGAGAGGGTGCGCGCCCCGCCCTCGGCGAGCGGGTTCGGATCGGCTACGGCGAAGACGACCTTGGCGATACCTGCCTCGATGAGTGCTCGTGAACACGGTCCGGTTCGGCCGGTGTGATTGCACGGTTCGAGCGTGACCACCGCGGTCCCACCCCGCGCCTTGTGACCGGCTCGTTGCAGCGCGACGATTTCCGCGTGCGGCCCGCCCGGCGGTCGTGTGGACCCGACGCCGACCACCGCGCCGTCGACGTCGAGAACGACTGCCCCGACCGGCGGGTTGGGACTGGTTCGCCCACGCGCTGCTTCCGACGCCTGGATGGCGACGGCCATCGCTTCGTCCTCGGTGACAGAACCCTCCCGCGTCATTACAGCGACAGGTGCTTCGACGCCCCGGCGGCCTGAGCACGCAGCGCG
>NZ_JBAWFH010000509.1:0-8864 GCF_049591685.1 Rhodococcus sp. (in: high G+C Gram-positive bacteria) | reverse complement strand
GAAGGATGCCGCTGCCGACGCTGACGATCGTGACGTGGATGGGCAGCCAGAACGATCGCAGTGCGGGCACGACGGGCGCTGCGTCGGCGTAGAGCTTGGTGGCCGCGAGGAACATCAGCACGATGATCGGCGCGAGCACGAACACGAGCATCGGGCGCATGGTGCGCTTACGCAGCAGCAGAAGCGAGGTCAGGGTGGCTGCCGCGGTGGCCATGGTGACGAACTCGTACATGTTGCCCAGCGGGAACCTATGGGTGGCGAAGCCGCGCAGAACCACTGCCGCAACGTGCAGCACCAGGCCCAGGATCAGCAGGGCAAAGCCCATGCCGGACAACCGCTCGGACAGTGGGCGCTTCGGGGCTTGGACGACCCTTCCCGGCACGCCGGGTCGCGTGCCGGAAGCAGCGGGTGCACCGCTGCCGACGAGTTCCTTCGCCTGTACGGCGGTGGCGCGGGCGGATGCGTACTGCGCGATGAGCAGGATGAACGCGAGCACGTAGATCGCGAACGCGGACTCGAAAGACCAGTCGCTGTACTGCGAGAGTGTCTCGTTGATCGGCATCTTCTCAGATCTCCTGGTTTTTCTTCGCGTTCGGGTCTGTTGCCACTACATCGCCGATCAGCCGCTCGCAGAGCCGGTCGAACTCTTCTCCCCAGCCCGCCTGATCGGTACGGGCCAGTCCACCGAGTTCTACTACAGTATGTCGTGAGTCCGGCTCGGTGCGAAGTCGCACCCATACGCGGCGTCGCTTGATCACGAGCGAGACGAGCAGTCCGCCCATCATCGTCAGCGCGAACACGAGCACCCAGGTCTGCGCGGGATCGTGCGAGACCTGCAGGTTGACGAACTCTTCTGCTCCGTCGAACCGGACGTTGGTGCCGTCGGACAAGGTCGAGCTCTCCCCCGGCTTCAGGTTGACGCGGTCCTGCTTGACCAGGCGGCCCTGGTTGACCATTTCCTGGTTCAGCGAGAACAGTGACTGCGGGAAGCCGGTGTCGAGGCCGGTGTCGCCGCGGTAGATGTCGACGGCGACGGCCGGGTCGGTCATTGCCGGGTAGCTCGACGACAGCAGGTTGCCGTGGAAGAACGCCGTCGGCGCGAAGAGTCCTTCGACGGCAATCTGATTCTGCCTGCGTTCCGTCGCTTCGGGATACAGCCCGCCCGGAGGGTCGAACCGCAGAACGCCGCTGGAGAGGAACGTCGTGGCGTCGGTGGGCTGCCACTGGATGGTCTCGGTGCGGGTCTCGCCGTTCGGAAAGGTGACGGTGAATGTCGGCGCGTACCCGTGGCCCTGGAGGTAGACCCGGTCGCCCGCGACGCGCAGCGGGTGGTTGACCTGCAGTACGTCGTCGCGCCACACGTTGTTCTCGAGGTCCTCGCCGGCCTGATACTCGATGTTCGAGGTGAACATCTCGGCCTGGCCGCTGTCCAGGTAGTCCGCCCGGAAGTCCTTCACTCGAATGCACAGGGGTTCGAGCCCGGTGCCGTCGACGAGCTGGCCTGCGCGGAACCCGTCGTAGATGGCAGGTGAGGTACTGCAGAAGCCGGGGCCGTCGTTGGCGATGACGACGACGTTGCCCTCGTAGCCGAGTAATTTGCCGAGCGCAATTGCCGCGAGCAAACCGACCAGGGACAGGTGGAATACCAGGTTGCCGAACTCGCGGAGGTAGCCCTTCTCGGCCGACAACGTCACTTCGGTGCCGGACTCTCGCCGTGCGACGCGCCACCCCCGCAGTTGCGCAGCGACCTTTTCGGCGGTCTCGTCGACAGGTGCGTCGACGACGTAGCGGCTGTGGTGCGGCAGACGGGAAAGATTGCGGGGTGTCGGTACCGGCTTGGTGCGCAGCGCTTTGGCGTGGTCGATGCAGCGCGGAACGATGCAGCCGATCAGCGAGACGAACAGCAGCGCGTAGATGGCGGTGAACCAGAAGCTGGAGAACACGTCGAACAGCTCGAGCTTGTCCATCAGCGGGCCGAGCGTGGGCCGCGCGGCGATGTATTCGTCGACCTTGCCGGAGTTGAGGCTGCGCTGCGGTACGAGGGCGCCGGGGATGGCAGCGAACGCCAGCAGGAACAGCAGCACCAGCGCCGTGCGCATGCTCGTCAGGTTGCGCCACGTGTTGCGAACCAGCGCGACGCCGCGGCCCGCAGCGGACTGCCGGGGAACGTGCGGTGCGGGCTTGGTCTCGAGATCCGTCATATCGCCCCCCTCATATCGGAAGTACCACGTCGGAGACGAAGGCGTCGCGAACCCAGCCGACGAAGACGTCCCACGCACCCGTGACGAGTGCAATTCCCACTGCTATCAGCATGATTCCGCCGAACACCTGTATCTGTCGTGCGTGTGTACGAAGCCAGCCGACTCCGCGTAGTGCGCTCACCGACCCGAACGCGAGGATGACGAACGGCAACCCGAGCCCCAGGCAGTAGGCGACGATGAGGGTGACGCCTCGTGCGGCGGTGGCGCCTTCGGTTCCGGCCGCCAGCGAGATGACCCCGGCGAGCGTCGGGCCGAGGCACGGGGTCCACCCGAGAGCGAAGACACCGCCGAGCAGTGGGGCGCCGAGGAGGCTGCCAACGCGGCGTGGCTCGAAGCGCACGTCGCGCTGCAACGCCGGGACGAGACCGATGAACACCAGTCCCATTGCGATCGTGACGACTCCGCCGATTCGCATCAGCAGTTCACGGTTGACCGCGAGTACCGAGATGGCTCCGAACACGGTCGCCGTCGCGAGTACGAACACGACGGTGAATCCGAGGACGAACAGTCCGGCCGCGCCTGCCACCCGAAGACGGGTTGCGGCACGGGTTTTCGTCTGCACGGCTTCCGATGCGGTCACCGCAGGGGCATCTGCCCCGACGACACCCGCCAGATACGACAGGTATCCCGGGACGAGCGGGACGACACACGGCGACGCGAACGAGACGAGCCCGGCCAGGACGCACACGCCCATCGCGAGGACGAGCGGTCCCGTCGACGCGGTCGCTTGGAATGTCTCACCTATGCCTGCGAGATGAGACGTGCTCGCCAGAAAGTTCGGGTGCGTCACGACTGCTCGGATTCCTCGGCAGCGACGCGTTCGACGACGGGCTGCAGGTCTTCGGTGAGCAGTTCACGCAGAAACACCGCGGCGACGCGATGCTGCTTGTCCAGTACGACGGTCGTCGGGACGACCGATGTCGGGATGCCGCCGAGGGCGGTGAGGGTGCGCATGGGCGGGTCGTAGATCGACGGGTAGCTCACGTTGTTGTCGACGACGAAATCCTGGGCCTTGTCCTGCGCGTTGTCGCGGACGTTGATACCGAGGAACTGCACGCCGAGGTCCTTGGTGTTCTCGTAGACCTCTTCCAGGTCGTCCGCCTCGCCGCGGCACGGGCCGCACCACTGGCCCCACACGTTGAGGACGACGGCCTTGCCCTCGTAGTCGGCCAGCGAAGTGGTCTTGCCCTCTTCCATCAGGTCTGGCCCGGACAGGCCGTCGATGGTGCCGCGGCTCGCGGGCGGGTCGTAGAAGATCTCGGTCTGGCCCCCCGGTGAGACGAAGTCGAACGTTCCCCCGGTGGCGACCGCGTCGGTCCCCGTCGCACATCCGGTGAGGAGTGCGACGGCCGATGCGGTGGCCGCGGCGGAGACGAGGAACTTACGCACCGGCGACCTTCGGATCACTGGCCCCTGCGGGCTCGGAGTAGACGATGTCGACGAGCGTGTCGCCTTCGTAGACGAGGGAGGTCAGCGACGCCAGGCTGCACTGACGGTGACGCGGGTCGTGCCAGAGGCGCTCGCCCTGCAGGAATCGGCGCAGAGTCCAGACGGGCAACTGATGGCTGACGCACACGGCTTCGTGACCGACGGCGGCGACGCGGGCAGCGTTGACTGCGGCGAGCATGCGGTGCGCGATCTGCAGGTACGGCTCACCCCACGACGGGGTGAGGGGGTTACGCAACTTCCACCAGTGCCGGGGCCGACGAAGGGCACCGTCGCCGACGGCCACGCGCAGTCCCTCGAACTGGTTGCCTGCCTCGATGAGGTTGTCGTCCTCGGCGATGGTCAGGCCGTGAGCCTGCGCAATCGGGCCAGCGGTCTCCTGCGCACGCTGCAGCGGCGACGCGACAACGTGCGTGATGTCATGACCGGCAAGGGCTTCGGCGACGGCGACGGCTTGCGCGCGGCCTGCATCGGACAACCGGAAGCCGGGCAGGCGTCCGTACAGAATTCCCTTCGGGTTGTGCACCTCGCCGTGCCGAAGCACGTGGACGATGGTGCGGGTGCTCTGGTGCGGATGACTGTCGGCGTTGTTGGTGCCTGGAGCGGTGCTCACTTGGTTCCTGCTTCTGCTCGGGCCGCTGCGCGGGCGGCGTCGGGGAGCGCGTCGGCGATGATCTGGAAGGCGTCGTCGTCGAGGGCCGCGGAGACGAACCAGGCCTCGAATGCACTCGGCGGTGGGTAGACCCCACGCGATAGCAGGCCGTGGAAGAACGCGGGGTATCGCCACGTCTCGGCTGCTTTGGCGCCCGCGTAATCGGTGACGGGTCCGTCGGAGAAGAACACGCTCACCATAGTGCCTGCGAACTGCACGTGATGACGAACGCCTGCCTCGGTCAGAGCCTCGCCGAGCAGCGCACCGAGCCGCTTCGAGTTGCGCTCGAGCTTCTCGTAGACGGCGGCGTCGGCGAGTTGGAGACTGGCGAGTCCGGCCGCGACCGCGACCGGGTTACCGGACAGTGTGCCCGCTTGATAGACCGGTCCGGCCGGAGCCAGGTAGGCCATGATGTCGGCGCGGCCACCGAACGCGGCGGCGGGAAGACCTCCGCTCATGACCTTGCCGAAGGTGTACAGGTCGCCGGCGACACCGTCGATGCCGTACCAACCGGCAGCGCTGACGCGGAAACCCGTCATCACCTCGTCCATGATCAGCAGGGCCCCGCTGTTGGTCGCGAGACGACGAAGGCCCTGGTTGAAGCCCGGAACGGGCGGGATCGCACCCATGTTGCCCGCGGCCGCCTCGGTGATGACGCACGCGATCTCGTCGGGGTTCTCGGCGAACGCAGCTTCGACGGCTGCCAGGTCGTTGTAGGGGACGACGATGGTGTCCGACGCCTGCGCGCCGGTGACCCCCGGCGACGTCGGGAGGCCGAACGTGGCGAGGCCCGAGCCCGCATCTGCGAGGAGCGCGTCGACGTGGCCGTGATAGCAACCGGAGAATTTGACGATCTTGGTGCGACCGGTGAACCCGCGGGCGAGCCGTACTGCACTCATCGTCGCCTCTGTGCCCGAATTCACAAGGCGTACCTGGTCGACGGGCCCGACTCGGCCGACGATTTCCTCGGCGAGCGCGATTTCGCGTTCCGTGGGGGCCCCGAAGGACAGGCCCGTCGACGCCGCCTTCTGCACCGCGTCGACGACGACGGGGTGCGCGTGTCCGTGAATCATCGGACCCCACGACGAGATCAGGTCGACGTAGCGGTTGCCGTCAGCGTCGATCATCGTGTAGCCACTGGCCTCGGCGATGAAGCGCGGCGTGCCTCCCACCGAGTGGAACGCGCGGACCGGGGAGTTGACTCCTCCCGGGATCACAGCGCTCGCGCGCTCGAAGAGCCGGGCAGAAACGGGTACGTCGTCGCCGAGGGAATCAGTCACGACCCCCAGTGTCCCAGGTTTACCGATACTGCCAACTACAGGGCGTAATAATCAGCCCTTCTCGTCTGGCGTCGGCGGCCCTTCTTACAACAACAGCGTCTGTTCGCAACGCAAATTCGCGTTGTGATCAGACGCTGGGGTTGTGAGCGCTCGCGTGCGATCAGGGCCGGCGGTGCTCCCCCACCTGATCACCGTCGGTGCGCGGGTCCAACTTTGCGCCCCGGGGATCGAGGTTGCCGTCAGGACGCTCCGTGGTGGCACCGGTGTTGTGCGTGCCGGTGCCGTGTGTGTCGGTGCCGTGTGTGTCGGTGCCGTGCGCGCCGGTGCCGTGTGTGTCGGTGCCGTGTGTGTCACGACGAGGATCGAGCGTGTCGCGCACCTTCTGACCTGCACTTCTGCCGTCGTGATCGTTGCTGCCGTGGGCTTCGTGGGCACCGGTCCGGTCGTCGTGGCCGACCACTTTTTCGGCGTGCGCCTGATCGACGTCACCGGAACGCGAGCCGTTCTTGACATCCGGGTCGATCTTGTTGGCCCGCTCGTACTCCGAGTCCAGCTCGTCGCGCGACGTTGCTGCGTGACCCTGGTGCGTTTCGGCCTGCAGAGACAGCTTGCGTGCCTCGGCGGCCTTGGCTTCCGCATCGGCCTGAGCGCGCCGGGCTTTCGCTGCGCTCTCGTCGGCAACGGCCTGCCGCTGCTCGACCTCGGTCTGCCTTTCGGCGGCCTGCTCGCGGATGCGATTCGCTTCCACTCGCTTGGCGGCCTGCTGCTT
Organism: Rhodococcus sp. (in: high G+C Gram-positive bacteria); assembly: GCF_049591685.1. Classification (GTDB taxonomy): domain Bacteria; phylum Actinomycetota; class Actinomycetes; order Mycobacteriales; family Mycobacteriaceae; genus Rhodococcoides. The sequence goes on along the minus strand of NZ_JBAWFH010000509.1, from coordinate 2,456 downwards.
GCGGCTGACCGCGAGAGCGATGGCCACAATGAGAAGAACCACTACTACTGCTATGACGATCCACACTGCTGTGTTCATATCGTGCCCCCAAGGTTCTAGTCGAGCCTTCCGAGTACCCGCCCCTCCATTCCGCAAACGAAATGGGGCGAATACCCGACTTTTCCGCTGCTCGGAACGTGTAACGAGCGTGTTACCGCTGGATTACACTTCCCAGCATGGAGGCACAACACGAACCAGCGCGGTACTCCTGGCCCGACGGGTTTCGCGAGCATCTTCGTCGCGAGTTCGACGGCTTCAGCCCGCTGATCACTCGCGTGCTCGAAGACAACGGGGCGTCGGTGTTCCGGGACGGACCGTACGGGCGGAGCAAGTTCTGGTCGCGGCTCCGAAGCAAGTTGGCGGCCAGCTGGGCCCGCGAGTATTTGTGGCCTTCGTGACGCTTCCGCGACGGCATATTCCGCGAGAGGTTACCGTCGAGTATGGCAACCAAAACGGAGCACCTTCGCAACACTTTGGACGGTCGCTGGCGCGATGTGAAGAACGAGGCCCGAGCACAACTCGTTCGTGAAGAATTCCGTCCGCACTACACACCGAACACCGTCATCGCTCGCACCAAGGCGCTGGAGCAGCTGAAGATCCTCGCCGAGCACGGCGCAGCGGACGACGGTTTCAAGAAGGAACACGGCGGCACCGGCGACGTCGGTGCCGCGGTCACGATGATCGAGATGCTCGCGATGTCGGACCTGTCGCTGATGGTCAAGGCCGGAGTCCAGTGGGGACTCTTCGGCGGAGCCATCGAGAACCTGGGCACCGAGCGTCACCACGACGCGTACGTGCGTCGGATCATCGACCTCGACCTGCTGGGCTGCTTCGCAATGACCGAGACGGGTCACGGCAGCGACGTGCAGTCGCTCGAAACGACCGCCACGTACGACCCGGCCACCGACGAGTTCGTCATCCATTCCCCGACGCCGTCGTCGCGCAAGGACTACATAGGCGGCGCCGCCGAAACGGCAACCGTGGCGGCGGTGTTCGCGCAGCTGATCACGGCCGGGCCTGGCGAAGAAGCCGAAGGCCACGGCGTCCACTGCTTCTTCGTCCCACTGCGTGACGAGAACGGCGACGACCTCCCCGGCGTCACCACCTCGGACTGTCAGTACAAGGGCGGTCTACCCGGCGTCGACAACGGTCGAATCATGTTCGACCAGGTGCGCATTCCGCGCGACAACCTGCTCAACAAGTACGCCGACGTCTCCTCCGACGGTACGTACTCCTCCCCAATCGAGAACCCGAGTCGACGATTCTTCACGATGCTCGGCACCCTCATCCGCGGACGCGTCACGGTCGGCGGTAGCGCTGCCGCAGCGGCCCGGGTCGCCCTCGACATCGCGACGCGATATGCGTTGCAGCGCAGACAGTTCTCGGCACCGAAGTCCGAGGACGAGGTGCTCATCATGGATTACCTGGTGCACCAGCGTCGACTGTTCCCGCTGATCGCGAAATCGTACGCACTGCAGTTCGCGCAGAACGAGTTGGTGGCCAAGCTGCACGAGCTGCAGACGTCCGACAACCCGGATGCCGAGGAGCAGCGCGAACTCGAATCTCGCGCAGCAGGCCTCAAGGCCGCCAACACCTGGCACGCCACCAAGGCCATTCAGGAAGCCCGCGAAGCATGCGGCGGCGCAGGCTACCTCGCCGAGAACCGGCTCATCTCGCTCAAGGCCGACACCGACGTCTTCACCACGTTCGAGGGCGACAACCACGTGCTCACGCAGCTCGTCGCCAAAGAGCTGCTCACCGCCTACGCCGACGATGTCAAGGGCATGAGCCCCGTCGAGTGGGTTCGGTTCGCGGCCGAGTTCGCAGGCGAGCGGGTCGCCAAACGCACTGCGGCACAAACGATCATGCAGACCATCCTCGATTCCCGTCAGGACAACGAGGAAGAGGGTTCGCTGTTCAACCGCGGCACCCAGGTCAAGATGTTCGAGGATCGAGAGGATTACTTGATCTCCACCGTCGCTCGGCGGTTGCAGAGCAAGTCCAAGGAAATGGGCGCGTTCGAAGCGTTCAACTCGGTGCAGGATCACGTGCTGCACGCGGCGAGTGCGCACATCGACCGCATCATCCTCGAGGCATTCATCGCAGGCATCTCCACGTGCGAGGACGCGGAAGCGAAGGAACTGCTCGAGCAGGTGTGCGACATGTATGCACTGTCGGTCATCGAAGAAGACAAGGCCTGGTTCATCGAGCACCGGTTCCTCTCGACCGAACGCGCCAAGGCCGTCACCCGCGGCATCAACGAGCGCTGCCGGACACTTCGTCCGCACGCCCTCGAGATGGTGGAGGGCTTCGGCGTTCCCGAGGAGCTACTGGGCGCGGCGATGCTCGGCCACCCACAGTCAGGTAGCGACGAAGAGAAGGCAGATCACCCCAGCAAGGCGTGATGTGCGCTGCCG
>NZ_JBAWFH010000508.1:0-4610 GCF_049591685.1 Rhodococcus sp. (in: high G+C Gram-positive bacteria) | reverse complement strand
GCGGTGAGTAGGCGCCGGTGACATCTGTGGTGGGAGGCGGCCCTCGTATCGAGGCAGGGTTTGGGGAAACCGAAGAGCTCTATCGACTGATGCGTGTGGTTGTGCGTTGTTGTTCAGCTCTGACCAGTCCTCCGCCGATGATCAGCCGTTGTATTTCGCTCGTTCCTTCGTAAAGCCGGAGCAGGCGTACATCGCGGTAGATGCGTTCGACGGGCACATCGCGCATGTAGCCTGTGCCGCCGTGGATTTGCACGGCGAGGTCTGCGACGTTGCCGGCCATTTCGGTGCAGAACAGTTTCGCGGTCGAAGGTGCGATGCGTCGGTCGGTGTTATCGACCCAGTCGCGTGCTGCTTGGCGTACGAGTGCTCGGCCTGCCATGACTCCGGTTTGTTGATCGGCGATCATCGCTTGGACCAGTTGAAAATTTCCGATGGGCTGACCACCCTGGGTGGATCCTGCGGCATAGGCGACGGATTCGTCGAGTGCACGTTGGGCTTGCCCGACCGCGAGGGCAGCGATGTTCACCCGTCCCCGCGCGAGGGACGCCAAGGCCGCTTTGTATCCGATGTCGTTGTTTCCGCCGACGAGTGAATCTTCGCCGACCCTCACGTTTGTGAAGGTGACGTCGGAGGTGTTCGAGCCTTGCTGCCCCATCTTGGCATCTTTGATTCCGACCTGTATTCCTGCGCTGTCGGCCGGAACGAGGAAGACGGCAATGCCAGTTCCTGCAGCAGGTTTCGGGTCGAGTTGCGCGAAAACTACGAAGAGATGTGCGGTGGGTGCGTTGGTGATGAAACGTTTGCTGCCGTTGATGACCCAGCCGGACCCGTCTTCGTCTGTGGTTGCGGTCGCGGTGGTTTTCAGTCCGGCAGGGTTCGATCCTGCTCCGTCCTCGGTCAGCGCGAACGAGGCGACGATCTCGCCGGTGGTCATTCCGGGGAGCCAGATGGCTTTCTGTTGTTCCGTCCCGAACCCGACGAGTACTTGGCCGGCGATGCCGTTGTTGGTGCCGAACATCGATCGCAGAGACAACGAGGTGTAGCCGAGTTCCATGGCCAGTTCGACGTCTTGGACGAGGTCGAGGCCGAGCCCGCCCCACTGTTGCGGAATGGCGTAGCCGAACAGCCCCATATCGGCGACCTGCTTGCGCAGGTCTGCGGGGATGGCATCGCTGTTCATGATTTCGAGTTCGCGTGGGACCGCTCGGGTCCGTACGAAATGGGAAACTTGCTTGAGGATGTCCGCGAAGACATCGTCGGGTACCTCCGGGTTCATGGTGTGCACGATGAGTCCTAATTCCTTCGGGATGCGTGTGTGAACGTGAGCGGCATGGCGCCCGGGGGCGAGGCGCACTGATCCGGTGTGCGCTGTACCAGCCAGTAATACGGGAATCGCGCTAGAGCTATTTGCGTGAAGGCGACGGCGCGGGCCCGCCGATCTTGCGTCTGCCGCCGTTGTCCGTTCGGCGAAAGACGGAGTCAGGTCTTCAACATCTGTTCGCGAATATGGGTGCGGTTGATCTTGCCGGTGGGCATTCGGGGGATGGCGGATGTGACTCGGTATTCGCGCGGTCTTTTGTAACCGGCGAGCACGTCGCGAGCGTAGGACTCGACGGCCTGAGCCAGTCGCAAAGGGTCGGCGCTGTCGACTGGTTGGATCAGCGCCACGACCCGTTGCCCCCACTCCTGGTCCGGCACACCGATGACGACGACATCCTGGACCTGCGGATGGTTGTGCAGCGCCAGTTCGATCTCGGCCGGATATATGTTGACCCCTCCGCTGAGTATCAGGTCGCTTCGGCGGTCGAGGATGTACAGACGGCCGTGTTCGTCGAGTCGCCCGATGTCCCCAAGCACCACTGCGCCGTTCGGCCGTGCTTGCTGAGTTTTGGCCTCGTCTCCGATGTAGTGGAATTCTGGACTGCCCGCGACACGGATCAGTCCCTCCTGCCCGGGAGCAACGGGGTTGCCCTCGTCGTCGCAGATGTCGACGTCGTACCCGGGGCGTGCGCGGCCGACGGTTCCTGGCGCGTCCAGCCATTCTTCACTCGTTGTGGTGGTCGTCACCGAGCATTCGGTGGATCCATAGAATTCCGACAGTATCGGTCCCCACCAGTGGATCATCTGTTGTTTCACTGCAACGGGGCAGGGCGCGCCCGCGTGGACCACGCGCCGCATCGTGCTCGTATCGAACCGGCTGCGCTGTTCGGGCGGAAGGTTGAGCAGCCGGGAGAACATCGTGGGAACCAAGAACGATTCGGTCATCCCGGTGGTTCCGGCGAAGTCGAGGAACTGTGCAGCGTCGAATCGCTGTCCTGGCGCGATGACAACGGTGACGCCGCGGGCGAGTGCGCCGACGACCATCCCGTTGGGGGCGGCGTGGTAAAGCGGCGCGATCACCACATGTACCCCTGGCCCGCGGTCGAGCCTCATCGGTGACCACGCAATGCGTGATTTCGCGCTTTCCTCCTCCGGTGTCGTTCCAGCCAGTGGTCGTCGAATTCCTTTCGGACGGCCCGTCGTACCCGAGCTGTAGAGAATCAAAGAGCCGGCGCGCCGATCTTCCGGATCCGAGTCCGGTCGGTCGGTCCACGACCGAGTCCAATCACGTTTTCCGGCATCGACGTTGGCGACGCAAGTGGCGGTGGGCAGCCCAGCTTTTTCTGCTGCGGTGTCGACCGTGGCCAGGAATTCGTTGCTGGTCACCACCAGCGCAGGCTCGGCGTCACCGAGTACGTAAGCGATGTCGTCGACAATAAAGTGGTGATTGATGGGCAGGATGTAGCGTGCGGTGCTCAGCGCGGCCAATTCGATGACGAGTAGTTCCCAGCAGTTGCGTAGAACTACAGCGATGGTCTGCCCCCGTGCGATACCCGCGGCGTCCCAGCCGGCGCAGATCTGGCCGACGATCGCCCGCAATTCCCCGAAGGTGAAGCTGCGGTCGCCGTCCACGAGGGCGCATCTGTCGGGGTCGGTGCGCGCAACGGTGAACCAACTCATGTTCGGGCCTCGTACGTGGTGGTGGGTTCAGTGGTCATTGTGTGATGCCAGCGAGATCGGTCACGCCGAAACGCTCGCGGACGCCGCGCAGTACTTTCTGGTAAGACTGCGTATCGACGTAGTTGGCGTGACGCGGTGAGTCGATGTAGTGCTTGCCCCCACGCAGATCCGGTCGATCGCTGCGCTTCATTTCCACGAACGCCTGCTTGTCGTCGCCGACGAGTGTGAGGTCCATGGCCACCAATTGGGCCATTTCTTCGAATCGTTTGTAGGCTGCGTCCGCGAACTCGATGAAACCGACCACGTACAGCGAGTCGATGGTGCGGCTGAAGACGTTCAGGTAGAGCTGGGGGCGTCCGCTCGTCCACTCGATCAGGGTGTCGTCGATGAACGGGATCTTGTAGTCGTAGCCGGTGGCCAGCAAGATGACGTCGATTTGCTCGCGGGATCCGTCTCGGAAGACCACGTCCGAACCGTCGAGTCGTTCGACGTCCGCCTTGGCTGTGATGTCGCCATGGTTGAAGTGGTGGATGATTTGATCGTTGACGATGGGATGTGAGGCCATGGCGTCATGGTCGGGGGCCGGGAGCCCGAATCGCGTCACGTCGCCCACAAGAGCGTCGAGCAAATCGTTCATGTTCTCCGGCAACGTGATTCCGGCGGGAGCTTTCCTACCGGACTTCGAGAACACGTCCAGTGGCATTCCAAAGATGTGTTTCGGGATGAATCGGTAACCGCGTCGCACACTCAAGAATGCTTTCTCCGCGCTCACCGCTGCGTCGCATGCGATGTCGACACCGGAGTTGCCTGCGCCGACGATCAGCACGTTCTTGTTCGAGAAGATGGAGCTGTCGACGTACTCGCGGGAATGCAGGATCGTTCCGGTGAACGATTCTTGGCCGGAAAGGTGCGGAAGGTTTTCGTGCCACGTCACCCCGGTTGCTACGACGAGCGCTTTGTACCGTCGTCGCTGTCCGCCGACCGTAACGGTCCACGTCCCGTCGTCCGAGAGTTCGGCGCGTTCTACCGAGGTATCGAAAGTGATGTTTTCGTAGAGCTTTTCGGCTGCAGCGAACTGCCGGATGTAGTCTCGGATGTTCTTCCACGACGGGTAGTCGGGATACGACTGCGGCATCGGGGAGCCGTAGAAGCCGCTGCTGTACCTCGAACTGATGAAGTGGGCGGTTCTGTATATCGGGCTTCCTGGGTTGTCCATGTCCCAGATCCCACCGACATCGGAGTGTTTTTCGAAGACGTCGAACGGCACGCCGGCGCTCCGCAGTTGCCGTGCCGTGACCAGGCCGGAGGGGCCGGCCCCGATGATGCACACCCGGTCGGTCAAATCGATGTCGTCGCTCACGAGTAGTCCTCTGGTTGTTTTTTCATGTGGTTGAAGCATCGCGTCGTACTTTGACTTTGTCAAGCGACTAAGTCAATGAATCGGTTTGGGCGCGCTCGTTCGAGATGTAGGTCATGTGACTTAGACTGGGGTGCGAATAAGTCATCGCCCCAGTCGGCGTTCGGAGTTGGGAGATCACGTGGCACGCGTACCGGTAGAGCAGCGGCGTCGAGATTTGGTCGAGGCTGCGTTTCAGGTCATGGCCCGAGAC
>NZ_JBAWFH010000507.1:0-2366 GCF_049591685.1 Rhodococcus sp. (in: high G+C Gram-positive bacteria) | reverse complement strand
GCGGACCCAGTCCTGGTGCGCGAGCTGAAACGTATCCGCCGCAGGACCGGTCCACCACGCTGGCAGAGTCCTCGCCGCTGCTTCGGCCGCGCGGACACGTTCCTGAAGGAGAGAAGTGAAGCTTTCGGTTCTGCTCGTCAACAACTGGAGCTCGTCGAGATCGACCGCGTAGTTCTCGTCCATCGCTAGTCGAGGTTCAGGATGCTGGTCGTGGTTGCGTTCACCGAGTCAGTTGACCGATACCCCGTGCTCGATGCCTCGAGCCCGTCGACCAGGCTGTACAAGCGGTCCACCAAAACCCCGCCGCGGTTACGCACCGACGACCAGCTCGACAGGTAGTCGTCGGCGGCTGCCCCAGACCAGTGCTCTGCGACCGTTCTTTCGGCGTCCGTCGACATGGCGACGAAACGCTCACGAATTTCGCTTGCGATTGATGCGAGCGAGCCAGCTGCATCGGTTATGGCCACTGGATCGGCCCCGACACTGTCTCGGCCATCCGGGTCAGACATCAGCGCTCGCTACTCGTTCGACGGCCTTGTAGTAACGACTTTCCAGACCACGACGAAAACGGCATTTGAAGAAGACCCCCCAGTCTCGACTCGTCAGCAATCTACACCAAGACGCGAGCACGTGGCAGTTACAGATGGATCCGGTTTAGCCATCTGCCAGAAGAAGCTATGAAGGTAGTCGTGTGGACGACATCAACGACGCAGTCACGTACATGCAGCCCGCTCTGACGGTTGTCCAACACACGGACATCGGTCGGACCGACTCGCGGAACCGTCGAACCGCACAGCCGCCGGCCGCGCCGAACAAGTCGCCGCGCACCCTACTCGCCGCAAGAAGCTGATCTGTTTGCTTCTTCTACCCGAGACTGGAAATGCGGGTGCCCTGATTCCCCGGCGACTGTGCTTTGCCCCTGGACTCGCTCAACAACAGTGGCCGCCGACCTTCGGGGTCTCGGGTGCCAGATCGAGCATTGGGTTGCCGTCAAAGAAGCCGGTGGGCTTGAGGTGCAGGCTGACGTGACTGACCGGCATGACCGGCCAATCCTCCGGACGCACAACATGATGCGCCGCGATCGTCGGCCAGATGACCAGATCCGCGTCTTCGAGTGACCGGTCCTGAGCGGTGTAGGCGACGAGACCGTCGTGGCCCGGGTTCTGTGCCACGTACTCACCCGCCGCATAGCGCTCACGCTCGGCGTACGGCGTCGCCCACATGTGCTTGGTGGCGAACCCACCGCGACGCGCCTGCTGCGAACCGGGTAGTGCCAGTGGAAGAGCGACCGCGCCGGACGGTTCGATCTTGTAGCCGATATGCCCGCCGAGCCTGTTCAGCTTGTCGGCGTTGGCGATCAACCACGTTCGAGCCCTCAGTGGGTCGGCAACGCGCTGCGCTTCGGATTCGCTGGTGAGCTGTCGTTTCGTCTGACGCCAGGCGTTGCCGTGCGGATTCTCCGGACCGACCGGAACAGCTTCGGCTTCGAGTTCGTACAGATTGTTGCGTGCGCCGTCGACCGTCATGTCCAACCGAACGCTGAAGAAGTGCTGGTGGTGTGGCCCGTACAAACCCGGTGCGACGAGTGTGCCGAACTCCGGCACCTTGCCTGGCTCGATAGCACCGGTGGAGATGATGCCGGTCAGCTTGATCTCGAACTCGATGGACCCGTCGAGGTACAGATGCCAGTAGAAGCCGTAGTCGTAATTGCCGACCGTTGCAAAGAACGAGACGACCAGCCGACGGTTTCGTCTGACTTGTCCGAGATTGTCGCGGAAATCGGTGTGCTTCCACCCGATGCTGTAGTCCTCCTCGTGCATGCAGATGGCGTTCGGGAGTTGGATGGGCTGACCGTCCTGGTCGTTGACGTACGCGTCGAAGTAGTGGATCTCGCCGAGGCAATCGCAGCCCAGCTGAAGCGAATTGGCGAGCACACCGAGACCATACTCGCCCTCGTCGAAGACGTTCTTGTTCCACTGGCTGTCGCCGGGATCGCCGTACGGCACATACATCTCCGACAGAGAGGCGCGATGTATGACGGGACGGACGGTACCGCGGTCGACGTAGTTGACGTCGTGCAACACGAGGCCTTCGCGCGGTGTGAAGCCCACGCGCAGGCGCCAATTGGCCCACTCGACGTAGTGCCCGTCGACAGTGAAGGAGGGGCCATCGGGCTGGGTGATGTCGATGGTCTTCATCGGTGCGCGCTGCTTCTCGAACGAAGGCACGTTACCGGGCCGCTCGTACATCCCAGGGAGGTAGTTTCCGGGCGTCTGCGGGATGGGAACGACGCCCGTATCGGCGACGTCGACGACCTCCATGGTGTCCATGTCGACCGTCACGACCAGATTTTCGACGGGGCGCGC
>NZ_JBAWFH010000506.1:0-6218 GCF_049591685.1 Rhodococcus sp. (in: high G+C Gram-positive bacteria) | reverse complement strand
CGACCCACGCGGGCGTCCGCTGGAAGACGACGAGCCGCTCTGCGTCGTCGGCGATCTCGGGTACGAACTGCACCGCCGAGGCACCCGTGCCGATCACCGCGACGCGTTGACCCAATAGATCGTGATCGTGATTCCACGTGGCGGAGTGAAACATGGTGCCGCCGAACTTGTTCAGCCCCGGCACCGGCGGAAGCTTCGGTGTCGACAGCGCTCCGGTGGCCGCGACGAGCACATCGGCCGTCACCACACCCTGCGACGTCTCGACTATCCACTGCGAACGCTCGGCGTCCCACGTGGCGGCGGTGAGATCACAACTGGTCAGGATGCGATCGCGAAGGTGGAGCCGATCGACGACACCCCGCAGGTAGCGATGGATTTCCGGTTGTCGCGCGAACGTGTGCGTCCAGTCGGGGCTCGGCGCGAACGAGAACGAATACAGCGACGTCGGCACGTCACACGCGCAACCCGGATACGTGTTGTCGCGCCAGGTGCCGCCGACGTCGTCAGCGCGCTCGATGACCAGAACGTCTGCGTTCGGATCGTCGTCCAGAATGCGCGACGCGGCCGCGATACCCGCGAAACCCGCTCCGACCACCAACACGCCCACCGAACTCGGCAGCATCACCATTCCATCACCTTCGATTCCCAGGCCGGGAGCAGTCGCGCCCGGAGTGCGTCATCGGCCTCGGGCGTACGAAACAACGCCGACACGGCAAGGCCGCGGGCGAGTTCGACGCTGAGCTCGATCGATTCGGTCGACATCCGGCTGCCCATCACGGCCCGCGCGCCACCCATGATGGCCTCGGACACGCGACGCTCGAGAGGAAGCATCGCCTCGCGCAGCGCCGGATCGGTTCTCGCTGCAACCCACAGTTCGAGCGCGGCATAGAAGAGCGGACCGGAGAACGCCTCGCTGAGCACGTCGACTCCGCGATCGGGATCCGGGTTCGTTTCGAGGATCTCGGCCAGCCGCTTGTCGACCAGATGCGCCACCGCCGCCGTCACCAACGACTCCTTGGTCGGGAAGTGGTGCAACTGCGCTCCCCGGGAGACACCCGCTCTACGCGCGATCTCCTGCGTGCTCGTCTTCGCAAAGCCCAGCTCGACAAGGCACTCGATCGCAGCGTCCAACAGCTTGGCCTGCGTACCGGCCGTCCGCTCCGCTTGCGTCCGCCTCTCCGGCGAATCCGTGGTTTGCGTCACACTCGCCACCATAGCCGGGAAACCACAAACAGTCCAGACTGACTTTTAGTTGCGGGGTAGGAGCTGTCCACACGCCATCCGCGCAGGTTGCAGGCGTTGGCGCTGTTTGCAAGCTGCGCCAACAACTGAAAGGTGCGCCAACAGCGGCGCGTACGCAATCGACAGGCCGACGACCTCGGAACCGCACCTACCGGAGGTTCACGGACCAACGGGGCGCGGCCGACCAACGCCACAGGTGTTGACGGTGTCTTTGGGTCCGGCTTCCCACGGTGCGGGTGGTGCGAGGGGCCCGGTGACGTAGCGTTCGACGTCCGGCGCCCATTTGACGCCGATGTCGGGCCGCGGGTTGTCACGCATGTAGGTGGTGAGGTCCACCGGCGCTCGCCCAAGGGTGCGGAAGCGCACGAGGTGCAGATGGATGGGGTGCGGTTCGAGTGTGGTGTTGACGATGTTCCACTGCTCGACGGTGCCCTGCCTGGGCATTTCGATGTCCGGGTCGCTGTAGCGCAGGTTGTTGAGCGTCATCATCGGCGGCGCCAGCGACAGGCCGGCGGACGGCTGGTTGACGGTGACGGTGCGTTGGATTTGGGCAGCCGGGATCTCGGACAGGACTGGGGGTTGGCCTTTGCCACCGCGGTACATCGTCATGATGTCGCCGGCGAAGCCGCGTCCGGAAGCTACTCGAAACTGGCAGAACAGTGGCATCGGTATCGCACCGAGCGACGCTGCCTGTGCGGGTGGGGGTTCGTCGTTGCGGAGTTCGACGAGCTCTCCCGGCTGCAACGATCCGAAATCCACCAGCACGTCGACGCGTTCGGCCGGCGCTAGGCGGATGCTGTCGGTATGGATCGGAGCGTTCAGCAGTCCTTCGTCGTCACCGATGACCCACAATCGCATTCTGTTGGAGAAGAACAGGTTCCACACGCTGTACGAGCCGGCGTTGACGATGCGGAACCGGTAGAGGCCACGCGCCACTTCCATCGTCGGCCATATCTTTCCGTTGACGACGCCGACGTCTCCGGTTCCACCGCCCTCCCACTTACCCTGCGGCACGGTGACATTGGTGTGGATGCTCATGCTCCCGTCGGGGTTCATGATCTTTTCCTGCAGCACGAGCGGGACTTCGAATTCACCGGACGGGAGGCCGAGCGAATTGTCCGCGGCACCCGAATCATGTTGATCGCGAACGATACTCGCGCCGGTCAGGCCCGCATACACGTTGATCCGCGTCAAAGACATCGCGTGGTCGTGGTACCACAGGCCGGCGGCTTCGTTGAGCGCCGGGAAGGTGTGCGTGAACGATTCGCCCGGGCGCACCAGCATCTCGGAGTGGCCGTCGCTGTCGGGCGGGGTGATGCTGCCGTGATGGTGCAGGGTGGTCGGCGTCATCTCACGGTCGTGCTCGCTCATTCCGTGCAGCGAGGTGTCGATGTCGGCTGCGAGCGGATTGCCTACGGTGCGGTTGGTGTATCGCAGCGTCCACGGCTGCCCTTGCCCGCTCTCGATGGTCGGGCCCAGGTAATCGAGATCGCCGTAGGCGAATGTCGGTACCGCGCAGGATCAGCGCGCGGCAGATCGTCACGGAACGGTTGCAGCGGAGGCGAATGGAACAGCAGCGGGCTGTTGCCTCCGAAAATGTCCTGGGCGAACGCCTGGCGCGCGGCCGAACTCGACGGGAGTGCGGCGGCACCTGCGGCACCGGCAGCAGAGCCAAGCTGCGGAGAGCAGACCTGCGCGACATCCCGTCCACCCGACACCCCCCGACCCCGAACGCCTGTGACGGCACTCATACTATGTTCTCCCGTCGACACCCGTCGACACCCCGTCACTTGGATCGTCCGGCACGTTCCTGCCGGTGGAGGGATCTACCCACTCATGGCTTCGATCACGTTCGACCGCGCCACCAGGCTTTTTCCGGGTTCCGACATACCCGCTGTCAACGCACTGGACCTCGAGATCGCCGACGGCGAATTTCTGGTTCTCGTGGGCCCGTCGGGATGCGGCAAGTCCACGTCGCTCCGCATGCTCGCCGGCCTCGAAGAGGTCGACACCGGGCGCATCCTGATCGGGGGCAACGACGTCACCGATTCCGAGCCGAAGGACAGGGACATCGCGATGGTGTTCCAGAACTACGCCCTGTACCCCCACATGAGCGTCGCCGAGAACATGGGGTTCGCGCTCAAGCTTGCCAAGGCGAGCAAGGACGAGATCAACCGCCGGGTTCTCGAGGCTGCGAAGCTGCTCGACCTCGAGCCATATCTCGACCGTAAGCCGAAGGCACTGTCGGGCGGGCAGCGGCAACGAGTAGCCATGGGCCGCGCCATCGTCCGTCAGCCGCAGGTGTTCCTGATGGACGAGCCGCTGTCCAACCTCGATGCGAAACTGCGAGTGCAGACGCGCACGCAGATCGCGCAGCTGCAGCGTCGGCTGGCGACGACGACGGTGTACGTCACTCACGATCAGGTCGAGGCAATGACGATGGGCGATCGCGTCGCCGTGCTGAAGGGCGGTGTGTTGCAGCAGTGCGCGTCGCCGCGTGAGTTGTACCGCAGGCCCACCAACGTGTTCGTCGCGGGTTTCATGGGGTCACCGTCGATGAACCTGTTCGACGTTCCCGTGACCGACGGCGGTGTCCGCGTCGGTGATCAGGTGGTGCCGATCTCGCGGGAGACGCTCGCGCAATCCACCGGCGCAAATGTTGTGTTCGGCGTCCGCCCCGAGCACGTCGAGATCGTCTCGACCGGAATAAAGCTCGAGGTCGACGTCGTCGAGGAATTGGGTTCGGAGGCATTCGTTTTCGGCCGCGCCGACGTCAATGGCACTGTGCAGACCATAGTGGCACGTGCGGACTGGCGCGATCCGCCGGCTAAGGGCGATGTGGTGGCCATCCGCTTCGATGAGGCCCACGCGCATGTCTTCGACGGGTCGGGCGAGGGCGCCAGACTCGGCTGAATTGAGTTCTTACAACAACACCGCGCGTGTACAACCGAATTTCGGGTTGTACACGCGCGATGTTGTTGTTGTAAGGGATGTCAGACCAGCAGTTCGGCGATCTGAATAGTGTTCAGCGCGGCACCCTTGCGCAGGTTGTCGCCGGAGACGAACAGCGCGAGGCCGCGGCCCTCGGGAACGCCCGGGTCCTGACGGATGCGGCCGACCAAGGAATTGTCCGCGCCTGCGGCTTGCAAAGGCGTCGGCACATCGACCAACGAGACACCGGGCGCCGAAGCCAGCAATTCACGAGCACGCTCCACCGAGAGCGGACGATCGAACTCGGCGTTGATCGACAGCGAGTGTCCGGTGAACACCGGAACGCGGACGCACGTACCGCTGACCAGCAGGTCGGGCAGACCCAGGATCTTGCGCGATTCGTTGCGGAGCTTCTGGTCTTCGTCGGTTTCGCCGGAGCCGTCGTCGACGAGCGATCCGGCCAGCGGGAGGACGTTGAACGCGATGGGCGCGACGTACTTGTTGGGGGCCGGGAAGTCGACCGACGAGCCGTCGTGCACCAGCTTCTCGACGTCGCCGATGACGGCGCGGGCCTGCGTGGCCAGCTCGTCGACGCCTGCGAGTCCGCTACCGGATACGGCCTGGTAGCTCGAGACGATGAGCCGCTGCAGGCCCGCCTCGTCGTGAAGCACCTTCAGCACCGGCATCGCGGCCATGGTGGTGCAGTTGGGATTGGCGATGATTCCGCGGGGCGGGTTCTTCGCCGCCTCAGGGTTCACTTCGCTGACGACCAGCGGCACGTCTGCGTCCTTGCGGAACGCGGACGAGTTGTCGATGACGACGGCTCCGGCCTCGGCGAAACGAGGTGCCTGCTCGCGCGAGAGGGTTGCTCCGGCGGAGAACAGGGCGATGTCGATGCCGGTGAGGTCTGCGGTCGACGCGTCCTCGACGATGATCTCTTCGCCGCGGAACGGGAGCTTCTTGCCCGCCGAGCGAGCGGAGGCGAAGAACCGCACGGTGTCCGCGGGGAAGTTGCGCTCTTCGAGCAGTGTTCTCATGACGGCGCCGACCTGGCCGGTGGCACCCACTACTGCAACTACGGTCATGGTTATCGTCCTGTTCCTGCGTGTACGACGGCTACGTCCTCGCCGCCGAGGTCGAATGCCTCGTGCAGCACGCGGACGGCGTCGTCGAGCTGAGTGTCGCTGCACAGCACCGAGATTCGAATCTCGGAGGTACTGATCAAATCGATGTTGATGCCGGCGTCCGCGAGTGCTTCGCAGAACGTCGCCGTCACACCCGGGTGGCTCTTCATACCTGCACCGACGAGCGAGACCTTGCCGATGTGATCGTCGTAGAGCACCTGCGCGAAGCCGATGTCGGCCTGCAGCTTCGTCAGCTTCTCCACGGCCGTCGGGCCGTCCGACTTGGGGCACGTGAACGTGATGTCGGTCTTGCCCGTGTCGATCTTGGAAACGTTCTGCAACACCATGTCGATGTTGATCTCGGCGTCGGCGACGGCGCGGAAGACCTTGGCTGCGTAGCCGGGTGCGTCGGGTAGACCGACGACGGTGACCTTCGCCTCGCTGCGATCGTGTGCGACGCCGGTGAGAATGGCTTCTTCCACTGGAATGTCCTCCATAGATCCGGAGACGATGGTTCCGGGTTTCGTGGTGTACGACGACCGAACGTGTACGGGAACGTTGTAGCGACGGGCGTATTCGACGCAACGCAGCATGAGCACCTTGGCGCCGCAAGCGGCCATCTCGAGCATTTCCTCGAACGAGACGGTCTCGAGGTGGCGCGCGTTGGGCACGATGCGCGGGTCGGCGGTGAAGATGCCGTCCACGTCCGTGTAGATCTCGCAGACGTCGGCATCGAGTGCAGCGGCGAGTGCGACGGCGGTGGTGTCCGAGCCGCCGCGACCGAGCGTCGTGACGTCTTTGCTGTCCTGGCTGACGCCTTGGAAGCCGGCGACGAGCACGATCGATCCCTCGTCGAGCGCATCGCGGACGCGGCCCGGGGTGACGTCGATGATCTTGGCGTTGCCGTGCACGCTGGTGGTG
>NZ_JBAWFH010000505.1:0-4707 GCF_049591685.1 Rhodococcus sp. (in: high G+C Gram-positive bacteria) | reverse complement strand
GAACTCGCGCATCATGCCGCCCATCAGGGCTCGGCCGACACTCTTGAACAGCGCGAACGGAACCGGGACCTCGATGCGTCCCGCACGCCTGATGGCCTGCGAAAGCATGATGGTGCCGTCGGCACCGACGTTGAAGGTGCCCGCTGGCCCGCTGACAGTGGCGCGCTCGAGCGCGGCGAGCGCGTCTTCCTCGTGCAGCAGCTGCATCCGAGCGTCACGACCGATGATGCTCGGGATGATGGGAGAGGTCATGTAGCGGGAGATCGTTCCGTTCAACCGCGGGCCGATCAACGGCGCCATGCGCAGAATGGACACCGCAATATCGGGGCGACGACGCCCCAGCCCGCGGATGTATCCCTCGATGTCGATGGTGTCGCGTGCGAAAGCCCCGGACGGAGGGCGCCGAGCGCTCATTTCCTCGGTGAACTTGACCGGGTCCTTGGCGCTGCACCCGTACACCGAAGACGACGATCGCAGAACGACCTTCTGCACGGACGGCGACTTCTGGCACACCGCGAACAGTTGCATCGCGCCGATGACGTTGAGGTCTTTCATCGTCGCGCGGCCACCGGAACGCGGCGGCTTGGTGATGGTGGCGGCATGGACGACGGTGTCGACGCCCGCGTTGCGGATGACCTTCCCGATCAGCGGGTTGCGAATGTCGGCTCGCACGAACTCGGCGCGGCCCATGCGGCGCAATAGATCTTTGCTGGGTGAGCGGGAGTCGACGGCAATGACCCGTTCGATGGACGGGTTTTGCGCGAGACGGGTGACGAGGTAGCCACCGAGAAAGCGGCTGGCTCCGGTGACCAGCACTACTTTGGGCGCTGCCACGCCTCGGTCGTTCGCGTTCACTCACACCCCCGTCGCCCCTGCAGGTTCAGCTCTGCCGCAACCTGCAGCCTACTGGACTCGGGCAGTTTGTGAGCGGTCTGGGAGAACACGAAGAGCCCGCCACCACAGGGGTGACGGGCTCGTCGGTGAAGCAGTTTACTTACCGAGTTTCCTGCGCTGCACTCGTGTGCGACGAAGCAATTTGCGGTGCTTCTTCTTCGACATGCGCTTGCGACGCTTCTTGATCACTGAACCCATGGCGGGTGTTCCTCACGTTCTTCTCTAGCGTTTTCGCGCACGCGCGTTGCGTACGCCTACCTGGCAGCCTCGAACCCCACCGCACGGTGAAACCAGCGGAGCCGTCGATTCCCAAGCTGGCGCTCGGGCCTCGTTTGCCGAAGCTCGATGCAACAAGCCACTGGCACGACGAGTTCCCATCTTACCGGTGCGTGAGTCGATCCACGAAACCGGCCCGATGTTGCTCGCTCGTGCCCGAAGCGCTACTCAGCCTGCGTCGAAGTACGAGGTCTCGAGGTAGTCGTGCACAGCCTTGGCGTGGACACGGAACGATCGACCTACTCGTACTGCAGGCAACTCTCCGCCGTGTACCAGGCGGTACACAGTCATTTTGGACACCCTCATCAGTGACGCCACTTCGGCGACCGTGAGGAATTGCGTTCCAGCCAAAGCTGGTTGACCGTCCGGGGACGAACCCTTGGACGACTTGTTTACAGGCGCCATCAATCCACTTACCTCCGGCACGTCTCGCGCGGCAGGCTTCCCCTCCTGCCGAACAGACACGCACGTGCTACCAGTGAGCTTAGCGGGACCAATGGGGTTACTGCGACGTGTGTAGGTATCGATTTATTATTCTGCTGTGACGCCCATCTCACTCGCACGAGCCTTGGCGGCATCCAATGCGTCGAAAAACGCTGTTCGGAGCCCATTTTCTTCGAGTTTTCGGACCGCTGCTGCTGTGGTTCCGCCCGGAGACGTCACGGCGTAGCGGAGCTCGGTTGGGGTCTCGTCGGCCCGATCCAGCATGGCCGCCGACCCGACCATCGTCTGCACGACGAGCGCCGACGCCACATCCCGGGTCAATCCGAGGCCGACACCGGCGTCGATCATGGCCTCGGCGACGAGGAAGAAGTAGGCGGGTCCCGACCCGGAGACCGCGGTGACGGCGTCGAGCTGATTTTCCTTGACCACGACCACCTTGCCGACCGAGGACAGGATCGAGCGGACGAGCTCGAGGTGCTCGGCTTTCGCGTAGCGCCCCGGAGCCAGCACGCTGACGCCCTCCCCCACGAGCATGGGCGTGTTGGGCATGACGCGGACGACCGGGAAACCCGCCGGGAGTTTCGGTTCGAACTTCGACGTCGGCACACCCGCGGCGAGAGAGACGATGAGCTGTTCGCGGTCCCCGTCGAGATCGGTTTTGG
Source organism: Rhodococcus sp. (in: high G+C Gram-positive bacteria) (assembly GCF_049591685.1). GTDB lineage: Bacteria > Actinomycetota > Actinomycetes > Mycobacteriales > Mycobacteriaceae > Rhodococcoides. The sequence continues at coordinate 2,431 of NZ_JBAWFH010000505.1, read as the reverse complement.
CCACCTCGGTCACCGCAGAATCCACGTCTCCCGGCTTGACCGCGAGCACGATGACGTCGGCGTTCTCCGACGCCTCCCCGATCGAGGCGGTCAAGATGCCGAAGACCGAGGCCAGTTCGGCAGCGCGCGTCGTGGACTTCTCGGCAACCACCAGGTCGCGGACCGCGTGGCCCGATTCGAGCAGTCCGGCGATGAGCGCCTCGCCGATGCGTCCGCCTCCGATTACAGCAATTCTCGTCATGCGCCCAAGCCTAGATGCGGGCCGATCCGCGCTAGCGCGGCACCATCGCCAGCTGACGGCTCTGTACGACGACCGCGCCGGTGGAGTCGAGTACCAGGTGGTCCTCCTCGAACCAGGTGCCACCGATGACCGTGCTGCTGGCCGCGACCCGGAGCCATCCCGGCGCAGGCTGCTTGCGCAGGTAGGCCGTCAGCTGCACGGTCGGTGCCCACCCGAACATTCCGCGGTTCATCGTCACCGGCGCACAGATGTCTCCGGTCATCAGTGCGAAGAGGACGGCCGTGTCGGCGTCGGCTTCGTCGCCCGCGTGCGGACGCACCCACATGCGCACCTCCGGCTCGCCCTGCTTACCGGTCAGGAAGTGCGCCGAGCTGGGATCGATCCGCATGTCGCAGCCCTGCGCAACGTGCACGATCGACGCCATCGGGTGGTCCCCGCCGATCGCCTCGGTCTCGGCGGGCGGCTCGGGAGCCATCGACGCCAGCGACGACGCCACCTCGTGTCGAGGCGATTCCGCATCGGGACGTCCGAGGGTGACGACGGCACGGACTGCGACGCGCTCGCCCTGCGTCATCTCGACGTCGACGTGCGAAACCTGCTTGCCGCGCTTGCGGACGATGGTCGTCAGCGCGACCTCGCCCGGGTCGGGTGCGTTGAGGTAGCTGACGCTGACGGCCAAGGGCTGCAGGTCGGCACTGTCCACACCTGCGAGCTGCGCTGTGACTGTGGCCCCCGTGAGCTGCGCCTTTGCTGCGGCGGCGCACGCGGCCAGCAAGGTGCCGCCGTGCACCTTGGGCCCGATCGTCCAGGTCGAGTCGATGACGGCCGCGTACGAGCCTTCGGTGTCGGTGCGGTCGATCGTCGTCAATGTCGTTGCGGTGCGAAAGGGGCTGTCCATGTGCGAAGAACCTACTTCAGGTAGCGACGCGCGAACGTCAGGGCCTGCCCACACATCGACGCTCGCTCCTGCAGCGTTCGCGCGTTCTGAGTGTTGATCTCGATGACGGCCTGCCCGCTGAATCCGCGACGACGCAGCTCGGTGCACACCTCGGCGACGGGTTGATCGCCGTGCCCCGGGATCAGGTGCTCGTCGACCGAAGCACCGCGGCCGTCCGCGAGATGCAGATGCGCCAGGCCGTCGCCCATGCGGTTCATCATCGCCACCGCGTCGGATCCGGCGGTCGCGGTGTGTGAGAGGTCGAGGGTGTAGTGGGCGTGCCCGGAATCCGTCGGATCGTAGGACGGGGCGAAGGCCGACAATGCCGCGCCCGGGCCGCCGCGTTTGCGCAACCTGGCCGCGGACCCTTCCTTGCGGCCGAAGAACCTGTCGGCACGCATCGGGAACATGTTCTCCACTGCGACGAGAACTTCGGAGCCTGTTTCGAGTTCGGCGACCTGGTCGGAGAAACCCTCCGCGTACTTCTTCTGCCACCGGAACGGCGGGTGTACGACGACGGTCGACGCCCCGAGCTTCTCGGCGGCCTGCACCGACCGTTCGAGCTTGGCGGCGGGATCGGCGCCCCACACGCGCTGCGAGATCAGCAGACATGGGGTGTGGATCGCCTGGACCGGCACACCGTACTTGCGTACCAGCGCTGCAACCGCCTCGACGTCCTGACTGACCGACTCCGCCCACACCATCAACTCGATGCCGTCGTAGCCCAGTTCGGCGGCATATCGAAATGCTGCCTCGGTGTTCTGCGGATACACCGAGGCAGTGGACAGCCCAACGGCGACGCGACCGTCCTTCACGACGGTGCCCGTCAGCTCGTACTCAGTTGGAACGCGAGCGGCCCGAGAGTGACGAACACTCCCACCGCGATGGCGATGACCATGCTGATCATGTCGTCGGTGCGGCGCAGAATGCGAACGACCGCCACGAGGCCGACGATGACCAAAACAGCAAGAATCAGCGCGACCCAGGGAAGAACGTCCCACAGCCGCTCGAAGCCCTTGAACAGCAGAGCTCCCACCACGACCGCGACGATGCCCTGGCCCAGCAGACTCAGCCACTGCTTGGCCGCATCCTTCTTCGATGCCCGCCCGTCGGCGACGGCAGCCGGCTGCACGGGCGCGTTCTCGGCCTTTCCGGAATCACCAGCCTCGCCGGGATCCACGGTTTCGGTGGCAGTCTTCGCTTCGGTCGCCGTGTCTGCCGTGTCTGCGGAGTCCACGAACTTCGGTGTCACC
>NZ_JBAWFH010000504.1:0-6945 GCF_049591685.1 Rhodococcus sp. (in: high G+C Gram-positive bacteria) | reverse complement strand
CGGAAACTGGGAGACGCAGCTCTGGTCCGATGAGCCGGGATCGATCACCACCATGGAGGGCTACTCCCTCGGCGGCATCGCAGGACCGGCCACGGTCGAGGCAGCCGACATCGTCATCGTCCCCTCGTGGCCGGAGACTCTGCCGCCGATCGGCACTTACCTAAAAGGTCAACTAAGGCACGCTCATCAACGCGGCGCGGAGATTGCCGGGCTGTGCCTCGGATCTTTCGCTGTGGCAGATACCGGGCTACTCGACGGCCGGGCAGCCGTCACTCACTGGAGCAAAATGCGCGACCTCGGTGAACGCAATGCCCAGACCAATCTCGACGAGACCGTGCTCTACATCGACCACGGTGACGTGATGACCTCCGCAGGCACCGCGTCGTCGATCGACTCGTGCCTGCACATCGTCCGCAAGCACCTCGGATCCGCGGCCGCCACCCGCGTTGCGCGCAGCCTCGTCGTCGCGCCCCACCGCGAGGGTGGACAAGCGCAATACATCGAGCGCCCACTCACCACAGCCGCCGAAGACACGGCCATCGCGGACGTACTCGAATGGGCCCTCACCCGCCTGCACGAACCACTGCCCATCGAGCGCCTCGCCGAGCAAGCCCGCATGAGCCGTCGTAGCTTCATCCGCCAATTTCAGCGGGCAACGGGTGCCACCCCGGCGCGATGGGTGCTCGAACAACGCCTGAACGAGGCGCGGGGTCTCCTCGAAACCACCAACCACAGCGTCGAGAAGATCGCAGAAAGCTGCGGATTCGGCAGCGCCGTCACGCTGCGACAGAACTTCACGAGCGCGTTCGGAGTGAACCCCACCGCCTACCGCAAGCAATTCACGCGCATCTGACGGGTTCCGCGATCCACTGCTACAGCTACCCGTTGGGGGACCAGGCAATGATGGTTACGTGACGTATTGGGTAATCGAGCTCTGCAATCGACGCGCGCAACTGCCGGAACCCGCGGGACGGGTCTGCTGATGTTCTTTCTTGCCCTGGCAGCTGCGCTGACGGCAGCGTCGGTGGCCGGGATCAAACGAGATCCCCGACGGCTGTCCAACGCTCTCGCCGTCGTCGCTGCACTTGTTGCGTGGACCCTGGGTGGGCTGAGCTTGCTGGGCCATGTGAACACTCGTGTCGCAGCGGTACTCCTCGCCGTCGCCGCGTTGATCGTCTTCCTCACGGTGGTCGGCGTGGCCGGCGCGGGTGCGGCGAACGGAGTGTTGGTCATTCGGCGCGAAGGGCTTCGTCCGGCGACGGTGCTGCCGCTTGCGTTTGTCGGTGTCGCGGCGGTGAGCGTGGCGTTCGTTGCCGCGGTGTTCTCGATCCTCGAATCGCACACCCTCCCATTGTGGTTTCTGGCGGTTTTCTGGACAGCAGTGCTTTTTGCTGTGGCTCTGGCCGTGCAGTTCATTGCATTCGCGGTGTACGCATTGATCTACGGTCGCATCGAGCCACCCGCAGGCTGCGCTGCCATCGTTGCGTTGGGGTGCGGGTTGAACGCGGACGGCAGCGTCACCCCGCTGCTCTCGAGCCGCTTGGACCGCGCCCGCGAGGTGTACGCCGCGGAAGTGGCGACCGGGCACCGGCCGACGCTCGTCGTATCCGGCGGACAGGGCACAGACGAGTCCATCGCCGAAGCGACTGCGATGAAGACCTATCTGTCAGCTCACGGCATCGACGCCGATCACATTATCGCTGAGACACACTCGCGCACGACCCACGAAAACCTTGTTCTGACGAAACGGCTTCTGGAATCGCGGGCCTTGGAGTCCGAGCCGATGGTCGTCGTCACCAGCGATTTCCATGTCCTACGGACCGCTGCGTTCACGCGAGATCTCGGGTTGGACGCGCATGTGACCGGAGCCAGAACCGCTCGGTTCTACACTCCGACGGCCTTCCTCCGGGAATTCGTAGCCATCGTCGTTCGCTACGGGAAGGCCAACCTCGCGTTGATTCTCGGCATCCTTGCAGTGATCGTGCTGCTGCAGAACGTGGATTGACTGCTGTCCCCTCTTCGCTTGAATGGTCCATCCATACGATCCGAACGTATGAATGAACCATGCAAGCGGTGAATTTACCGGGGTAGGTACCCGTGACGACGAGACACAGGCGAAGATGAACGCCGTGACCTACTGGATCATCGCTGCCGGAGTCGAGCTTGCCGTCATCATTGCGCTCGGAATTCTTCTCATCGTGTCGCGCAAGAAGCTGACGAACGCACGCCGTGAGCTCGAGGAGATACGCAACCCCAAGCGTCGTCGACGCGGCCTTGTGCCCTTCGCCGTGCGCACTGCGTTCAACACAACCGATTCGTTGATCCAGAAGGGATTCGGCGCGACCGTGCGTAACTCCGTCGAGGATCTCGCAGGCTGGGCCAAGGTCGAGCGGCCCGACCTCGCCAGGATGACGGCCGACGGCGACATCGTCGTCATGTTCTCCGACATCGAAGGCTCCACCGCCCGCAACGAGGAGTTGGGTGACCGCGGGTGGATGAAGCTCCTGGAACGTCACAACAAGTTGGTGTCCAAGCACGTCGAAAAGCACGGTGGCCACGTCGTGAAGAACCAGGGCGACGGGTTCATGATCGCGTTCTCCGACGCTGCCGAGGCTGTTCGATGCGGCATCGAAGTGCAGGAAGCCTTGACGGAGAAGCCAGACAAGTGGAGCAACATCCGCGTCCGCATGGGCGTCCACGTCGGTAGTTCGGTCCGGCGAGGCGACGACATCTTCGGCCTCAACGTCGCCATGGCTGCCCGAGTCGCCGGGCAGGCCGAGGGCGGCGAAATCCTCGTCAGCGAGCCGGTTCGGTCAGCGATCGAGCGAGCATCCGACGTCGCGCTGGGCACACCTCGCGAAGTGGAGCTCAAGGGCATGAAAGGCAACTTCACGCTCTACCCGATCTCTCTGCCCGCAACAGAGGCTGTTGGAGAGCTGAACTGATTACGCGTACTGCGGCCAGTTCTTACCGATCGACCGGATCAACTGCGGATACACGATCGCGTGACGAATCGGTTTGATCGCCGTCATGTACGCCGAACCGAATCTGGAGTTCGGCTTGACGAGCGCCGTCATCTGAGCGTGAAACCCGCCCGCGCCGTCGGATACCCACCCCACGTGCATCAGAGCGTGGACGGTTTTGTTGGCAAGCTCCGAGACCCACTCGTCGTGCGTCAGGTACACCGACCGGAACGGGACGTCGCTGAAATCGGGACCTCGGTCTCCGTCCAACAAATCCTGGGGAAGCCGATCCCGCAGACTGACCACCCGCTTCGACACTCCCTCAGTGGGCTTGTCCCAGCCCAGCAACTTGCCGATGCGCCACCGTACGGCGAACAACACCGCCGTCGTCTTGTCGGTGAGTTCGTTGTTGCTCGGAGCGGTGAAACCGCGCGCGAAGCGGCTCAGATCGTCTGGGCCGCCCGGTGTCGGTAAAGACCACACATCCTCGACCTCGAAGTCATTTGCGATGTCATGAATTCGCCAGGGTCGATCGGTGAACTCGGTATCCGGAACTCGCATGAGTCGTCACCCTTCTGGCGGATGCGCATGTTGGCGAGACAGGTTCGAACCGCATCACCGCGCAGATCGTAACGCCAGTGGCAGATGATGTCCACCGAGACCGGCGTGCGGTAGTTTGCGATTCAAGTTGTGACAGTTGGGATTCCACGAGTTGTAGATGGACCGCGCAGCGAGTTGAGCCCCACAAAGCGTGAAAGGCCCATTCACACTCGTCGATCGTATGAATGGACCTTTCAAGCAATGGTTTTACTTCTTCGCAGACTCCAACGCATCGTTGAAGGTCTTGCTCGGCCGCATGACAGCTGCGGTCGCTTCACGGTCGGGGTAGTAGTAGCCGCCGATGTCGACGGGGTTGCCCTGCACGTCGCTCATTTCGTTCATGATGGTTTCTTCGTTGTCGGCCAACGTCTTTGCCAACGACTCAAAGTGCTTCGCGAGCTCGGCATCCTCGGTCTGCTCCGCGAGTTCCTGAGCCCAGTAGAGGGCGAGGTAGAACTGGCTTCCGCGGTTGTCGAGTTCGCCGGTGGTGCGCGACGGTCCCTTGTTGTTCTCGAGCAGCTTGCCCGTCGCGGAGTCGAGCGCCTTCGCGAGAATGGTGGCCTTGCCGTCGGTCTTGCGGCCGAGGTCTTCGAGACTCACTGCCAGAGCAAGGAATTCGCCGAGCGAGTCCCAGCGAAGGTGGTTCTCTTCGATGAGCTGCTTGACGTGCTTGGGCGCAGATCCGCCGGCGCCCGTCTCGTACAGTCCGCCGCCCGCCATGAGCGGAACGACCGAGAGCATCTTGGCACTGGTGCCGAGCTCGAGGATCGGGAACAGGTCGGTGAGGTAGTCGCGCAGGATGTTGCCCGTCGCGGAGATGGTGTCGAGCCCGCGGATGAGGCGTTCCATCGTGTAGCGAATGGCGCGGACCTGCGACATGATCTGGATGTCCAGACCCTCGGTGTCGTGATCTTTCAGGTACTTACGCACCTTGCCGATGAGCTCGTTCTCGTGCGGGCGGTACGGGTCGAGCCAGAAGACGACCGGCATTCCGGACTCACGGGTGCGGCGAACAGCGAGGGCAACCCAGTCGCGAATCGGTGCGTCTTTGACGATGCACAGACGCCAGATGTCACCCTCTTCGACCTCCTGCGTGAGCAGAACTTCGCCGGTTGCGAGGTCGGTGATGTTGGCGGTGCCCCCTTCAGGGACCTCGAACGTCTTGTCGTGCGAGCCGTACTCCTCGGCCTTCTGAGCCATGAGACCGACGTTCGGAACGGTGCCCATCGTGGTGGGATCGAACTGACCGTTGGTCTTGCAGAAGTTGATCATCTCCTGGTAGATCCGGAAGAAGGTCGACTCAGGGCTGACTGCCTTGGTGTCCTTCGGACGGCCGTCGGCGCCCCACATCTTGCCGCCGCTGCGGATCATCGCCGGCATGGATGCGTCGACGATGACATCGCTCGGGGAGTGGAAGTTGGAGATTCCGCGAGCGGAATCGACCATCGCCAATTCGGGACGCGTCTCGTGGCACTTGTGCAGGTCGTCGATGATCTCCTCGCGCTGCGCGCTGGGGAGGGACTCTATCTTGCTGTACAGATCCGACAGGCCGTTGTTGACGTTTACGCCGAGCTGTTCGAACAGCTCACCGTGCTTGGCGAACGCATCCTTGTAGAAGACCTTGACTGCGTGGCCGAAGACGATCGGGTGCGATACCCGCATCATCGTTGCCTTGACGTGCAGGGAGAACATGATGCCCGTCTTGTAGGCGTCCTCCATCTGCTCTTCGTAGAACTCGATGAGCGCCTTCTTGCTCATGAACATGCTGTCGATGACGTCGGCGTCCGTCAGCGACACCTTCTCCTTGAGGACGATGGTCTTGCCGCTGGAAGTCAGCAGTTCCATCTTGACCTCGCGGTCGCCCTCGACCGTCATCGACTTCTCACCGTGGTAGAAGTCGCCGTGGCGCATGTGAGCGACGTGGGTGCGCGACGCCGGGGACCATTCACCCATGCTGTGCGGGTGCTTACGCGCGTATTCCTTCACGGCCTTCGGCGCGCGACGATCCGAGTTACCTTCGCGCAGAACAGGGTTGACGGCGCTACCGAGGCACTTGGTGTAGCGCTCCCGGATTTCCTTCTCCTCGTCGGTCTTCGGGTTGCCGGGGAGATCGGGAATCGCGTAGCCCTTGTCCTGCAGCTCCTTGATGGCGGCAAGCAGCTGCGGCACCGAGGCGCTGATGTTGGGGAGCTTGATGATGTTGGTGTCGGGCAGTTGCGTCAGACGACCCAGCTCGGCCAAATTGTCCGGAACCCGCTGCTCCTCGGTGAGGTAATCCGGGAACTCGGCGAGGATGCGGTTGGCCACGGAAATGTCGCTCGACGTGACCTCGATGTCGGCCGCACTGGCGAACGAACGGATGACCGGCAGGAACGCGTGCGTCGCCAGCATCGGCGCCTCGTCGGTCAATGTGTAGATAATAGTCGGCTGTTTTGCAGTCATCTTCGCCTTTGCCTCAGTTTCAACGTCGTCTTTTGGATGCGTCCAAACCCAACTTTAATCTTTGGATGCGACGTCGTGGGGGGCAGTGGCTCGATCCGCTATACCCGACTGCCTTGACCTGCGCCCCGACCTGACGGACGGGATCGAGACCGTCTGTAACTGCTTTCAAGTTACTCGCGAGTAACGAATGAGGCGGCATCGACGCAGCTAGCAGGCGTTGCCACATCTTGACCTAGACGCTAGGTCATGGTCGACACTGAGCTCATGCAGATAGGTCAGCTCGCCGCCGCTGCCGGCACCACGCCGAGAACAGTGCGTCACTACCATCGCCTCGGCTTGCTCGGCGAGCCGCGACGTCGCGGGAACGGCTATCGCGCGTACACGATGACCGACGTTGTCCGGTTGATGCGCATTCGCTGGCTTGCGAGCAGTGGCATTCCACTCGGATCGGTTGCCGCGATTCTTGCCCAGGACGCAACTGACGACGACGGCACCACCGACACGATCGCCGACCTGCACGCACTGCGCGCCGCGTTGCAGGCCGAGCACGCGAAACTCACGCAGCGACTGGACATGCTCGCCTCGATGATCGACGACGCCGAAAGCGGGCGTCCGCTCTCGGCGCTTCCCGCGCAGCTCACCGACCTACTGGTGACCGCCATCGACGCCGCACCTACCCCCGAGGTTCGCACAGCGCTCGAGCGCGAACGCGACCTGCTCGAAGTACTCGCGATCTCGGGCAGCGCACCCGACGAGCTCTTGTCCTTCTACACAGCGTCGGTGGCCGACGACAAGCACCGTGCTCACTACGCTGCAGTTCTCGCCGACTGGTCGAAGCTTGCAGGCCGAAGACCGGCGTCTGCCGAACCGGACATCGAAGTCCTGTCTCAGAAGCTGATCGCATGGTTCAAGAACGCAGATGCGTTCAGCGCTGGGCACT
>NZ_JBAWFH010000503.1:0-5178 GCF_049591685.1 Rhodococcus sp. (in: high G+C Gram-positive bacteria) | reverse complement strand
GATACGGCGCCCATCGCGGACGGCGGCGAAGGCACGGCGCGAACACTGGCCGATGCCACCGGAGGCAGTCTGCACGAGGTAACTGTCGTCGGACCTACGGGTGCGCCGGTCACCGCGCACTGGGCGCGCCTGGGAGGCTCGGCCGACAACGTCGCGGTCGTGGAGATGGCGTCGGCGGCGGGCCTGTCGCTGGTCCCGCACACCATGCGAGATCCGGGCGCGACGACGACGTTCGGCGTCGGGCAACTCATTGTCGCTGCGCTGGACGCGGGCGTGGATCGCATTCTCGTCGGATGCGGCGATTCCGGCACGTGCGACGGGGGAGCGGGGGCGTTGCAGGCGTTGGGTGCGCGCATCGTGGACGGCCGAGGCCGTGAGATAGGCAGGGGCGGCCGCGCACTGGCCGAGGCGACGAGCCTGGATCTGTCCGGTGTGCATCCCCGTCTGGCGGAGGTCGAGATGGTTCTCGCCTGCAACCCGCACAACGTGCTGTGTGGGCCTGCGGGTGTGGCGAGGGTGTTCGGGCCGCAGAAGGGCGCGACGGACGAGCAGGTCGAAGAACTCTCCGCTGCGCTCGACAAGTGGGCAGGCGTTCTCGAACGCGACGGGGTGATGATCGACGACGTGCGGACGGGCTCGGGAACGGGGGCGTCCGGTGGGTTGGGCGCCGGACTGGCAGCCGGCGTCGGCGCCGTATTGCGATCACGGTTCGAGGCTCTTCTCGATTCCGGTCTGTCCGGCATCGATCTCGATCGCCGGATCCGCAAAGCGGACCTGGTGATCACGGCGGAAGGTTCGATCGACTTTCAGACACCCCACGGCAAGGTTCCGGCCGAGGTCGCGCGGAGATGTCAGCGTTTCGGCGTGCCCGTCATCGCCTTGGCGGGGTCGCTGGGGGTGGGTGCACCAGCCGTGCACGACGTCGGAATCGCTGCCATCGCGTCGATCATCACCGTGCCGATGCCGTTGTCGGAAGCCGTGGCGAACGGTGAGGCGTTGCTCGTCGACGCGGCCGAGCGAACGATGCGCATGATCCTGTTGGGCGGAGCAGTGTCGTCCCGGTCGGCGCACAAGCGCCGCAAGGTCCCTGCGTGACGCTTTCCGCACCCCCGGTCGCCGAGCGGCCGGGGGTGCGGATAGTGACAGAGTCGATTAAGCCTTGGTGCGAGCCATTCCGCGTTCGACGGCTGCAATGATCTGCGGCCGAAGTTCTGCAGCCGGGACGATGTGATGCACCGATCCGACCTGCTGCGCGCGCTGGATGTTGTGGATTGCCTCGAACTCGGCAGCCACTTCGCCGAGCTTGGCGTTGCGGACCTCTGCCTTGGCCGTTGCCAGCTGCACGCGCAGGTGAGCGCGATCGGCGTCGGTCTCGGCGGCGGTGAGCTCCGCTTCGAGTGTCTTCACTGCGGGATCGGCTGCGGTGCGAGCGTTGACGTCGCGGGTGAACACGACCGCTGCGGCCGGCGCGCCACCGAGGACCGAGGCGAAGGATCCTTCGACGGCGAGGACCTCCATGTTGTCGTTCAAAGCGCCGGAGAACACCACGAAAGCGCCACCGTGATAACGCGATACGACGCAGAACACGATCGGTCCGTCGAAATTGACGATGGCCCGGCCGATTTCGGCACCGTATTCGAGTTGGATGTTGCGCAGGGACTCGGGTGAGCCGTCGAAGCCGGACAGGTTGGCGAGCACGACGATCGGCCGTGATCCGCTGGCCGCGTTGATGGCCCGCGCCGTCTTCTTCGACGAGCTGGGAAACAACGTGCCCGAGGTCCACTGGTCCGGCCCGTCTGCCGGGAACCAGCCCTTGCGGGGAATGGCCCGCGATTCGATACCGATGACCGACACCGGGATACCGGCCAGGTGCGCATCGAAGACGACCGAGGTGTCGGCGTCGGCCATGTCGGCCCATCGCTCGAGAACGGTGTGGTCCTGGTCGACGACGGCACGCATGACGGTGCGAATGTCGAACGGCTTCTTGCGGTCCGGGTTCGTCTTCGAGGAGAAGATGTCGCCGACGGTGGTGAAGTCGCTCGACGGGTGCACGTGCGGGTAGCTCTGGACGTCGCGGTCGGCCGGGTCGGCGGTGATCGCCCGGCGCGGGAACCGCTCGCCCGGAGCGGCATACGCGTGATCGTAGTGAGCGAACAGCACCTCCACGGCGGCACGCAGGTTCGGTGCCCAGTACTGGGCCTGGCCATTCGGCCCCATCACACGGTCGTAGCCGCCGATGCCGAAGTTGTCCTCCGCGGACACGCCGCCGGAGTAGTCCAGGGACTGCTTGCCGGTCAGCACCATCGCGCTGTCCGGGGTCATCACCAGAATGCCCTTGGTGTGCGCGAGCATCGTTGCTTCGGCGTTCCAGTACGGCTGGGCGCCGACGTTGATGCCCGCGACGACGATGTTGATCTCGCCGCCGCGCTGGGTGAAGGTGATGATGCGGCGCAGCGCACGCGAGACCCAGTCCATGTTCTCGGTGCCCGTGGACATCGAGATCGTGGCACCGGAGGACAGTGTGAACCATTCGACGGGAGCCCCGAGCGTTTCGGCGAGGTCGATTGCGGCGACGACTCGCGAGCATTCGGCTTCGGCGACGGTACCGAGCGCCTTGGTCGGGTCACCGAAGAGTGCGACGCGGGTGACGCCCTCGGGGTAGCGCTCACTCGGTGTGGTCACCACGCCGGAGATGATGCCTGCCTTGTTGTGACCGTAGGGGCGCTCGACGGGCGAGAGCACGCCGGAGTCGTCGAAGTCGTACTCGGTGAACGTGCCGCCGTTGCCGGTGAGCAGCGGGATCAGTTCGTACGGGTACACCGTGCCGCGTGCCTGTGAGCGCTGCACCTTCTGGGTGTACTCGTCGAGCGGACGCATCGGCTCGGTCGGTTTGGCGGTGACCTTGGCGACGATCCCTGCTCCCGAACGGTACGAGAATCGGATGGCCACATCACGTGGTGCGGCGTTGCCGTCCCCCAACCTGGCGATCATCGTGATCTCTTCCAGGCCTGCGCCGATGGTCGAGGGCGCTATGTGCCGGGCGATCGTGGCGAGCCTGTCCTCGGGGACGTCGAGTACGGGCCAGACGTAGAGCGTGACGCGGTTGGCGTCGAGGCGCTTGCGTCCTCGCTGCGCCTGGGTGCGGCGGATGCCGTCGAGGCAGGCAGCGACGGTGCGCTCGATCTCGGGGACCGCGACGACGTCACCGTTCTCGTCGAGCTGGGTGGTGACGCCGCGAATCTCGGCGAGAGCCATCAGTCGTTCGTCGGACGGGTTTTCCTTGGCCTGCAACGCGAACAGGTAGGTGCCCGGGGTTGCGGGTAGGCGCTTGCCGTCGAAGTTCTTCAGGCGCCACAGGTCCAGACGTTGCCCGGTGAGGGGATGCATGTCCCGGATGATGAGGTCTTCCGAGAGCGGGCCGGTCGCGTTGCTGCCGGCGTCTGCTGCGGTGCGGCGGAACGTCACGTGGCGGACGTCGTCTCCGCACACGGTGATGGTGATTCGGCGCCAGCCGCGGGTGCGGGGGTGCTCGGCGAGCACCGCGGCAATGGTCGACGAAATTTCGTCGCCGTCGGTCGGGACGTCGGGCCACGCGAGGTAGAGGTCCACCGCGAGGTGCTCGGGCGCGGGGCCTGCGATGTCGTCGATCGCATCGAGCGTCGCGGACAGGTCGGCAAACGAGCCTGCGGTGGAGACCAATTGGAGCCGCTCGCCGGCGAGTTCGAAGTTGCCGGTGACGAAGTGCTTGCCCTCACGGTCGAATGCCTTGACGTCTTCGAGGGTGCGAATCTCGTAGTACTGACGCGTGATGACCTCGAGCAGGGCGCCCGGTTCGGCGATTCTCGACGCGAGCAGATCGATCAGTGGTTCGGGTGTCGAGACCAGGGCGTCGATGCGGGCGGCGTAGTCGGGTGCATCGGGGTTTTCCGCCAGGTATTGCAGGCTGCCTCGGACGCCGTCGTAGACCTGGTCGCGTGCGCGGCGGATCTGCGGTGCGTCGAACAGCCGGAAGCGCAGGTTGCGGGCGACGTCGCCGATCACCGGGTACCGCGCCTGGGTGGCGACGATGAGGCGCTCGAGCACCTCGCCGATGGCCGAGCCGGTGGCGGGCTGTTCGGAGGAGTCGGTCAACCAGTGATCGAGCAGGGCGGCGATGACCGGGACCTGGTTCTCGATGCGCTGCAGCGCCAGGAAGACGCGGTAGACGGCCTCCTCCAGCTCCGGTCCGCGCTCGAGGTCGTCGGCATCGTAGTGATGCAGGGCACGAGAAAGCTTGCCGCGGAACGATTCCGGAAGACCCTGCGTCTCCGCGTCGAGCGAGTGCAGGAACGAGTGGAAGTGCTCGCGGGGGGAGTGCACGCGCTCGTCGGTGTTCTCTTCGTCCATGGTCGGACGGTTACGCGAGAGTTCGCAGATATCGGCGAAGGTGTTGAGCAGGGCCAGTTCTGCATCGACGACGGCGGTGTCCTCGCGCGGCACGGCGCTGCGCAGTTCTTCGTACCCGGCCAGCAACGACTGTGCGCGCGTGGCACTGACGTCGAATCCGGTGATAAGAGCGGACAATTCGCCCAGTCGAGCCAGGGCTTGGCAGCTCGCCGATTCGCCCTCGGGGCTCGGGGCGGTGCGGAATTCCACCCGTGCGGTCTGTTGCGAGGCTTTCTGCTCACCTGCCTGGTCGACGCGCAGCAACGCAGCGCCGGAGTCGACCTGGCCGTTGACAGAGGCGAGAACCTCGCGCACACGTCCGGCGTACGGCGAGCGAACCGCAGTCTCCATCTTCATCGATTCGAGCACCACCAGGGTCTGGCCCGCTTCGACCTCGTCGCCGACGGCGACGGGGACGGCCACGACCACGGCGGGAGCCGGAGCGCGCACGAGACCCGCTTCGTCCTGGCTGATCTGGTGGCTTATGCCGTCGACCTCGACGAGGAAGTGGGCGGCGCCGGCGACGGTGACCACCTGGTAGCGACGGTCACCGAGCACGAGGCGGCTCTCGTAGCGACCGAGACGCTCGACGTCGACCTGCAGGTCACCGCTGTCGCCGTCGACGCGGTACCGATGCGGTCCGGTCTGGCCGACGCCCAGCTTGTACGCCTGGCCCTGGTAATTGAGTTCGATGCTGCGGCCGATGGTGTGGCTCGCACGGGGCCGTCCGCCGCGGGCGGAGGAGAGGAACGC
>NZ_JBAWFH010000502.1:0-4794 GCF_049591685.1 Rhodococcus sp. (in: high G+C Gram-positive bacteria) | reverse complement strand
TGCGACTGCACGCTGTAACTGTGCGACTGCACGCTGTAACTGTGCGACTGCACGCTGTAACTGTGCGACTGCACGCTGTAACTGTGCGACTGCACGCTGTGACCGGTGGCGACGAATGACGGTGTGTCCGCCGTCGACGCCTGCCCTGGCCTGCGCTGTGGGCGAGATCGTTCGCCGTCCGACATGATGGAGGTGTGTCAGACATTCCTCGCCGTAGCTCAGCCAGAACCGCCAAGCTCGCTCGTATTCCGATTGGCATTGCCGGGCGGGCTGCTGTCGGGTTCGGCAGAAAGTTGGCCGGCGGCAATCGAGCCGAGATCGATTCGGATCTTGCGGCCAAGGCCGCCGAGCAACTGTTCTCGGTTCTCGGTGAACTCAAGGGCGGCGCAATGAAATTCGGGCAGGCGTTGTCTGTCATGGAAGCCGCGGTGCCCGAGGAGTTCGCCGAGCCGTACCGTGAGGCCCTCACCAAACTGCAGGCAGGCGCTCCCCCGCTGCCAGCGGACAAGGTGCATCGCGTGCTCGACCGACAGCTCGGTACGGCGTGGCGCACTCGTTTCACCTCGTTCGACGACACTCCTGTGGCGTCGGCGAGTATCGGTCAGGTACACCGTGCGGTGTGGTCGGATGGCCGAAATGTTGCCGTCAAGGTTCAGTATCCGGGCGCCGACGATGCGTTGCGCGCGGACCTCAAAACGATGTCTCGCTTCGCCAACACCTTCAGTGCCGTGTTCACCGGCGCCGACGTGAAGCCGGTCTTGGACGAGTTGATTGCACGCACCGAAGACGAGCTGGATTACCGCATCGAGGCCACCAGCCAGCGTGCGTTCGCCGAGGCCTTTGCCGACGACCCGCAATTTCTCGTACCCCGCGTCGTCGCGAGTGCACCGAAGGTGCTGGTCACCGAATGGATGACGGGTACGCCGTTGTCGTCGATCATCGCGAAGGGCAGTCCCGAGCAGCGCAACGCTGCCGGCGAGCTCCTCGTACTGTTCGCCTTCGCGGCACCCGCACGAGCAGGTTTTCTGCACGCCGACCCGCACCCGGGCAACTTTATGGTGTTGCCGGACGGGCGCCTCGGCGTCATCGATTTCGGCGCGACGGCACCCATGCCGAAGGGCCTGCCTCCCGTGCTGGGCCGCATGGTGAGGTTGGCGAGGGAAGAGCGGTTCGACGAATTGGTCGCGCTGTGCACCGAAAACGGGTTCGTCATTCCAGGGAGGACCGTCACAGCCGAGGAAATCTCGGACTATCTACGTCCGTTCACCGACCCCATTCGAACCGATTCGTTTCATTTCACGCGCGCGTGGCTGCAGAAGGCAGCAGGCACGGCTACCGAATTCGACAGTGCGCAGTTCCGCACTGTACGTGCGTTGAACATGCCCGCCGAATACATCATGATATTTCGCGTTCTCGGTGGGCTCGTGGGTATCTGCGCTCAGCTCGACGCTTATGCGCCGTACATGGCGATACTGACGGAATGGATGCCGGGCTTCACGGACGAGGTCTGATCGACCTCGTCCGTGTAGCCGGCATCGTGTCTTTTCTCATGCAACGCGCGGGTGCTTGCGCGGCCGGCCCCGTGGTCGCTTGCGTGCAATGACGACACCCTGATCGAGTATTTCGCCACCCCATACACCCCACGGCTCGGCGCGGTCGAGAGCCGCACTGAGGCACGTCGCACGGATGGGGCACTGTGCACAGAGCGCCTTGGCGCGTTCCAGTTCGACTGGACTGTCGGCGAACCAGAGATCGGGATCCGCTGCCCGACAGGGTACTTCGAATCCGGCGTTCTCGACGGCTCCGATCCGTACGTCCATGGACGGCGCAGCCGCGTCGGCGAGTTCGGTCGGGGTTTCGTATCGGCATGTCGTCCGGATCGTGGCGGTTGACACGTCGGTCTCCTCTACTTTTCGTACGGCGTGTTTACGGTTGAAAGAGATTCTGCGAACCATGTGAGCCGGACGTTCGAACCCGAGGGAACTCATCGAACGAAAAAGGCCACGGTCCGCGTGTGCGGTTCCGTGGCCTGGGGGGCGAGTCGAATCTCTATCGAGATTTCTCTCGATGTCGATCTTCGACCACGGACAACGCGCGTGCGCGACGATGACGTGCTGCGACGGTTGCGGGCTTCGCCGAACCGGCCGTCCACGCTGCTGCGGCGGACTCGACGGCACCTGCGGCGCCGACCTTGCCTGCACGCGGGGCGGCAAAGACACCGGCAGCAGAGGCGACTGCAATACCTGTGCCCGACAGAGCCGCTTCGGTACCTGCATACGCACGAGCCACCTGTGGCGACGGAGCCAGAGCGGTGGAACGACGAACGATGCGAGTGCCCTCACTGCCGACCATGCCGATGCACGTCATCGAGACGTGTGCCGCAGCAGCATTGAGAAGTTGATTCTTCATCGTTCTCCACCTCCTGTTCCGTATCCGAAGCTGTACACATACTTGCCGCTCGCGGTTGCCCGTGAGCGGTGAAAACAGACTAAACCCCACGATCTACACTCCACAAGTTATTTTCTACCTGGGAGTTTGTCTGCCGACGTTGCCCCTATTCGTCGCGTCGAGCACTGTTTCCGGATCTCCTACGAACTCGACGCGTCGCGCACGACCGTCAACACATCCTCACCGAAGCGCTCGAGTTTCTTGGCCCCGATACCCGGAATGGCGACGAGCCCGCGGTCGTCCTGTGGCTGCTGTTCCGCGATCGCCGTCAGCGTGGTGTCGCTGAACACGACGTACGCAGGAACTTTCAACTCGCGAGACTTCTCGAGCCGCCACGATTTGAGTGCCTCCAACAGCTCTACGTCGACATCCGTCGGATGGCTCTCGCAACGTCCGAGCATCGTGGCCGCGGTACCTATCAGCGGCTTGCTGCACAGTCGACACTTCGGGCCGGACTTCTTGGTCGTCGGCGCCGCTATGCGTGATGCGGGCGAATCCTCGGGCACCAGGCCGACCAGAAACCGGGAGCGGCGACGCGATTTGCGGCCACCCTCGTTGCGCGCGAGCGCCCACGACAGGTGCAGGTGCTCCCGGGCACGTGTGACGCCGACATACAGCAGCCGGCGCTCCTCCTCGATCGCGGCGTCGTTGTTCGCCGACGGGTCGTTACCGAGCGCGTGAGAAATCGGGAGTGTGCCGTCGGCCAGGCCGACGATGAACACTGCATCCCATTCGAGACCCTTGGCGGCGTGCAGCGACGCCAAGGTGACGCCCTGAACCACAGGGGGGTGCCGGGCCTCGGCACGTGCGGCCAACTCACCGAGAAGCCTGCCGAGATCGAGCTCGGGGTCCTGAAGCAGTAGTTCTTCGGCCACCTGAACGAGCCCACCCAGCGAGGCCCATTTCTCGCGCGCCTGCGCGCCGGAGGGCTCGGTCGCAGTCAGCCCCAGGGGCGCGAGAACAGCACGAACCAGCGATGGCAGCCCATCACCCTGCTTGGACTCATCGGGTAGGTCGTCTCGGCCGGAAGCCGTCCGTAGAGCCGAAATGCCCTGTCGCACTTCGGGTCTGTTGAAGAATCCTTCTCCGCCTCGTACCTGGTACGGGATTTGCATCTCGGTCAGCGCCTGCTCGTGCACCTCCGATTGCGCGTTGATTCGGTAAAGCACGGCAATTTCCGAGGGAGCGACCCCCTTGCCGATCAGCCGCTTGATCGCCCGGGCCACGCCGTCCGCTTCGGCCGGTTCGTCGTCGTACTCGAAGAACTCCGGCTCCGGTCCAGGTGCGCGCTGGCCGATCAGCTGCAGACGCGTTCCCGCGATCCGACCCCGCGCTGCGCCGATGACCCGGTTGGCCAAGGACACCACCTCCGGTGTCGACCGGTAGTCCCTTTCGAGCCGCACCACGGTGGCGTCCGGGTACCGCCTCGAAAAATCGAGAAGGTACTGCGGCGTCGCACCGGTGAACGAATAGATGGTCTGATTGGCGTCGCCGACGACGGTGAGGTCGTCCCGCTCGCCCAGCCAGGCGTCGAGCACTCTCTGCTGCAGCGGCGTGACGTCCTGGTATTCGTCGACGACGAAGCATCGGTAGCGTTCACGGAACTCGTCGGCCACGGACGAGTGCTCCTCCAAGGCAGCAGCGGTATGCAGCAGAAGGTCGTCGAAGTCGAGCAGCATGCCATCGCCACCGTGCGACTTGAGGTCCTCGTACCCGGCGTAGACCGACGCGACCTTCGCAGCGTCCATCGGCACCTCCCGACGTAGCCGAGCGGTGACGGCCGGGTAATCCTCGGGAGCGACGAGCGAGCCCTTGGCCCATTCGATCTCACCTGCGAGGTCACGCACCGAATCGGTGGACGTGGACACGCCCGAGCGATGCGCTGCTTGGCTCACCAGCGCGAACTTGCGGTCGAGCAACTGCCAGCTCGTGTCTCCCACGACCTGCGGCCAGAAGTACTTGAGCTGGCGCAGCGCTGCGGCGTGAAAGGTTCGGGCTTGCACGGGCGGACCCTCGCCGCCGACGCCCAATTCACGCAAGCGTCCCCGCATCTCACCTGCCGCGCGGGCGGTGAACGTGACCGCCAGTACTTGACCGGCCGACACGTGCCCGGCAGAAACCAGATGCGCGATACGCCTGGTGATCGTGCGCGTCTTGCCCGTTCCAGCGCCTGCCAACACGCACACCGGGCCGCGCGGCGCGGAGACCGCAGCCGACTGTTCGGGATCCAACCCGGTGATAATCGAATCCACAGACATGGCCACCATCATGTCAGCACGGTCCGACACGACCCGACCGCGCCCGCGGGCCCATTTGTCAAAGCCCAATTCCGGACAACCCCATTTC
>NZ_JBAWFH010000501.1:0-4431 GCF_049591685.1 Rhodococcus sp. (in: high G+C Gram-positive bacteria) | reverse complement strand
GAGTACTACCAGGACGCGTACGAAATCGGGTACGAGAAGATCATCGACACCTACGCCGCCGCCACTCAGCACGTCGACCAGGGCCTGTCCCTGACGCTGTTCTTCAAGGACACCGCCACGACGCGCGACATCAACAAGGCTCAGATCTACGCATGGCGCAAGGGCATCAAGACGCTTTACTACATCCGTCTGCGTCAAATGGCCCTCGAAGGCACCGAGGTGGAGGGTTGCGTTTCGTGCATGCTGTGAGCGGCGCTCTCTGATCTACTCCCAACTGAACTCATCCAAGGACATCTCATGACCGCTGCACCGCACTCGCCCGCGGACGGGGCAAAGATCAAGCTGATCGATCGCGTCTCGGCCATCAACTGGAACCGCGTTCAGGACGACAAGGACTCCGAGGTCTGGGAGCGTCTCACCAGCAACTTCTGGCTGCCGGAGAAGGTGCCCGTCTCCAACGACATTCCGTCGTGGGGAACGCTGAACGCCGTCGAGAAGCAGCTGACGATGCGGGTGTTCACCGGTCTGACGCTGCTCGACACCATTCAGGGGACGGTGGGAGCGGTCAGCCTCATTCCCGACGCGATCACCCCGCACGAGGAAGCGGTGTACACCAACATCGCGTTCATGGAGTCGGTGCATGCCAAGAGCTACAGCTCGATCTTCTCCACCCTGAGCTCGACACGCGACATCGACGACGCGTTCCGCTGGTCCGAGGAGAACGTCAACCTGCAGCGCAAGGCCGAGATCGTCCTCGACTACTACAAGGGCGACGACCCACTCAAGCGCAAGGTGGCGTCGACTCTGCTGGAGTCGTTTCTGTTCTACTCGGGCTTCTACCTGCCGATGTACTGGTCTTCGCGGGCCAAGCTCACCAACACGGCAGACCTCATCCGACTCATCATTCGTGACGAGGCCGTGCACGGGTACTACATCGGCTACAAGTACCAGAAGGGTCTCGAGAAGGTCAGCGAGGCGCAGCGCGAAGAACTCAAGAACTACACGTTCGAGTTGCTGTTCGAGTTGTACGACAACGAGGTCGAGTACACCCAGGACCTGTACGACGAGATCGGCCTCACCGAGGACGTCAAGAAGTTCCTGCGGTACAACGCGAACAAGGCGCTCAACAACCTCGGCTACGAGGGTCTCTTCCCCAAGGACGAGACCGACGTGAACCCGGCGATTCTGTCGGCACTGTCTCCCAATGCCGACGAGAACCACGACTTCTTCTCCGGGTCCGGATCGTCGTACGTCATCGGCAAGGCAGTCAACACCGAAGACGACGACTGGGACTTCTAGATTCACGGAGTTCGGGCAAGGCCCCTCGGCTAGGAGCCGGGGGGCCTTCCCGGTTTCCGAATCTTGCTCGCTTCCTTGGGCATTCGCCCCTGCTCGGTGAGCGCACGACGAAGTAGGAATTCGATCTGCGCATTGGTGCTGCGTAGCTCGTCGCCCGCCCAGCGGGCCAACGCATCGTGCACCGCCGGGTCCAGCCGCAGGAGTATTTTCTTACGCTCCGGCCTTTCACGATCAACAGGCATGAGCTAGTGGTACAGCGATCCGGTGTTCACCACGGGCTGAGTATCGCGATCGCTACAGAGAACGACGAGAAGGTTCGACACCATGGCGGCCTTGCGTTCTTCGTCGAGCTCGACGACGTGCTTGTCCTCGAGCTTCGTGAGCGCCATCTCGACCATTCCCACCGCACCTTCGACGATCAGCTGACGCGCGGCGATGACGGCGCCCGCCTGTTGGCGTCGGAGCATCGCCTGGGCGATCTCGGGCGAGTAGGCAAGCCTGTTGATGCGCGTTTCGACGATTTCGACGCCGGCCGAGCGCACGCGTGCGTGCACTTCTTCGCTCATGGCCAGAGTGATCTCGTCTGCGTTCTCGCGCAACG
This sequence comes from Rhodococcus sp. (in: high G+C Gram-positive bacteria), assembly GCF_049591685.1. GTDB lineage: Bacteria > Actinomycetota > Actinomycetes > Mycobacteriales > Mycobacteriaceae > Rhodococcoides. The sequence continues at coordinate 2,531 of NZ_JBAWFH010000501.1, read as the reverse complement.
AAGTTCGATCGGCCGCATCGTAGGGGTAGCTGCCGGCGATGTGCCGGACCGCGGATTCCGACTGGACGGCGACGAATTCTTCGTAGTCGTCGACCTGGAACGACGCGAGCGCCGTGTCGGCTACCTGCCACACGATGATGGCCGAAATCTCGATGGGGTTGCCGTCGGCGTCGTTGACCTTGCTCTGTCCGGTCTCGTGATTGCGAACGCGCGTCGAGATGGCTCGGCGGAGTGTCAGTGGATTGGTCCAGCGCAGTCCGGGGGTGCGCAGTGTTCCGCTGTACGAACTGCCGAGGAGCTGCAGAACGCGCGCCTGGTTCGGCTGCACGAGGGTCAGGCCGCCGAGTACCGGAAGCGAGCCGACGAAGAGGACGACACCGACGGCAACGAGCCAGGTGAGAGCGAAGACGAGTCCGAGCACGAAGGCGGCGATACCTCCGAAGAACAGCACAAGTCCGACGCCGAGCATCGACCAGCCGGGCAGATCCCAGCCGGGGCGCTCGGCGATAGTGGTGGTGGGTGTTCCGGTGGGCTTTTCGGACACGGTGTCGGGTAGGGACATGGAAGCCTCCTTGTTGGCCAAGTGATAGTAAAGTGATATCACATTTCAGGCCGAGGCGGAGTTCCGAGGGATCGAACGGTGGGTCAACGCACGAACCAGGCCTCGTCGGCGCCGCTCAATGCTTTCTCGATACGCAATCGGGAACTGGTGGTCATATCGAGTGGCAGCGAACCGACATCGAACCACGCGACGTCGAGGTTCTCGTTGTCGGAGACGCGCGCCGCGCCTGCCGTGTGCCGCGCGAGGAAGGTGATGTCGAGGTACTGCGCAACATCACCGTTGGGGTATGTGATCGGTTCGGTCACGTCCACGCTGGTGATCCGAACGAGTTCTGCATCGACGCCCGTTTCCTCGAGTATCTCGCGGAGTGCCGCAGGGCCGGGCTCCTCGCCGGGTTCGAGAATTCCGGAGACGACTGCCCACTGCCCGTTGTCACGTCGACGGGTGAGTAGTACTCGGCCGTTCGAATGTTGCACGACGGCGCTGACGCCCGACAGCCACAACGGTGCGTGGCCGACCTTGCTGCGCAGGTCGAGTACGAACTCGGGTACTGGCACGTCAAGACACGTAGGCGTTGAGCGAGTTCGTCACATCGGCGAGTATCGCCCGCGCGGCGACGATGCCGCTGCCGGACCACACGGTGTCGTCCACCGCGAACACTCGTCCGTCCTTCACCGAACCGAGCTGAGCCCACGGATCACTCGCCATGACCGTGGTGCCGAACGTCTCGCCGTCGTCTCCGTCGAACCTGACGTAGACGATGTCGCCTTCTGCCGCAGCCACGTCGTCCGCCGCAATGACGACGGGCTCGCCGCGCTGAGTCGGTGGCCGCTGAACGCCGACTTCGCCCAAGACCTCGCCTGCAAACGACGCGGTCCCGTCGGTGACGATCGAATCGGAACGAAACCGCACGACGGAGGCCTGAGTCTGATCCGCGTCGACCGCGCGCCCCACCTGTTCGGCGTCGGCGGTGAAGCGCGCCAGCTCGTCGAACGCAGTTGCCCCGCGCCCCAGCACGGCGGCGGACTGGAGGAAGGTGCCCTTCCAGCCGTTGTCCGACGAGGTGAAGACCGTCGGCGCGATGTCGGCAAGGTCGTCGTACACATCCGCACCCAACGCGTCCGAGCCGATGATCAGATCGGGGGAGAGGGCCGCGACAGCAGCGATGTCCGGCGCGCCCACGGGCCCGACTGGAGGGATTTCCGAAATTCCGACACCCAAATACAACTCCTGGTCGCCGTCTCCGCGGAAGTACGGATCGAGTGTCGCGGCGCCGACGACCCGCTCCCACACTCCGAGGGCGCACGTGGCGTCGAGTGACGCCGCGTCGAGCACGACGATGCGCGTCGGGTCCGCCGGTACCTCGGTGATGCCCTCGCTGTGTCCGACGGGACGCACTGCGCCCTCGATCCCGGTGGGATCCAGGGGAGCGGGTGCCGGGCACAACCCGGTGGTCTCGCGGTCGTTGCCGACCACGCCGGCGCCGGCGATCTTGGTGGTACTGCGAACGATGGTCGACGCGGCGTCCTCGGAAGCGGCCGAGCTACTGCACCCGGAGAGAGCGACGAGTGCCCCGGCGGCGAGAGCGACGACGACATTTCGCACAGGAGAACTTCGCACAGAAGATTGGATGGGCAACTCGTACGTTCCTAACGGGAGTGGGATGCCGTCACACCCTATCGAGGTCGAACGGACGACGCGGCGCACGTCCCTGTTGCTGGTGCGGGACCGCAATACGACACACGGTAGGACCGGTTCGGCATGCTCGAAGTAGACGGTCTACGATTCCAGTAGCGCAAGACACCAGGACGTCCCGCACCATGTTCGGAGCACGGACGCATCTTCAGGAGGATCAGTGACTGCCCTAGCGCCCAGGCCCACTCCCGCTGCTCCAGCGGCGAGGCCTTTTCCGCCGCGGATGGGACCGAAGGGTTCGTTCCTTCACAAGGCGGTGACGACGACCGACCCC
>NZ_JBAWFH010000500.1:0-14031 GCF_049591685.1 Rhodococcus sp. (in: high G+C Gram-positive bacteria) | reverse complement strand
CTTGAGCGTCGTCTCCAGGCCGACCTCGACCTCGATGTAGTCGGCGCGCTGGGAGAGCTGGAACCCGGCCTCCTCGCCCGCGGCACCGATGCCGACGCGGCCGGAGCCGGTCATGACCTGGCGGGAGACGAAGAACGGCGTGAGGCCCGCGATGACCGCCGTGAACGGCGTACTGCGCGCCATCAGGTAGTTCTCGTGCGTGCCGTACGACGCGCCCTTGCCATCGACGTTGTTCTTGTACAACTGCAGGCGCGGGGCGCCGGGCACGCTCGACGCATGCCGTGCCGCAGCCTCCATCACGCGCTCGCCCGCCTTGTCCCAGATGACGGCGTCGAGTGGATCGCGCACCTCGGGCGCAGAGTATTCGGGGTGGGCATGATCGACGTAGAGCCGCGCACCGTTGGTGAGGATCATGTTCGCCGCGCCGACCTCGTCGGCGTCGATGACCGGAGCGGGCCCACTGAAGCGGCCCAGATCGAACCCACGGGCATCGCGCAGGGGCGACTCGACCTCGTAGTCCCACCGTGTGCGCTTGGCCCGCGGAACGCCTGCAGCTGCCGCGTAAGCCAGCACCGCCTGCGTGGACGTGAGGATCGGATTGGCCGTCGGTTCGGTCGGGGACGAAATGCCGTACTCGACCTCGATGCCGATGATGCGCTCCATACCGCGAGCCTAGGTGATCACACGAGGCCTGTCGGAACCGAGCGCCGCGCTTGCCCGCGGCCGGACAAACGACAGCGCTGCCCGCCGCCGACGAACGTCGGTGACGGGCAGCGCTGTGAGGGGCTTGCTACAGGTACTGACCGGTGTTGGACTCGGTGTCGATCGCACGCGACGCACTTGCGTTCTTACCGGTGACCAACGTCCGGATGTAGACGATTCGCTCGCCCTTCTTGCCCGAGATACGAGCCCAGTCGTCCGGGTTGGTGGTATTCGGCAGGTCCTCGTTCTCCGCGAACTCGTCGACGATGGAGTCGAAGAGATGCTGGACGCGCAGTCCGGGTGTACCCGATTCGAGAACGGACTTGATGGCGTACTTCTTCGATCTGTCCACGATGTTCTGAATCATGGCACCGGAGTTGAAGTCCTTGAAAAACAGGACTTCCTTGTCGCCGTTGGCGTAGGTGACCTCGAGGAAGCGGTTGTCCTCGCTCTCCGCGTACATGCGGTCGACGACCCGCTCGATCATTGCCCGGACGCACGCCGCCCGGTCGCCACCGAACTCGGCGAGGTCGTCGGCATTGACCGGCAGCGAATCCGTCAGGTACTTCGAGAAGATGTCCTGCGCGGACTCCGCGTCCGGACGCTCGATCTTGATCTTCACGTCCAGTCGGCCCGGGCGGAGAATGGCGGGGTCGATCATGTCCTCGCGGTTGGATGCCCCGATGACGATGACGTTCTCGAGCCCTTCGACACCGTCGATCTCGGCCAGCAACTGAGGCACGACGGTCGTTTCCACATCGGACGACACACCGGATCCACGGGTGCGGAAGATGGAATCCATCTCGTCGAAGAAGACGATGACCGGAGTGCCCTCGGAGGCCTTCTCGCGGGCACGCTGGAAGATCATCCGGATGTGGCGCTCGGTCTCACCCACGAACTTGTTGAGCAGCTCGGGGCCCTTGATGTTGAGGAAGAACGACTTCGCTTCTTTGGCATCCTGGCCTCGCGCCTCGGCGATCTTCTTGGCAAGCGAGTTGGCGACCGCCTTCGCGATGAGGGTCTTGCCGCAACCCGGAGGGCCGTACAGCAACACACCCTTCGGAGGCCGCAGCGAGTACTCGCGGAACAGGTCCTTGTGAAGGAACGGGAGCTCGACGGCATCGCGAATCTGCTCGATCTGGCGACCGAGCCCGCCGATGTCCTCGTAACCGACATCGGGCACCTCTTCGAGAACGAGATCCTCGACCTCGGCCTTGGGGACGCGCTCGAAGGCGTACCCGGCCTTGGTGTCGACCAGCAGGGAGTCCCCGGGACGCAGCTTGCGTGACGGCTCGTCCGGATCCTGCGGCGTCTCGTCGTTGGCCATGTCGAACAGCGGCTTGGCGAGCCACACGACGCGCTCCTCGTCCGCGTGCCCGACCACCAGTGCCCTGGACCCGTCACCGAGAAGCTCACGCAGAGTGCTGATCTCGCCCACCTGCTCGAAAGAGCCGGCCTCGACGATCGTCAGTGCCTCGTTGAGCCGCACGGTCTGCCCCGGCGACAAAGTGACGGCCTCCACGTTGGGCGAGCACGTCAGCCGCATCTTGCGTCCCGACGTGAACACGTCGACGGTGTCGTCTCCGTGCACGGACATCAAGATGCCGTAGCCGCTCGGCGGCTGCCCGAGGCGATCGACTTCCTCGCGCAGCGCGATCAGCTGCTGACGGGCTTCCTTGAGCGTGTCCATCAACTTCGAGTTGCGCAGCGACAGTGAATCGATGCGGGACTCGAGCTCACGGATGTGTTCCGGCGATTCTCCGAGCTGGCCGAGTTGTCGACGTAGCGACGCAGCTTCGGCGCGCAACTCGTCGAGTTCCGCCCTGGCCCCAGCCGAATCCGGATTGTCTGTTGCGCTCATAGCGACTCCTCCCAGTCCGATCAGTCAACGCTACCGGGACAAAAGCAAATGTGCGTGTGGACACGTCGTCGCAGTGCCGCTCGACACCGTCGACGACGCATTCGCCCTGCGTATTTGCCATGTTAGCCTCACCTGACAAGGACGCTGCAAGCAATGACGAGCAAGGGGCTGTACCAGTGAAAACGATCGGGATCCCGGTGTTCGCGGCCGCCATGGGCGCGGCACTTCTACTGGCGGGTTGCAGTTCGGGCGACGAAGCGAATCACGAGGATCACAGTTCGGCGTCCGCCGCGTCGAGTGCGTCCTCGTCCGAATCCCCGACCGAAACCGCACTCGCTGCACCGACGACGAACGAACTCACGGCGTCACTCGAGCTACTCGTCGCTCCCGATGTCGATGCCGCGACGAAGGTCGCCGAGGTGGAGAACGGGTCGGCCCGCCTGATCAACTTCGAGACGATGACGGCCGCACTGGCGAACTACGGTGAGATCACCTTCGAGGTGGGCGAACCCGTTGTCGAAGGCCAGACCACGACCGCTCCGGTCACCATCGCGACCCCCCGCGGCACCACCGCTCCCACTCCCAACACCTGGGTGTTGATCGACGGCGACTGGAAGGTGTCCGAAGCCAGCGCATGCCAGCTGCTGGCTATGGGTCAGGCGCCCTGCGTCTGACGATCAGCCCTTGCCGGACCGCCGCTGCGGCTTCGGGGTGACGGTGCCCGCCGCGAGCTTGCGCGCACTGATCAGGAATGCGGTGTGCCCCTGCATCCGATGCTCGGGGCGCACCGCCAGGCCGACGACGTGCCAACCACGAACGATCGACTCCCATGACCTGGGTTCCGTCCAACATTCCTGCGCACGAAGCGCCTCGACCACCCGAGAAAGCTGGGTGACCGTGGCGACGTACACGATCAGCACACCCCCGGGGACGAGCGCGTCGGCAACAGCGGGAAGCGCATCCCAGGGTGCCAACATGTCGAGAACGACGCGATCCACCGTTTCGCCGGGATGATCGGCGCCGAACCGGTCGATGTCGGCGACCGTCAGATCCCAGTTCGCCGGCCGCTCACCGAAGAATGTTTCGACGTTCTTGACGGCGTAGTCGGCATGGTCCTGCCGAATCTCGTACGAGATGACCGTTCCGGTGGTTCCGACCGCGCGCAACAGCGAGCAGGTCAGCGCGCCGGAGCCTGCGCCTGCCTCCAGCACGCGGGCGCCGGGGAACACGTCACCCTCGTGCACGATCTGCGCTGCGTCCTTGGGGTAGATGACCTGCGCGCCGCGCGGCATGGACAGCACGTAGTCGGTGAGCAACGGCCGCAGCGCCAGGTAGGGCGTGCCGTTGACCGACGTGACCACGCTGCCTTCGTCCGCGCCGATGAGGGCATCGTGCGTGATTCCGCCGCGGTGGGTGTGAAATTCTTTGCCGGCTTCGAGGACGACCGTGTAATGCCTGCCCTTGCCGTCCGTGAGCTGGACTCGGTCACCGGTGCGAAACGGACCGCTACGTGCAGGACCCGTCGGCGTGCGCTCGCCGCTGTCGTTGTCGCCACTGGCGGTAATGCTGCTGTCGACAATGTTGTCGTCCGACGGCACGGTGTCCGAGAACTCGTCGTTCGAGAGCTCATTGGCCGAAGTCACGCCGTCCGAAGACACAGCCGACTACCTCTTTCGTTTGCTGAACCGGAGCAGTCGGTCCACGGCGGACTATCGACTCGGTGGGCTCAGACTACGGGCCTGCGCGAATCTGTCGGACCACGGGCTTAGTCTGCTGGGTGTGAGTATTACGGATTTGCCTGCCCCACCCGTCGCGAGTGCGCCATCGGTCGACGAGTCGGACCGGCCGGTTCGCCGGAGCAGGCCGGCTCTGTCGCCTTCGCGCGCCAGCGATTTCAAGCAATGCCCACTGCTGTACCGCTTTCGGGCCATCGATCGCATTCCGGAGAAGTCGACCACGGCGCAGGTCAAGGGCACAGTGGTACACGCGGCTCTGGAGGCGCTGTACGCAATGCCTTCGGCCACAAGGCAGTCCGATCAAGCAGTACGGTTGGTCGAACCCGCGTGGGAACGCGTGCGCACCGAATCGCCCGAGCTGGCCGAACTCATCACCGGTGACGAACTCGTCGCACTGCTCGACCAGGCGCGCAACCTCGTCGCCGGTTACTACGAGATGGAAGATCCGACGCGTTTCGACCCCGAATCCTGCGAACAGCGGGTGGAAATCGAATTGGCCGACGGGACACCGCTGCGCGGTTTCATCGATCGAATCGACGTGGCAAAGAACGGGATGATTCGGGTCGTCGATTACAAGACGGGCAAGTCGCCTCGCGAGTACACCGAGGCGAAGGCTCTGTTCCAGATGAAGTTCTACGCCCTCGTGGTCATGCGTTTGCGCGGAGTCGTTCCCGCTCAGCTGAAGTTGCTGTACCTGTCGGACAAGCAGTCGCTGACGTACAAACCAGACGAGGCAGAACTGGTTCGCTTCGAACGCATGCTGTCGGCGATATGGAAGGCCATCGTGGACGCCGGGCGCACCGGGGACTTCCAGGCGAAAAAGGGAAAGCTGTGTAAGTGGTGCGACCATCAGGCGCTGTGCCCCGAGTTCGGGGGCACTCCCCCGGTCTATCCCGGGTGGCCCCAGCACCCCGACGAAACAAACCTGCTGATCTCCGAGTCCGCACTGTGACCGACAGCGGGGATTCAGTCACCGACAGCGAGGATTCAGTGACCGCCGAAAGTGGCGTGGGACAACCGGATGCGTTCTTCGTGCCACTCGACCGCAACGCCGACGGCAACGAGGTGTTCGCCACGACCGGTCGCACGGTCAGCCTCTGGGCGCCGACGATGCAGCACGGTGCTCCGCCGTCCGCCCTGCTCGCGCGCTCGCTCGAGCGCACCGCTTCCCGCAACGACGTCCGCGTCACCAGAGTCGTCGTCGAGCTGCTCGGCCCCGTACCCATCGCCGACATCGAGGTCAGGTCGTGGCTCGAACGACCGGGCAAGAACATCGAACTCGTCGTCGCAGAGTTGTGGGCGCGCACAAACGATGGAGCGACTCGCGCCGTTGCGCGGGGAACGGCGTGGAGGATGTCGACATCCGACACCTCTCGTGTCGCGTACGCGGCCGATACGCCGCTGAAGCCGTTGTCGGAGGCGAAAACTCACGTGTGGGGCGGCCGTTGGAAATCCGGCTACCTCGACAACGTCGACATTCGCGCCCTCAGTGAGCTCGGCGGGAACGGTCCTGGCCTCGTCTGGGCGCGCCCCACAACAAGTCTGGTGCTCGGCGAGACGATGACGCCGATCGAGCGACTGTTCTCGGTTGCCGACATTGCCAACGGCATCGGAGCGAAACTCAGTCTCGACGACTGGACCTTCCTCAATACCGATCTGACCGTCCACGTCTTCCGAGTCCCGGTAGGCGAATGGATTGGTATAACCGCCGAGACATCCACGGGCCCCGACGGTTTCGCGATGTCCGCCGGAGTGCTGCACGACGAGCACGGCCCAGTCGGCCGGATCGCCCAGACGGTCCTGGTGCGATCCCGGCACTGAGCTTCACGGTGCGATCCACGTCCTGGTTTATACGCAAGCGTGGTTATACGCAAGCATGCAACCCCAGGACCGGTCAGAAGGCGCGGCAGGACCGAATATCGGACGCCAGAATGGCTTTGGCACCCAGGTCCGCGAGGTCGTCCATGACGGTGTTGTGCACCTTGCGTGAGACCATCGCGCGCACCGCCACCCAGTTCTCGTCGCCCATCGGCGACAGTGTCGGCGATTCGATGCCCGGGGTGATCTTCACGGCCTCGTCGAGGATTGCTTTCGGGCAGTCGTAATCGAGCATCAGGTACTGCTGAGCGAACACCACACCTTGCACTCGGGCGACGAACTGTTTGCGCGTCTTCGCTGTACCGTCGGGCCCGTCCGCCTGCCCGTTCCCAGCCCGTTCGATGAGCACGCCTTCGGAGTCGCACAACGATTCACCGAACGCCACCAGGTTGTTCTGCCGGAGCGAACGCCCGGACTCGACGACGTCCGCGATCGCGTCGGCGACGCCCAGCTGGATGGAGATCTCGACGGCGCCGTCGAGACGAATCACGGTTGCCTCGAGGCCCCTCGAGGCGAGGTCGGCCTTGACGAGATTCGGGTAGGAGGTGGCGATCCGCATCCCGCCGAGGTCGTCCGGCGACCACTCCTTGCCTGCGGGACCGGCGTAGCGAAACGTCGACCGGCCGAAGCCGAGCGACAGGATCTCGTCGACGGGAGCGCCCGAGTCGAGGGCCAGGTCCCGTCCGGTGATGCCAAGGTCGAGTTCCCCGGAGCCGACGTAGATCGCAATGTCTTTGGGCCGCAAAAAGAAGAACTCGACGCCGTTCGACGGGTCGAGAACCGTGAGGTCCTTGGAGTCACTGCGGCGGCGATAGCCTGCTTCGCTCAAGATCTCGGCGGCCGACTCGGACAGGGCACCTTTGTTCGGAACTGCTACGCGCAACATTTGCTGGGGTCCTTGGCTTTCGATAAGCGATCGGGATAGCGGAGGGCAAGACTCACAGATGTCGGTAGACATCGTCGAGCGTCAAACCGCGCCCGACCATCAGCACCTGAACCCAATACAGCAGCTGAGAGATCTCCTCGGCCAGCGCCGCGTCACCCTCGTGCTCGGCCGCAATCCAGACCTCACCGGCTTCTTCGAGGATCTTCTTACCCTGCGCATGTACACCGGCGTCCAATGCCGCGACGGTGCCCGAGCCCTCGGGACGCGTCGCCGCGCGTTCGGTGAGCTCAGCGAACAGGGAATCGAAGGTTTTCACGGTGAGTGATTCTTTCATGAGGACGAAGTGGACCGTGCATCGCACCACGCCGACCGGAGGTCGTCAGCGGTGATTCCGACGAGTGACTCGCGCACGACGTACCCGGGGCTGGGCGTCACCGCGACCTCGGATGGGACGAGCAACACCGAACAGCCGGCCCGGTGCGCCGACAACGACCCGGTGGGTGAGTCCTCGATGGCGAGGCACGATTGCGGGTCGAGACCGAGGAGGGATGCGCCGCGCAGGTACGGGCCCGGGTGCGGTTTTCCTTCTTCTACTTCGTCGCCGCTGACGGTGAAGTCGAAGTATTCCCGTCCGATCGTGTCGAGCGCATTCTCGACGAGTCCGCGTTCGGTGTTGGTGACGAGCGCTGTGGACAACCCCATGTCGCGGACGAGTTGCAGGGTGTCCTTTGCGCCCGGTCGCCACGGGATACCTTCGGCAAACAGTGCACCCACCCGGGTGGTCAGCCAGTTTCGCGCCCAGACCAGCTTATTTTCGGTCGCTTCGGTTCCGGTGTGTGCGAACACCTTCACGAGCGCGCCCCGCATTGAGTTGCCGAGGGTGGCTTCTCGAACCTCGGCGGTGAGTTCGCGGCCGAGTTCGAGCGAGAGTTCTGCGACGGCCACATCCCAAATCTTCTCCGAGTCGAGCAGTGTGCCGTCCATGTCCCACAAGACGCCCCGAAGACGTGTTTCGGTGGAGTCAGACATTGAAATACTTTGCCTCCGGGTGGTGAAGTACGAACGCGTCGGTGGACTGTTCGGGGTGTAGCTGAAGCTCTTCTGAGAGCTTCACGCCGATTCGCTCGGGTTCGAGCAGCGCGGCGAGTTTGATGCGATCTTCCAGATCGGGGCACGCACCGTAACCGAACGAGTATCGAGCACCGCGATACTCGAGTTTGAAGAATCCTTCGGCTTCCTCGGGGTCGTCGGCTGCCACACTGCGGCCGCCCGCGAGTTGCAGTTCTTCGCGAACCCGTCGGTGCCAGTACTCGGCGAGTGCTTCGGTCAACTGCACGCCGATACCATGCACTTCGAGGTAGTCGCGGTAGGCGTCGGCGGCGAACAACTCGTTGGCGAAGTCGGCGATCGGTTGGCCCATCGTCACCAGGTTCATCGGGAGCACGTCGACCTGGCCGCTCTCGCGTGCCGCGTCTCGCGAGCGCACGAAGTCAGCGATGCAGAGGAATCTGTCGCGCTGCTGACGAGGGAAGGTGAAGCGGAACCGTTCGGACGCGTCGGGCGTGGGCTCGTCGAGCACGACGACGTCGTCGCCCTCCGAGACCGCAGGGAAGTACCCGTAGACGAGTGCCGCGTGCGCGAGGATGCCGTCGGTGCTCAGGCGATCGAGCCAGTACCGCAGGCGTGGTCTGCCCTCTGTCTCCACAAGGTCTTCGTAGGTCGGACCCTCACCCTTGCGAACGCCGCGCAACCCCCACTGACCGAGGAACAGCGCACGTTCGTCGAGCAGGCCTGAATACTCGGCGAGCGAGACACCCTTGACGATGCGCGTGCCCCAGAACGGCGGCACGGGCGTCTCCACATCGGTGGCGACGTCGGATCGTGCGGGTACGACCACGGGGACCTCGGCGGCCTTGCGCTTCTCGGCGATACGACGCGACCGTTCGTGTCGTGCTTTGCGCTCCTCGGTTTTGGCCTTCGCTTCGAGAGCTTCCGGGCTGTCCGGGTCGGGGCCGCCGCCGCGCTTGGTGGTCATGATCGTGTCCATCAACCGCAGACCCTCGAACGCATCGCGGGCGTAGTGCACATCGCCCTGATAGACATCCTGCAGGTCGTTCTCGACGTACGACCTGGTCAGGGCGGCGCCGCCGAGTAGGACGGGGAACTGTTCCGCGACGCCCTTGTTGTTGAGCTCGATCAGGTTGTCCTTCATGACCACCGTCGACTTCACCAGCAATCCCGACATGCCGATCACGTCGGCACGCTTGTCGATCGCTGCTTCGAGAATGGTCGCAATCGGTTGCTTGATTCCGAGATTGACGACCTCGTAGCCGTTGTTGCTGAGGATGATGTCGACGAGATTCTTACCGATGTCGTGGACGTCGCCCTTGACGGTTCCGAGCACGATCCGGCCCTTGCCGTCGTCGTCCGTCGCCTCCATGTGCGGTTCGAGATACGCGACGGCCGCTTTCATCACTTCGGCAGACGCCAGCACGAACGGCAACTGCATCTGGCCGGAGCCGAACAGCTCACCGACCGTCTTCATGCCCGAGAGCAGCGTCTCGTTGATGATCTCGAGCGGCGGCTTCTCGTCCATGGCGGCGTCGAGGTCGGCGTCTAGGCCGTTGCGTTCGCCGTCGACGATGCGTCGTTCGAGACGTTCGAACAGCGGGAGCCGGCCCAGTTCCTCGGCGCGGGATTCGCGTGCGGAAGCCGCCGAAACTCCTTCGAAGAGTTGCATGAGCTTCTGCAGCGGGTCGTAGCCTTCTCGGCGCCGGTCGTACACGAGATCGAGCGCAGTCTCACGCTGTTCGTCGGGAATCTTGTTCATCGGCAGGATCTTCGACGCGTGGACGATGGCCGTGTCCAGACCGGCCTCGGTGCACTCGTGCAGGAAGACGGAGTTGAGCACCTGACGTGCAGCTGGATTCAGGCCGAACGAGATGTTGGATAGGCCGAGGGTCGTATGCAGCGTCGGATACTTCGCCTTGAGCTGCCGAATGGCCTCGATGGTTTCGATACCGTCGCGGCGCACTTCTTCCTGTCCCGTCGAGATCGGGAAGGTGAGTGTGTCCACGATGATGTCCTCGTGGCGCAGGCCCCAGTTGGTGGTGATGTCCTCGATCAGCCGGTCGGCGACACGTACCTTCCACTCGGCGGTACGCGCCTGCCCTTCCTCGTCGATGGTCAGCGCGACCACAGCCGCGCCGTGCTCCTTGACGAGCCTCATGATCTTTTGGAAACGCGAATCGGGCCCGTCGCCGTCCTCGTAGTTGACCGAGTTGACCGCACTGCGGCCGCCCAGGTGCTCGAGACCGGCCTCGAGCACTGCTGGTTCGGTGGAGTCGAGCATGATCGGCAACGTGGACGCGGTCGCGAGACGCGATGCCAACGCGGCCATGTCCTTGGCTCCGTCGCGGCCGACGTAGTCGACGTTCAGATCGAGCATGTGAGCACCGTCGCGCGTCTGATCCTTGGCGATGTCGAGGCAGCGCTCGTAGTCCTCGGCGAGCATCGCATCGCGAAACGCCTTGGAGCCGTTGGAGTTGGTGCGCTCGCCGATCAGGAGGATGCTGGCGTCCTGCTCGAACGGAACAGCGGTGTAGAGAGACGACACACCCGGCTCGGGAACCGCAACGCGTTCGGCTTTCGTGGAGCTGTGGACCATGTCGGCGACCTGGCGAATGTGCTCGGGCGTCGTGCCGCAGCAACCGCCGACGAGGGACAGCCCGTACTCGGTGACGAAACCGCTCAGCGCGGTCGCCAGCTCGGGCGCAGTGAGAGGGTAGAGCGCACCGTTGGGTCCGAGCGTCGGAAGACCCGCGTTGGGCATGACCGACACGGGCAACCTGGAGTGCTTGGACAGGTGACGCAGGTGCTCGCTCATCTCGGCGGGGCCGGTGGCGCAGTTCAAGCCGATCATGTCGATGCCGAGGGGTTCGAGTGCCGTCAGCGCCGCGCCGATCTCGCTGCCGACGAGCATCGATCCGGTTGTTTCGACGGTGACGTGGGTGATGATGGGAATGCGGACGTTCAGCTTGTCCATGGCGTGCTGACTGCCGATGATGGCGGCCTTCACCTGAAGCAAATCCTGGCACGTCTCGATCAGGATGGCGTCCGCGCCGCCGTCGATCATGCCGAGCGCAGCTTCGGTGTACGCGTCGCGCAGGCTCGCGAACGGCGCATGCCCCAGGGTGGGGAGCTTGGTGCCCGGGCCCATCGAACCGAGTACGAAGCGGTCCATGCTGCCGCGACCGGGGCCCATCTCGTCGGCGGTCTCGCGCGCCAGGCGCGTGCCTTTCTCGGAGAGTTCACGAATGCGGTCGGCGATGTCGTAGTCGGCGAGGTTGGGAAGGTTGCAGCCGAAGGTGTTGGTTTCCACCGCATCGGCGCCGGCGTCGTAGTAGGCGCGATGGATCTCGCGAAGCACGTCCGGACGCGTGTCGTTGAGAATCTCGTTGCAGCCTTCGAGGCCGATGAAGTCGTCGAGCGTGAGATTCGCGTCCTGCAACATCGTTCCCATTGCCCCGTCGCCGATGACAACGCGAGTTGCAATCGCTTCGAGCAGGCTCGTTTTGTGTAGCGCAGGCATTCCTACAGACTAGTGGGAAACCGATACTCGATCACGACAGGCATGGAGCCGTGACACGAGCGGCTGGGCTGGTCGTAGGCTGTCGTGGTGAGTCCCCGAAACCGAGACGGCAACTTCACCGCCGACAACGATGATACCGAGCCCGACAATTCGGACAGCGCCGCGGAGGCCCTGCTGGAAGCCGTGAACTCGGCCGTATCGAGCGCGCTACCGTTTTCGCCGGTTTCCGAGCACATCCACGATGACGAACTCGACGACGAGATCGAACTCCCCACGCTTCGCGATCCGATCCTGGTCGCGGCTTTCGAAGGCTGGAACGACGCGGGAGATGCCGCGAGCGGCGCCGTCGAGCATCTCGAACTGATTTGGGACGCCACGCCTCTCGCCGAGCTCGACTCCGAGGATTATTACGACTACCAGGTGAACCGACCGACAATCCGTCAGGTCGACGGCGTCACGCGCGAAATTCAGTGGCCGTCCACGCGGCTGTCGGTGTGCTCGCCCCCCGGGAGTGCCCGGGACGTAGTACTGCTCCGCGGGATCGAACCGAACATGCGGTGGCGCAGCTTCTGCGACGACCTACTCGAATTCATCGAGCAACTGGGCGTGGACACCGTCGTCATTCTGGGAGCACTCCTCGCAGACACTCCGCACACCCGACCGGTTCCGGTGACCGGCAGCGCGCACAGTGTGGAAGCTGCCGAACGCTTCAGCCTCGAACAGACCCGCTACGAAGGCCCGACCGGCATCACAGGAGTGCTCCAGGACGAGTGCGTCAAGGCCGGTGTTCCTGCGGTGTCGTTCTGGGCCGCCGTTCCGCATTACGTATCGCAGCCCCCCAATCCGAAAGCCACGGTGGCGTTGCTGCAGCGCGTGGAGGAAGTCCTGGACATCGAGGTACCTCTCGGCGAACTCCCCACGCAAGCCGAGGAATGGGAGGAAGCCGTCACGGAGATGACCAAGGAAGACGACGAGATCAGCGAGTACGTGCGCACCCTCGAGGAGCGCGGCGATGCAGAAGTCGACATTTCCGAGGCGATCTCCAAGATCGACGGCGATGCCATCGCGGCCGAGTTCGAGCGCTACCTCCGTCGCCGCGGCCGAGGGAACTTCGGTCTCTGACAGGCTGCGTTCGACAGGGCTGCAAAGCAGCTACCGCCCAGTCCGCACAGGCGGCGTCCCGTGCCGGTGAGGTCTTCCTGATCCACCCGTAACGCGGACGCAGCGGTGGGTTCACCGGAACACCGCAACCTGTGTTTATGGCCAGCACACCGCATTTTCTGCAGGGCGTCTTCCCGTTCACCGGCCACGGCCTCGACAAGGCCGAGCCGGTGGACGACTCCACCACCTTCGTCGTGCCGTCGGGAGCGACCGCACAGCCTCTGTACTTCCGCGGCGGTAATTCGAGCGACGAACTCGTCGTGGTCACTCTGCTGCGCGACGGTCGGCCGATGCGCCTGTTCCCGATGGGTGCCAAGAGCGGGGTCAACATTGCGCTGCGGGTCGTGGAGGACGTGGATCCGGATTCGGTGCTCGAGCTGGTAGTCGCCGCGCCCGAGGGTGCCACCGGCGAAGTGGTCATCGACTTCGGCCTGGTGTTGATCTGATGCCCCAGCGGCTGCTCGTCGTCGGCAACGGCATGGCCGGAGCAAGGACGGTCGAGGAGATCCTCAAACGAGGCGCCGACCACTTCGACGTCACGATGATCGGCGACGAACCCTATGGCAACTACAACCGAATCATGCTGTCGCACGTCCTGGCCGGTGAAACCGGAGTGGACGACGAAGACCTCCTCCTCAACCCCATGAGCTGGTACCGCGAGAACGGGGTCGCCCTTCACGTCGGTGACCGCGCCACCTCCCTCGACCGTTTCGCCAAGACGGTGACGTGCGAGAGCGGGCGCGTCGCAAGTTACGACACGTTGATCATCGCCACCGGAAGCAACACCTTCTTTCCGAACATGGACGGCCTCCGCGAACCCGACGGCAGGCTGGCCCGCGGTGTGTTCGGCTTCCGCACCATCGCGGACACCAATGGAATGCTGCAGATGGCAGGCGCGCAGGACGATCTGCGGGCCGTGGTCATCGGCGGCGGACTTCTCGGCCTCGAAGCCGCATACGGACTTCGAACGCAGGGGCTCGAGGTGGATGTCGTGCACTCCCCCGGCCACCTGATGAACCAACAGCTCGACGAACGCGGCGGCCACCTGCTCCGCAACAAGATCACCTCCCTCGGCGTCGGAGTTCACACGTCGAAGAGAACGACTTCGGTTCTGCGGACCCACGACGGGCGCGTCGCGGGAGTCGGCTTCGCCGACGGCACGTCGCTGCCCGCAGACATGATCGTCGTCACCGCCGGGATTCGTCCGAACGTGGAG
>NZ_JBAWFH010000499.1:0-4120 GCF_049591685.1 Rhodococcus sp. (in: high G+C Gram-positive bacteria) | reverse complement strand
CCGCTCGGGCTTCTCCCGTTCGGGCTTCTATCGCGAGGGCCTCCACCGGAGGGGTTCTGCCCGCTCGGGCTTTCACTGCTCGGACTTTCGCCGCTCGGGCCTTCACCACGCGCGCTGCTGGGTTTCTTCATCAGGTCGGCGAGGCGGACGATGAGTTTGACGTCGGCGGTGGGCGCACCTGAAGCTCTCATACCGCCGCGCAGGTGCTGGGCGATGATGTCGGCGAGTGCGTCGGCGTTGCGGCGTGCGGGTGTGCGGGGGTCGCGGGTGCCGTCGGGTCCCGGTCTGGGCGCGGCGTGCGGGGAGAGTGCGGCTTTGAGTCTTTCGGTAGTGAGCTTGTCGTAGTTGCCGCGGATATCATTGCGACCGTTGGCGAGTGGGTAGATGTGCAGTTCGTTGAGTGCGGTGTTCTCGGAGACCGGTAGCGGCGGCGGACCCTGCGGGGCGTCGTCCACATCCGGCGTCTTCTCGGTCTCATCGGCACCGCGACCAACACCATCATCGCCGTCAGCACCATCGTCGACGCCGCCGCCATCTCCGTCACCATCCGTGTCTTCGGGTGGGGTGTTCTTCTGCTCTTCTGTTCGTCGTTGCTGTTCGGCGTCGTAGCGGGCGCGGGCTGTTGCGGCGGCGTGGTGGGCGAGTTCGTGGGCGCGGTCGGTGACGGCTTTGGCGATGGAGTGGGTGGCGACGTGGAGTAGGGCTGCGATGAGTTCGTGTTGGGTGTTGTTGTCGAGGGTGGGGTCGGCGGTGGTGATGACGGTGTGGCCGTCGGCGATGGCTTTGGCGTGGAGGTAGTGGATGGTGCCGTCGGTGAGTGCGGCCGCGATGGTGGGGTGGTGGTGGAGCCAGGTGCCGAGGGCGATTTGGTGGGCTGCGTTGCTTTCGGGGATGCGGGTGGCGTGTGCGTACCAGCGTTTGACGGAGGAGTGTCCGAGTTTCAGTGCGATGCCGCGTCGGTCGGCTTCGGCGAGGGTGGCCAGTCGTGCTGCGGCGAGCGCGGTTTCGGTGGTGTGGATGTGCGCGAGTGTGGACACGATGTCCTGGTCGGACAGCGTGTGTGCTGTGTCGAAGTCCCCCAACTTCTGCATGGCGGGAAAGGTACAACCACCCACCGACAAACAATTCCCGACGGCTCCGGTCGGTCGGCTCGATCGGCGCATGCACGGGGCGATGCTGGATAGCGCGAGCGGAAACGTTCGGCCTGCCTGATTCAACGTCCGGAATCACTCCGGACGACGCCGCTGCGGTATGCCCAGATGACAATCTGTAAGCGGGTGCGCACACCCAGTCTGCGCGCGATGTTGCCGATGTGCGTTTTGACGGTGCTCGCCTCGATATGTAGGCGGGCGGCGATGTCCTCATTGGAGAGTCCGTCCGCGAGATTTCGCACGACGTCCATCTCCCGCGCGGTCAGGTCGTGCTCGATCTGTCTGACCGCGATTCCGTTGCGACGGGCGAATTCTTGCGCGACGCGGGTGGTGACTCGCGCCGACATCGCGGTTCCTCCTGCTGCGACGTCGACGATCGCTTGGGCCAGTTCGCTCGGATCGGCGTCCTTGAGTAAGAACCCCGATGCGCCGAGGTCGAGGGCGGCGAAGACGTATTCGTCCAGATCGAACGTGGTCACTACTATCACCCGCGACTGAGTGAACCGTTCCACGATTTCTCTGGTTGCGGACAGCCCGTCGCGTTGTGGCATACGAATGTCCATCAGCACTACGTCGGGACGCAGCATTCTGACCTGTTCTACGGCTCGGGTTCCCGAGGCCGCGTGACCGACCACGTGAATGCGGGGGTCGTCGGCGAAGAACATCTCGAATCCTTGCCGCACCACTGGTTGATCGTCGACGAGCAGGACTGTGATGGGCTCGGTCATACAGCGATCCGTCCGTGGACGGGGAGTTCTGCACGTACGGCCCAGCCGTCGTCGACGGCGTGTGCGTCGATGCTGCCGCCGAGTATTGCCACACGTTCACGCATTCCGACGATTCCCAGCCCTTGGCCATGTGCATCGGCTGCAGTGTCGATCGTCTTGGTACTACCTGCATCGTTGAGCACGGTGATCACCATTGCGTCGCCCGCTCGCTCCACCTTCACCACTGCGCGCGATCGCAGCGCATAGCGGCTCGCATTGGACAGTGATTCCTGGACGATCCGGTAGCACGCCAGTTGCACTCCGCTGTCCACGTCGGCGCTATCTCTGCATATCGCCACATGCACATCGGCGAACATCGTCCGGAATCCCTCCACGAGTGACGCGATGTCGGCGATGGTGGGTTGTGGTGGGACCCCCGCGCCGTCGGGCATACGGAGGATGCCGACGATTTGACGAAGACCGTCCAGCGTACGGCGTCCCTGTCCGATCACACCGGACAGCAACTCCTGCGCTTTCGCCGGGTCCTGTTCGAGGAGCCGCTCAGCATTTCTCGCCTGGATCAGCATTGCGGCCAGATGATGGGCGGCCATGTCGTGGAGTTCACGTGCCATGGACGCACGCTCGGCCTCGACCGCCCGTGCGATTCGCGACTCGTGTTCATGCCGCGCATGTTCGAGTTCGGTGGCCCCCGACGCCACCTGCCGGCGATGGGCGGCGATCACGGCGCCGAGCATTACCAACGCGGTGGTGGTGAGCGTGGCGTTGAACAGCGCCACCCACAACTGAGACGAGAAGTCGGCTTCCCCGCCGTCGGGACTTCCGACCCGAACCCATGCTGAAACGAGGCTATCGACGGCGATACCGCCGATCATGGCGGCCACCAACCGCCACCCCTGCGCCCGCATTCCGAGAGCGACAGCAGCGAACCAGTACATCGGGCTGATGCCCAAACTCGCGCTTCTCAGAACCAGCATCATCACAGCCGTGATGGCGACACTGGTCGTGTACGTGATGATCGGAAAGCGGCGACGCAGGCACAAGACGCATGTGAGTGCGGCGAACAACAACACTGTCGGGACGATCAACACGGGGCTTTCGAGAAGACGTCTACCGGCCGCCCCGCCGATATCCGTCGCAGCCATCGCGCCCAACACGATTGCTGAAATCGGCAACAAGATCAGAGGTATGACCTCGACGCGGTCTGGGCGCCAACGAGATCCGGATTCCGCACGAACCATGGCTCCCCCTTCGTCAGCTCGCTGGCGGACTCACGCGCAGATCAACTCTAACGGTTACCCGTCCGAGGCGGCCGCATCGGAAATCAAACCCATTACCGAGTTGTACAGCTGGGTCTCGAAGAACAAGGCGAATCCGACGAACGCGACTATCCATGCGGTGTTCTCTTGGGCATTTCGCCGAAACCACAGGTCGACGCGATAGAGCACGCCGGCGACATGCATTCGCGCCATCACCGATGCAATCGTGAGTGCGAGTGCGGGCACGATCATGACCACCGTGTAGGTCACGACGGCGAACAGTTGCCCAGCGACGCTGGGATCTATCTCGTCGATACGACCGAGCGCGATGGCGAAGGGAACTGCCGTCGGAATCTCCACGACAGTCGCGAGGAGCGCCACCCCCACCACACCGCGCAGGGTGGCGTTCTCACCTATCGCGGCATCACGCCACTTTTCGAACCAGCCCACGCCCTGTTCACGAACCGGAACGTTGTGGATCAACCCGTACCACGCTGCAATCAGGAGTAGGACCACGCCGACCACACCCCGAACCCATCCACCCGCGTCCGAACCGAACTGCTCCTGTGCGATGGTGCGAATGCCTGACGGCCCGTTCAGCATAGCGACGCCGATGGTCGCATATGCGGCGGCGAGAATCGTCAGATAGATGCAGATGTAGCCGGTTCGCGCTCGATCGGACAGCAGGAACCACACGGGCATCGCCAGAGCGCCCACACCGACGGCATCGACAACGGCCAGCGGAAGCACAGACACGATCACCGAGGTCAACATGCGCGAACCAAGCCTTCGCGTCGGATTCCGCCGGGTAAGACGCCAGCCCGAACGACGCCGACCGAAGCCGACGCTGACGAGGACGAGGACGAGGACGGGGACGCTGACGGGGACGGGGACGGGGACGCCAGGGTGACCCGCGAGAGCGAAACCGTCCGCATCACGACCGAGCCGTCACGGCTTGCTGCCCCGGCCGTTGCCGTCCCAGCCG
>NZ_JBAWFH010000498.1:0-4803 GCF_049591685.1 Rhodococcus sp. (in: high G+C Gram-positive bacteria) | reverse complement strand
TTGGCTTTCTTCTCGACGGTGTCGCCGGGGCCGACGAAGTAGCCACCGGCCAGCGGGAAGCCCATGTCGGCTTCGATCTGCCAGCCGAGCGGTCGGGCGTCCTCGGGGCGCGGGAGAGGAACTGTGACGACGGAACCGTCGTCGACGTAGTTCTTCCATTCGCCGCCGGCGAAGAATTCCGGTGTCGGGGCGCGTTCGACGGCCTGCAACGGCGTCGGCAGCAGCGGGACGAATGCCATGGCCAGTGCGACGCACCACAATGCGGGTACTGGGCGGAGTCCGCGGTGGAACGCTCGGTCGGTCGCGAGTACGAGTAGGAGTGCGATGCCGGGCACGGCCGCCATGGCGAACCGGGTTTCGAGCACCGACTCGACGAGCGGGATCGTGGCGATGTGGTCCCAGGGGAGACCGATGGCGGTGTCCACCTTGCCGATGATCAGAGTGGAACCGAGCGACAGGACGGTCATCGCGACGACGGTTGCCGCGGCCGCTCGCGCGCACGACACTCGCCACATCCACACCGCCGCAACGAGCGCGAGCACCAGTAGGGGCCAGCCGAAGTACGCGTTCTCTTCGGTGGCGTTGATGCGCACGTTCTGGCCGGGCGTCAGTTCGCCGCCGATGGATTGCGACGGGAACTGGAACAGCGCCTTGGCGTCGTTGCCCATCGGGCCGTGTTCGAGGAAGGAGTAGCTCTGCGGTCCGAGGAACTGCCAGTACAGCGGGAATGCGACGAGTGCGACGGCCAGAACGGCCGCGAGCGGCAGGCTTTTCGACGAATTCTTCACGGCGGGCCACAGGCTGCGCGGTTTTCCGACGTAGTAGACGAGGGCGAACACGCCGAATGCGATGGCAAAGATCAGCAGCGGTTCTTCGCCGAGCATGATCTGCAGTGCGACGACCAGGCCAAGTGAGACCGTCTTCTTGACCGTGGGCCCCGTACGGGCACTGTCTACGACGAGCGCGACGATCACCGGCAGCAGGAACAGCGCGACGAAGTTCGGGTGACCGTTGGCGTGAGAGATCATGCCCGGCGCGAAACCGCACAGTGCGCCGCCGAGCGCAGACGCTGCCCGCGAAGCTCCGACGGTCCGGGAGAACAGCCAGTACCAGGCGTACGCCGTCCCGGCGAGACCCATCGTCAAGGCAATGGCCCATGTCACCGTAGGCCCGAACAGCAGCGTCACCGGGGCCAGCGGTATGGACAGGCCGAACATGGCCGTGTTGGCCATGAGGTTCACACCGAGCGGGTAGTTCTGCAGATCGCTCCACAGCGGGTTCTCGAGGTGCGAGACGGAATGCGCGGCGACGGCGAAGAACCATTCCCACATGGCTTGGTCCTGGCCGCTGTTGTACAGGTAGCCGTCGCCGAGATTCCGCCACTGGCCCTGCAGAACGAACAGGGCGACGAGGGTGAAGGTGCCGGCGGCCGCTACGTCGCCGCCGTGCACTCCCCGTAGACGCGAGGTCAACGCCCCGATCTTGGACGATGGGGCCGTCCGCGGCTGCTCGAGCACAGTCTGGTCGGTGGTTGTCATCGCATTGAACGTTACGTGAACGTTATGTGATTCGCCTATCCGGCGCGGGTGACCAGCGCGAACGGCCCGATGTCGGTGACCGTGAACCGCGGGTCCTCGAACAGTGTCTCGTCGAAAGTGACGGTGTAGCGGCGGACGTTCGGATCGTTCGGGTACACGTCCTCGGCCAGTCGCAGTGTGTACCCGTCGGCGCCGCGGCGGAAGAGAAACGCGTCGGGGGTGCGCCACAGGCTGCTGTCCAGCGCCTCGACCAACTCGTCCGGAGTGTTGAGCGTCGCCCACTCCTCGATTGCTGCCGTGCGCTGATCGAACTGCGCGAGAGGGTTCGCATAGTGCGACGTCAGCCCCTGGAAGCCGAAGTAGGGGTAATAGCTGAGGAACGACGTATCGGCGGTCAGCACGATCGTCTCGTCCCGCGGCCTGCCGAGCTGTTCGGTGATGGCCGCGTCCACTTCGCCGTAGTACGCGGCCGCGCTCGGCGGGCGCTTGTCGGCGCGGACGCCGTCGCCGTCGGTGTCCGAATATGCGACGGTGATCTCGGTCTGCAGCACCTGCGGAATGTTCTGTGCAAATGCCAACGCGCCGATGGAGGCTACGACGACAGCCCCGACCTTGAACCGTGCGGGTTCGTTGACGGCCTGGTAGATGGCCTTCGAGCCCTCAAAGAACCCGAAAACGCCTGCAGTACCGAGCAATACGATCAACACCGCTTCGAGACGGAAGGAGAGCAACGTGGTGCCGGCAACCGTCGCCGCCATCGACATCAACGTCCACAGGTACACCGCGACGACGCCGACGCTCAGAGCCTGCGCTCGACGCGACGTCGCGCAACGAACGGCGAGCCACAGCGTTCCGGCCATGCACAGTGCTCCGAGCAACGAGAACTCGAACATCGGAACCGGAAGCGTCGCACCGGCTTCCGGCAAATAATGCAGCGCGGTACCGGACGTCGCCGGTGCGCCCGTGAGGGAATCCACCAGATACGGCAGCCAAACCGTCAGCGCGATGAGCCCGGAAATGACCGCAATTGCGATCAAGCGAACAGCCACCGGAATTGCCGCACGCCAGGTCCCCCGGGCTCGCACCTCGAGAACCGCCGACACCACGGCCATCAGCGTCACCGCAAACGCCGCTACGCCCAGGTACAGGGTGTAGAATGTCGCCGCCAAGCCCAAAAACAGCCCAGTGCCCACGACCGCGCCCCAGCCCCAGCTGCCCGATAGCTCGGGTGTGTCAGCCACCT
This sequence comes from Rhodococcus sp. (in: high G+C Gram-positive bacteria), assembly GCF_049591685.1. Taxonomy (GTDB): domain Bacteria; phylum Actinomycetota; class Actinomycetes; order Mycobacteriales; family Mycobacteriaceae; genus Rhodococcoides. The sequence goes on along the minus strand of NZ_JBAWFH010000498.1, from coordinate 2,022 downwards.
CTGGTCGCCGGGGTTCGTGAGGACCCTTGTTCGTTCGCGTCTCCTTTGGCCGCTCCTGTTTTGGCCGCTCCTGTTTCGGCCGCTCCCGTTTCGGCAGCTCCCGTTTCGGCATCGATGGCCCATCGATGCCGTCTAGCCGTTGCAATGAGCCATCGATGCGCCCGAGGGCGGTCGTACGAACCGGGCGATTCAACGCGCCCCAGGCCAGCAGTAGAGCCGGCGCGATGAGCAGTGCGATGACAGCGCTGTAGGCCTCGGGGGAGGCGTAGGCGACGACGAGTGCCGTGGTGATCGCGCTGACGGCGACGGCCAGGTCGGCGCGAACGAGTTGCTTCCACAGCGTGAATGCCACGACGGCGGTGACAGCGAGGAAGCCGATTGCGAACGGCTTGAACACTTCCCAGCCGTCCAAGCCGAGCAGATTGCCGACGCGTCCGCCGATCCAGAACCACCCGGCGGGGTAGAACGGAGGAATGTCGGCGTACGTCATGTCGCGCAGTGCAACCGAATCGGTGAGCCGCGTGAGGTATTCGGTGCGGAACTCCTGGTCGACGGAGATGCCGAACAGGTACAGCTTGGTAGCGGCCAGCGGCATGCCGAGGGTGACCGTGACGAAGCCGGACAGCCCGACCCACGTCAGCACCTTGGCGAGCCAGCCGAGCATGCCGCGTCGGTACAGCACGATTGCGGCGGCGATCGCCACGGCGCACGCAACCTGCCCGAGCGTCGTCAGCGCGCGAGTGACGTTGGAGGAGTTGAAAGCCGGCCACTCGACGAGCGAAAAGGCGTACAACCCGACCGTCGCGACGATCGCTGCGACCAGAGCGGCCAGTACGCCGTCGACGGCTGCCCCGAGCGCTCGTTTCATCTAGATGGGGAGCTTGCGGAAGATCGGCCGCGGTACGTGCCGCAGGCCCATCATCACGAAGCGGAACGGCGCTGGTGCCCAGACCAATTCCTTGCCCTTCTGCGACGCGGCCACCGCCAGCTTGGCGATGTCTTCCTTGTCCACGGTCATCGGGGCTTCCTTGACGTGCGCGCTGAACTTGGTGCGCACCATGCCCGGACGGATGACCGTGACGCGGGGGCCGTACTCACGCAATGCTTCGCCCAGGCCGAGGTAGAAGCCGTCGAGCCCGGCTTTGGTGGAGCCGTAGACGAAGTTCGAACGACGCACGCGCTCGCCGGCTACGGAAGACATGACGATGATGCGTCCCGACGCCTGTGCCTTCATCTTCTCGCCGAGCAGCACGCCGACCGAGACGGATGCGGTGTAGTTGATGTTGGCCGTCAATACAGCCTTGCGCTGGTCCTGCCACAGTTCTTCGGCGTCGAAGTCGACCGCGAATGCAACGATGGCCACGTCGACATCGCCCTTGGACCACGCTTCGTCGATGACCTTGGGGTGCGACGCGGTGTCGAGTGCGTCGAAGTCGACGACGTCGACGGACTTGGCGCCCTTCGCGGTGAGCTGTGCGACGGCACTGTCACGGAGCGGATCGTTCGGCAGGGCAGCCAGAACCACGCGTGCCGGTGACTTCGACAGGTACTCCTCGGTGATGGCGAGCCCGATCTCGCTGGTGCCTCCCAGAACAAGAATCGTCTGAGGGTTCCCGACGGCGTCTATCGTCACAGCAGTTCCAACCTTCTGGCCATATCGGAGGCGAAAACGCCTGTGGGGTCGACGGATCGGCGGACCTTGATCCACTCGTCGATCCGTGGGTACATCGAATGGAAGGTCTCCGCGTCGGTGCGCGAGTCCTTTGCGGTGTACAGGCGTCCGCCGAATTCCAGCACGCGCTTGTCGAGTTCACGGACGAACTCGTTGAGACCCGGCTTGATCGGAAAGTCGACGCAGATGTTCCAGCCCGGAATGGGGAAGCTCAGCGGCGCCTTGTTGCCCGGACCGAACAGCTTGAACACGTTGAGGAACGAGTAATGACCCGACTTCTGGATGTCGACGATGATCTTCTTGAACTCGTCGACGGCCTCGGGCGGCACCACGAACTGGTACTGGAGGAA
>NZ_JBAWFH010000497.1:0-11460 GCF_049591685.1 Rhodococcus sp. (in: high G+C Gram-positive bacteria) | reverse complement strand
GCGGGGGAGAGCGCGGTGGCGGAGGCGACGCGTCCCCTGCACGCGAGCGCGAGTGCGAGCCAACCGCCGAGCGAGTTGCCCGCAACGTGCACTCGCTGGTCAGGGGTTTCGAATTCGGTGAGTAGGTCGCTGAGGCCGTCGACGAGGAGCGCCAGTGGGTCGGGTGCGGTGAGGTCGAGCTCGGCTGATTCTCCGTGGCCGAGGAGGTCGACGGTGACGACGCGTCGGTAGGGCGTCAGTAGATCGAGTACGGGGTTCCATGCTTGGCGGCGATGGACCACACCGTGCACGAGAAGGAGGGTTTGGCCACTGCCGGTGACGTCGTACCGCATTGTCATCCCGGCATCGTAGCTGCGCTGCCGGAGCGTGAACGGCGTTCCGATTACCGACGTTTGTTCGACTCGGGGAGGGGTAGCCGTCGGCATGAGCGAAAGTGAGAATGCACAGGATAAGTTCGATGTGAACACGCTGGTGGCGGACTACGACCAGTTGACCGTCGGGTCGATCGAGAGTCGGATCCGTTCATTGTCCGAGGAACAGTTGGCGCAGGTGATCGAGCACGAGAAGCAGGCCGCAAATCGCCCACATGTGCTGCTGATTCTGAGCGCGCGCTCGGAGAGCCTGCGCAATGGGGCCGAGCCTTCGTCCGGCGACCCGACCGCTGCGCCGCCGGTGTCCGGTACCGCAGGCACCTCGGCGGCCAACCCGAGCCAGGCCCCCGAGGGTACGACGCCACTGCGGCACGGCGTCGCCGAGCAGACGCCTGCGCGGGGAAAGCCCTGATAAAAGACCTTTCGTGCGAGCATGATGTCGAAATCCGCCCGGCGGCTCCGTCCCTGTGGTGAAGCGGCCACACGGGCTGCGCAACGAAAAGGGAGACATCATGGCGAAGTACCTGTTCCTCAAGCATTACCGCGGCGGACTCGCACCGGTCAACGACGTACCGATGGACCAGTGGACGCCGGAGGAGGTGGACGCCCACATCCAGTACATGAACGACTTCGCGGCCAAGTTGCAGAGCACGGGCGAATACGTCGACAGTCAGGCGCTGCGGCCCGAGGGCACCTTCGTTCGCTACGACGGTGAGGGCAAGCCTCCGGTGACAGACGGCCCGTTTGCCGAGACCAAAGATCTGATCGCCGGTTTCATGGTCATCGACGTCGACACCTACGAGCGGGCACTCGAACTCGCAGGTGAGCTGTCGGCTGCACCCGGCGCAGGCGGCGCACCGATCCACGAGTGGCTCGAGGTCCGGCCGATGATGAGCACGCCCAGCACCATCACCGACTGACCTGATCCGTGAACGAGCGGCAGCTGAGGGAGATCGTTCCCGCGGTGATCGGTGTCCTGGTTTATGGCGGAGTCGATTTCGCGACGGCCGAGGACGCCGTGCAGGAGGCGCTTCTCCAGGCGACGGTCACCTGGAGAAGGCGCCGCCCGCTGATCCGAAGGGGTGGCTGGTCACCGCAGCGCATCAGCAGAGCCAAGCGCACGGTGAGTCGCGTGCGGTTCGACGCGCCCGGCGATCCGGGAAGGGTTCGACGGGTGCTGTATCTGGTGTTCAACGAGGGGTATTCGGGAGACGTCGACCTGGCCGCAGAGGCAGTCCGCCTGACCCGTGAACTGCGGTCCCGGACGGATGACGAGGAGACCGCGGGGTTGCTCGCGCTGATGTTGCTTCACCATGCGCGACGACCCGCACGCATGCGACCGGACGGCACCCTCGTGCCTCTCGCCGAGCAGGATCGGACGCTGTGGGACACCGCGCTGATCGCGGAGGGAGTGAACATTGCGCAGACCGCGCTTGCCCGGGACCGTCTCGGAGAATTTCAGGCACAGGCCGCCATCGCCGCACTGCACGCGGACGCGCCCCGCGCGGAGGAGACCGATTGGGTGCAGATCGTCGGCTGGTACGAAGAATTGCTGTTGCTCAGTGACACTCCCGTCGTGAGGCTCAATCGGGCTGTCGCCGTGGGCCAGGCCGACGGACCGGTCGCCGGGCTGGCGGCGCTGGCAACCGTCGACGCCGGGGTCCCACGTCGCACCGCGGCGGAGGCATACCTACGCGACAAAGCGGGCGAGCACGCCCGCGCTGCCGAGCTGTACAGCGATGCTGCACATGCCGCGTCGAACCTCGCGGAGCGTCATCACCTGACTCTGCAGGCGGCGCGAATTGACGCAGCGCTGCGTCGGTGACCACAGTCGGCGGCCGAGCCGAGGTGTGTGCCGCGGCACGAGCGGGTAGCCACCCGTTGTCGATGAAGACGACCGAAGGGACAGCTCCATGTCGAAAGACGATCTCAGCAAGGGTGACAAGGTCGAGTGGAAGACACACGGCACCACCACCGAAGGCACCGTCGAAAAGAAGATCACGTCGGAGACCGAGGCCGGTGGCAGGACCGTCAAGGCCTCGAAGGACGACCCGCAGTACCTCGTCGAAAGCGACAAGTCCGGCAAGGATGCCGTGCACAAGCCGTCGGCGCTGAAGAAGAAGTCGTAGATCGTGGCCGACGACGATGCCGACACCTGGAAAGAGTTCCATGACGTCGTCAACATGACGGCGGGCGAACTGGAAAAGTTTCTGGAGACCGACGAATCGAAGGACGTCGGCCAAAAGAAGGACGGCGGCGAATCCACCGGGCACGCAAGCGGCCGCCGCATCATCGAGATTCTCCACACCAAGAAGAGCGATCTGTCCGACGACGATTATGCGCACATGCGCAAGGTCGTCGGGTACGCCAAACGGCACCTCGCGCAGACACCGTCCGGCGACATCAGCGACACGGCGTGGCGGTATTCGCTGATGAACTGGGGCCACGATCCGACCAAGAAGTAGCGTTTCCGCCCACCCCCACGTTTCGCAACCTGGTCACCGGGGCATTCATGGTGTCAAGAGGGCGACACAAGAGGTGGAGGCGAACAGTTGGATTCAGTAGTTTGGACGGAAAGCACCGAACGGCAAGCCTGGTGGAATTCGATTCTCGGGCTCGACGAGCAAGACGGCGGCAGGGTCGACAGTGATGTGACCGCAGCGTAGATCAACAACCGAGCAACGCGCCCGCGTGAGAGGCAATCTCCGATGCGGGCGCGTTCTTTTTGCCCACGGAGTGTCGGGAACAAGGCCGTCGGTCATCAGTCGTTCGACTCGTCAGATGACACCCTGGGCGATCATCGCGTCGGCAACGGTGACGAACCCGGCGATGTTCGCGCCGTGAACGTAGTCGCCCGGCATGTTGTATTCGTCGGCGGTGGCGATGGTTCGCTCGTGTATCCGGCTCATGATCGCGGCAAGCCGCGTGTCGGTGTAGTCGAAACTCCACGAGTCGCGCGAGGCGTTCTGCTGCATTTCCAACGCAGAGGTCGCGACGCCGCCCGCGTTGGCTGCTTTGCCGGGGGCAAAGGCGACGTCGGCGTCACGGAAGACCTGCACCGCCTCCGGGGTCGTGGGCATGTTGGCGCCTTCCGTGACGACACGGACGCCGTTCTTCACCAGTACGGCAGCGGCGGCGTCGTCCAGCTCGTTCTGGGTGGCACACGGAAGTGCCACTTCGCACGGCACGTCCCAGATGGATCCCTTCGCGGTGTACGCCGCGTGTGGAACGGCGTCGACGTATTCGCTGATGCGGCCGCGGCGGACCTCCTTGATGTCCTTGAGCACCTCGAGATCGATGCCCTTCTCGTCGACGATGTAGCCCGACGAATCCGAGCAGGCGACGACGAGTCCGCCGAGCTGATGGATCTTTTCGATGGCGTAGATGGCCACGTTGCCCGATCCGGATACGACCACCTTCGCGCCGTCCAGTGAACGGCCGCGAACTTTGAGCATGTCGTCGACGAAATATGCGGCGCCGTAGCCGGTGGCTTCGCGACGCACCTGCGAGCCGCCCCACGAGGTGCCCTTACCGGTGAGAACACCGGACTCGTAGGAATTGGTAAGCCGTTTGTACTGGCCGAAGAGGTAGCCGATCTCGCGGCCACCCACACCGATGTCGCCGGCGGGCACGTCGGTGTACTCCCCGATGTGGCGGTGGAGTTCTGTCATGAACGACTGGCAGAACCGCATGATCTCGGCTTCGGAACGGTCTTTGGGGTCGAAATCCGAGCCACCCTTGCCGCCGCCGATGGGCAGACCCGTCAGGGCATTCTTGAAGATCTGCTCGAACCCGAGGAACTTCACGATTCCCAGATTCACGCTCGGATGGAACCGCAGGCCACCCTTGTACGGGCCGAGTACGCTGTTGTACTGCACCCGAAAACCGCGGTTGACGTGCACGGTTCCGGCGTCGTCGGCCCAAGGCACACGGAAGATGATCTGACGCTCCGGCTCACACAAGCGCTCGATCAGGCCGCTGTCGGCGTAGTGCGGGTGACGCTCGAGCACGAACTGAAGCGACTCGAACACCTCGGCGGTCGCCTGATGGAACTCGGGCTCACCTGCGTTACGGGTGCGAACCTGCTCGTAGATGGCAGCAATCTGATCGCGCGTGGACACTGAGGGGTCACCTTTTCTGCCGGCCGTGAGATTTCGGAAATACAACCGTAACAATCACGCCCGGCAGGCGGCGCACCTACATGCCGGTGAGCGCGCGGGGTGCGAGACGCACCAGTTGCGTCACGTGCGCGGGCGTCAGTTCCTCCAGTGAGCCCACGCCGAGCAGACGCATCGTGCGGGCAACCTGCTCGCCCACGATCTCGATCATGCGGTTGACGCCGTCCTCGCCGCCGGCCATGAGGCCGTAGAGGTAGGCGCGTCCGAGCAGGGTGAAGCGGGCACCGTGCGCGATGGCCGCGACGACGTCCGCCCCGGACATGATGCCGGTGTCGAGGTGAATCTCGTACTCGCTACCCACCTCGCGGACGACCTCGGGCAGGAGGTGGAACGGGATAGGCGCTCGATCGAGTTGTCGCCCACCGTGATTGGACAGAATGATGCCGTCGACCCCGACGTCGGCGACTTTCTTTGCGTCGGCGACGTTCTGGATGCCCTTGACCACGACCTTGCCGGGCCACTGATCGCGAATCCAGCGCAGATCCTCGAAGTCGACGGTGGGGTCGAACATCGTGTCCAGCAATTCGCCGACGGTGCCCGACCACTTGTCGAGGGAGGCGAACGACAGCGGCTCGGTAGTCAGGAAGTCGTACCACCACCAGGGGCGCGGAATGGCATTGGCAACGGTGCCCAGGGTCAGCTGCGGCGGAATGGAGAAGCCGTTTCGCCTGTCGCGCAAGCGGGCTCCGGCAACGGGAACGTCCACCGTCACCAATAGGGTGTCGAAGCCGGACTTCGCGGCGCGGTCGACCAGAGCCATCGAGCGATCGCGGTCTTTCCACATGTACAGCTGAAACCAGTTGCGTCCGTTGGGGTTGGCGGCCTTGACGTCCTCGATAGCGGTGGTTCCCATGGTGGACAACGAGAACGGAATGCCGTGCTTCGCGGCGGCGTGAGCGCCCCCGATTTCGCCCTCGGTGTGCATCAGGCGGGTGAAACCGGTGGGCGCGATGCCGAACGGCAGGGAAACCGGCGCGCCGAGCACATCCCAGCCGGTGGACACCTTTGCGACGTCGCGCAGTACCGACGGTGTGAACTCGATGTCCTCGAATGCCTGGCGTGCGCGCCGCAGGGAGATCTCGGCCTCGGCGGCACCCTCGGTGTAATCGAACGCAGCCCGCGGTGTCCGGCGCTGCGCGATTGTGCGCAGGTCGTAGACGGTCTGCGCTTTCGCCAGCCGGTTCGCCTTGAAGTCGAAGCTCGGCTTCTCGAACTGCATGAGCGGCGCGAGATCGCGGAGTTTAGGCAGGTGGCGCTGGGTCATCGGTGGGTCCTCGGCTTCGGGGGAGCGTGGTTGTAGAACAGCGTGGTTGCAGAAAAGCGTCGGACCGGGGCTCACCCGGGGTGTGGTCTGACCACACTAATTGCCTGCTCCCGCCCGCCGCAAGAGGCGCTGGAGCGTGGCCTCCGCGAATGCGGCTACTGAACCGGAGCGTTCAGGCCTCGTCGTTCTCGGTCAATTCGGGCGCAAGCTCGCGGGTGGCCATCCCGCCGTCCTTACCTTCGTCGGTCGGTCCGGGATGCCCACCCTTGGGCTCTGCCGCGTCGTTCTCCGCCGTGTCTTTCTTGCCATCGTTGTTCGTCATGGGCGGTGAATAGCCGGTCGGTGCGGATCTCAACCCGTCGTGGTTGTCCGACGGATGAAGAACGACGCGGCCACGGCCAGAAGCGACACCATCCCGCCGCACAGGAATGCGGTGTGAATTCCGGCCTCGTTCGCTGCCAACTCCGCCGATCCGGAGGCGATCCGGCTCGTTGCCGTGGTCGACATGACCGTCACGAACAGGGCCGTTCCTGCTGCACCCGCGAGCTGCTGGGAGGTGTTGAAGATGGCACTTCCATGCGAGTAGTACTGCGTCGGAAGTGAACCGAGGGAGGACGTCATCAGCGGCGTCATGATCGTCGCAAGACCGACCGACAACAGAACATGGATGCCGACGACCACCGGAAGGGCGGTTCCGGCGTCGAGAATCGTCATCAGCCACAGCGCCGCCGAGACGATGAAGGCTCCCGGGATCACCAGTGGACGCGGTCCGATTCGGTCGAATGCCCGACCGACGAACGGCGCGAGCAGGCCCATCGTCAAGCCTCCGGGGAGCAGCATCAGGCCTGTGGTCAAGGTGTCGAGTCCACGCACGTTCTGCAGGTACATCGGCAACAGGATGAGCGCGCCGAACAAGGCCATCATGGAAATCATCAGCATGCCGAGGCCGATGGTGAACGTCGGGGTGGAGAACGGCCGCATGTTCAGCAGGGCGCGGCCCGAGTCTTGGCGCGCGATCTGACGGAAGACGAACACGCCCAACGCAATAGCGCCGCCGGCCAACGGAACCCACACCGGAATCGTCGCATCCTCCGTGGAGTGTCCGATGCTGCTGAGCCCGTAGACGAGACCGCCGAAGGCCAACGCGGACAGCACCACGGACACGCCGTCGAAGGACGGCTTGCTCGTCGGGGTGACGTTCTTGACCAGGCGGACGCCGACCGCGAACGCGACGAGAGCGATGGGAAGGACGAGCCAGAACATCCAACGCCAGTCCAGAGCGCTCAGGACGACACCGGAGATTGTCGGGCCGACGGCGGGCGCAACGGCGATCACGATGGAAATGACCCCCATCATCTTTCCGCGCTCGTGCGCCGGGACGAGGTTGAGCACGGTGTTCATGAGCAGCGGCAGCATCAGCGCGGTACCGCTGGCCTGAACGACGCGTCCGGTCAGCAGCAGTTCGAAGCCGGGTGCGGTGGCGGCGAGCAGCGTGCCGAAGGTGAACAACGACATTGCGGCCACGAACACCTGACGGAGCGTGAAGCGCTGGAACAGGTACCCGGTCGTGGGGATGACCACCGCCATCGTGAGCAGGAAGCCGGTGGTCAACCACTGCGCCGTGCTGGCGGGAATGCTCAGGTCTTCCATCAACCGCGGGAGCGCGACGCTCATGATCGTCTCGTTCAGGATCATCACGAACGCAGCGACTACCAGGATCCCGATGAGCAGCTTGCCGCCGGGCGGTATTCGGGTGCTGTCGGTCCGATTCGGCTGCTGCGAATCGATTGCGTCTGTCTGCATGTGTGTGCTCGGATCCCTCGAAGAGTGCGGTTCGGTGTCTGGTTGATAGTGTGATTCGAAATGGCAGTGACTGTCAACTTAGATACGGCTGGTAACTTGACGGCCAACAGAAGGAGAGCCAGGTGAACGACAGTCCAGTACTCGACCTGCGGGAGCGTCGACGTCGAGAGACTCGATCGGACATCAACCAGGCCGCGCTCGACCTGTTCGAGCAACGCGGCGTCGCCGCCACCACCGTCGACGAGATCGCCAAAGCGGCGGGGGTCTCGCCGAGCACCTTCTTCAGGCACTTCAAGACCAAGGAAGAGTCGATTCTGACGGCCAATGTCGACGTCGACGGCGAGGTCGACGCGTGGCTCGAGGCTGCGGACCCGCAAGATGTCGACCTGGCTGCGCTCGAAGCGATTTACGAGCGAGCGGTACTCCGCTTCGTCGAGGCATCCGATGACACGAGAAGCCGACTTCTTCGGACCCGTCGGCTCATCATCGGCGACGAGCACCTGCGGGCGGTCGCGATGGCCCTCGATGCAACCATGCTGTGCAGGCTCGCCGACACTATGGCCGAGAAGATCGGCGGACGCGAGAACGTCGCCTTCGCGCGGCTACTCGTCGAGGGTGCGGGGATGACGCTGCGGGTCGCATCCGACGAGTGGGCCACCCGCATCGACGCCGGTGAGGATGCGGACCTCGGTGAGATCTACCGGAACACCCGTGCCGAGTTGCGTCGAGTCGTTCGCTGAACCTACGCCCGTGAGGGCAAACCCAAAGCGCTGATCATCATGTCGCGCAACAGCGTTCGGGTACGACGCGACACCGCCTTCTTCGCGCTGAACGGCGTCGAGTTCATCAGCCCGAACGCCGCGTGCGCAATCGTGCGTGCGTCGGCCTCTTCGATCGTCGGGTTCAGTCGGCGAAGCACCGACACCCAGATTTCGACGTACTCTCGCTGCATCCGTCGCACGCGCCGATGGGCCGACTCGGGCAGCGATTGCAGATCGCGATCCTGAATTTTGATCAACGCCGGCGACTCGATCGCGAAGTCCAGATGGAACTCGACCAGGCTCTCGAGCACCTCGGCCGGTTCTCTATCGTCCGAGGCGACTCGCCGACCGCCCGCAAGCAGGTATTGCGAGATGTCGACGAGCAACTCGATCAACACGGCTTCCTTGTTGGGGAAGTGGCGGTAGACGGCGGGGCCGCTGACGCCGACCGCGGCGCCAAGATCTTCGAGTCGAACTCCCGCGAAGCCGCGGTCCGCGAACAGTCTGGCTGCGGCCTCTAGCAACTCGGAGCGGCGCTCGGCCTTCTTGATCTCCCTGCTGGTAGGGGCTCGAGTGTCGCTTGCCGTCACGTGCTCGCTCCTAGGTGATGGTGGACATTTCGGTTAATCGTAGTTTACTATTACAGTCGGTTAGTGGGCATTAACTGAAATACCCGTCTACGACGAATTGAGGGCACCTTGGCAACCGACTCGACCGACCGTCGCGCGCAGCACGAGAAGCTGGTCGCCGAGCTGGCGGACAGGCTCGAACGCGCTGCCCTCGGTGGAAACGTCAAGTCTCGAGAGCGCCACGTCTCGCGCGGCAAACTTCTCCCGCGCGACCGGGTCAACGAACTTCTTGACCCGGGAAGCCCGTTCCTCGAGATCGCACCGCTGGCAGCCAACGGCATGTACGACGACGAATGCCCCGGCGCGGGAATGATCGCCGGCATCGGACGGGTATCGGGCCGTGAATGCGTCATCGTTGCCAACGACGCCACCGTCAAAGGCGGTACCTACTACCCGTTGACGGTCAAGAAGCATCTGCGGGCGCAGGAGATCGCGCTGCAGAACGCCCTGCCGTGTATCTACCTCGTCGACTCCGGCGGTGCCTTTCTCCCGCGCCAGGACGAGGTGTTCCCCGACCGCGACCACTTCGGTCGCATCTTTTTCAATCAGGCGACCATGAGCGCCAAGGGGATTGCTCAGATCGCCGCCGTCCTGGGCTCGTGCACCGCGGGCGGCGCCTACGTTCCCGCAATGAGCGACGAGGCCATCATCGTCAAAAATCAGGGCACCATCTTCCTCGGCGGGCCACCGCTGGTGAAGGCTGCCACCGGTGAGATCGTCACGGCCGAAGAACTCGGCGGCGGAGACCTGCATTCCAAGATCTCCGGCGTCACCGACCACCTCGCCGATGACGACCGTGACGCGCTCCGACGTGTACGCAAGATCGTCGCGACGCTCGGACCGCGCGCCGAACGTCCATGGGACGTCGTGGCCCCGCGTGACGCCATCGCCGATCAACGTGAGCTCTACGACGTCGTTCCCACCGACCCACGGACGCCGTACGACGTCCGAGAGGTCATCACCCGGATGGTCGATGCCGGGGAGTTCGACGAGTTCAAGGCCGAATACGGCAAGACCCTCGTCACCGGCTTCGCGCACATTCACGGCCACCCGGTCGGAATCGTCGCCAACAACGGAGTGCTGTTCGGCGAGTCGGCGATGAAGGGGGCGCACTTCATCGAACTGTGCGACAAGCGCAGCATCCCACTGGTTTTCCTGCAGAACATCTCGGGCTTCATGGTCGGCCGCGACTACGAGGCGGGCGGTATCGCGAAGCACGGCGCCAAGATGGTGATGGCCGTCGCGTGCGCACGGGTGCCCAAGTTGACCGTCGTGATCGGCGGGTCCTACGGCGCAGGAAACTACTCGATGTGCGGCCGCGCCTATTCGCCGCGATTTCTGTTCATGTGGCCCAATGCGCGCATCTCCGTCATGGGCGGCGAGCAGGCCGCATCGGTGCTGTCGACGGTGCGCAGCGACCAACTCGGCGCGGCCGGCGAACCCTGGTCGGACGAGGAGCAGGAAGCCTTCAAGGCACCCATTCGCGAGCAATACGAATCGCAGGGCAACCCCTACTACTCGACGGCCCGTCTGTGGGATGACGGCATCATCGACCCCGCCGACACGAGAACTGTACTTTCGCTGGCACTTTCGGCGTGCGCGCAAGCGCCGTTGGAGCCGGTCTCCTACGGCGTCTTCAGGATGTGACCTGTCATGAACAGTAATGAACACACACCAGTCCATTTCGATACCGTGCTCGTCGCCAACCGCGGTGAGATCGCCGTCCGCGTCATGCGCACGCTGCGCCACATGGGCATTCGATCCGTCGCAGTGTTCAGCGACGCGGACGCCGATGCGCGTCACGTGCGGGAGGCAGACATCGCCGTGCGGCTCGGACCGGCATCGGCGCGGGAGAGCTACCTCGTCATCGACAAGGTCATCGCTGCCGCGAGAAGTACCGGCGCACAGGCGATCCACCCGGGTTATGGCTTCCTGTCCGAGAACTCGCAGTTTGCGGCCGCCTGCGCCGCCGCGAACATCGCCTTCCTTGGTCCGTCGGCCCGCGCCATCGAGGTGATGGGCGACAAGATCACCGCAAAGAACGCGGTCTCGGAGTTCGGCGTACCCGTCGTACCCGGCGTGGCGCGACCCGGTCTCACCGACGCCGAGTTGCTCGCCGAAGCTCCGGGCATCGGCTACCCGATTCTCGTCAAGCCCTCCGCCGGCGGCGGCGGCAAGGGAATGCGGCTCGTCGAACGCGACGAGGATCTCGCGGCCGCGCTGGCCAGTGCGAGGCGTGAGGCGTCGTCCGCCTTCGGCGACGACACCCTGTTCCTCGAGCGCTTCGTGTTGAACCCCCGGCACATCGAGGTTCAGGTGCTCGCCGACGGGCACGGCAACGTCGTCCATCTCGGCGAACGTGAATGCTCACTGCAGCGGCGTCACCAGAAGGTGATCGAGGAGGCGCCGTCACCACTGCTCGACGAGCGGACTCGATCGAGAATCGGTGAAGCA
>NZ_JBAWFH010000496.1:0-7995 GCF_049591685.1 Rhodococcus sp. (in: high G+C Gram-positive bacteria) | reverse complement strand
ACAGTGACTTGTGTCAGCTGTCACAGGCGTGTTGTCAGTTGGCCGATGCTGTCATCTATGATGTGGTGCCAATCACATTTGAGATGCGGAACGAACACCGATTGTCGACGAGATACGGTCACGAATGGGGTCACCAATGGGATCACAGGCTCGCACGACGGATTACGACGTTCTGATCGTCGGATCCGGGTTCGGCGGCAGCGTTACGGCGCTGCGCTTGGTCGAGAAGGGCTACAGGGTCGGCATCCTCGAGGCCGGTCGTCGCTACGAGGACGAAGACTTCGCGAAGACCAGCTGGGATCTCAAGCGCTTCCTCTGGGCCCCGAAACTCGGCTGCTTCGGCATCCAGCGCGTTCACCTGCTGCGCGACTGCCTCATCCTCGCGGGCGCAGGCGTCGGCGGCGGTTCGCTCAACTACGCCAACACGCTCTACCAACCCTCGGAGCCGTTCTTCAAGGACAAGCAGTGGGCACATATCACCGACTGGAGCAGTGAGCTCGGCCCGTTTTACGACCAGGCCACCCGCATGCTCGGCGTCGTCCGCAACCCGCACATGACACCGGCCGACGAGGTCATGAAGTCCGTCGCCGAGGACATGGGTGTCGGCGACACGTTCATTCAGACGCCCGTCGGTGTGTTCTTCGGGGACGAACCCGGAAAGAAGGTCGCGGATCCGTACTTCGGTGGCGTCGGACCCGAACGGACCGGCTGCATCGAATGCGGCGAGTGCATGACCGGATGCCGTCACGGCGCCAAGAACACCCTGCTCAAGAACTATCTCGCCCTGGCCGAGCGCGCCGGAGTCGACATCGTCCCGATGACAACCGTCAACGGCCTGCGCGAGCTTCCGGACGGCACCTGGGACGTATCCACCGAACGCACCGGCGCCTGGGTCCGCAAGCAGCCGAAGACTTACACGGCGGGTCACGTCGTACTGGCGGCGGGAACATGGGGAACTCAGAACCTCCTGCACAAGATGAAGGACGAGGGCGCACTTCCCAAACTGTCCGACACGCTCGGCCAACTGACGCGCACGAACTCCGAATCGATCGTCGGCGCCGCGAAGTTGAAGGTGGATCCAACGATGGATCTCACCAGGGGCGTCGCGATCACGTCGTCGTTCCACCCGTCGGCCGACACCCACATCGAACCGTGCCGTTACGGCAAGGGGTCGAATGCGATGGGGTTGCTTCAGACGCTCATGACCGACGGTGGCGGGCGCATCCCACGCTGGCTCAAATTCCTGGTCATGCTGATCACCCACCCGCTGGACTTCGTGCGCGTTGTCAACGTCCGCAACTGGAGTGAGCGCACCATCATCGCGCTCGTCATGCAGAACCTGGACAATTCGATCACCACGTTCACCAAGCGTGGTCTGTTCGGCCGCAAGGTCTCGAGCAAGCAGGGCCACGGTCAGCCCAACCCGACGTGGATTCCCGCGGGCAACGAAGCAACCCGTCGTATCGCGAAGAAGATCGGTGGCGTCGCAGGCGGCACCTGGGGCGAATTGTTCAACATTCCGTTGACGGCACACTTCCTCGGCGGCTGCGCCATTGCATCGGACGTCGAACACGGCGTCATCGACCCGTACCAGCGGGTCCACGGGTACCCGACGATGTTCGTCGTCGACGGTGCCGCCGTGTCGGCCAACCTGGGCGTCAATCCGTCGCTCACCATCAGCGCGCAGGCCGAGCGTGCGGCGGCGCTCTGGCCGAACAAGGGCGAGCAGGATCTGCGTCCGCGTCAGGGGCTCCCGTACGAGCGAATCGATCCGATCGCACCGAAGTCTCCGGTGGTGCCCGTGTCGGCTCCCGCCGCCCTCCGGCTTCCGATCGTCGAGGTTCGTACGCGCAAGTCCGCAACCACGGGTGCTGCCTGATTCGCAGGTCGAAAGTCCCACTAGACTGACCCGGTGACCGCATCGCAGCAGCCCGATCCCGCCATGCCCAGGCCCGTACTCGTCGTCGATTTCGGTGCTCAGTACGCGCAGTTGATCGCACGTCGGGTTCGCGAGGCGAACGTGTACTCCGAGGTAATCTCGCACACCGCCACGATCGAGGAGATCGCCGAGAAGAACCCCGTCGCGTTGGTTCTGTCGGGTGGCCCCTCCAGCGTGTACGCCGAGGGGGCTCCGGCGCTCGACGCGAAGGTCTTCGACCTCGACGTGCCGGTGTTCGGTATCTGCTACGGATTCCAGGCGATGGCACAGGCACTCGGCGGAACCGTCGCCCACACGGGAACTCGTGAGTACGGACGCACTCAGCTCTCGGTCGACGGTGGCGTGCTGCACGACAGCTTGCCCACGACGCAGCCGGTGTGGATGTCGCACGGGGATGCCGTCACGGACGCTCCGGACGGTTTCACGGTCACGGCCTCGAGCGCAGGCGCACCCGTGGCCGCATTCGAGAACGCCGAGCGTCGGCTCGCGGGTGTGCAGTACCACCCCGAGGTGATGCATTCGCCGCACGGCCAGCAGGTGCTCAGTCGATTCCTGCACGAGACGGCGGGCATCAAGGCGGAATGGACGGCGGCCAACATCGCCGACGCGCTGGTCGAACGCATTCAGGAGCAGGTCGGGCCCAACGGGCAGGCCATCTGCGGACTGTCCGGCGGTGTCGATTCGGCTGTGGCAGCTGCCCTGGTGCAGCGGGCCATCGGCGATCGCCTCACGTGTGTCTTCGTCGACCACGGTCTGCTTCGCGAGGGTGAGCGGGAGCAGGTTCAGCAGGACTTCGTCGCGGCCACCGGCGCCAAGCTTGTCACCGTCGACGCCGTCGACACGTTTCTCGGGGCGCTCGAGGGCGTGTCGGATCCGGAGGAGAAGCGCAAGATCATCGGCCGCGAGTTCATCCGCAGCTTTGAAGGCGCGGTCTCGGAGGTGTTGGGGGAGAACGCAGCCCACGGCGCCGAGGTCGAATTCCTGGTGCAGGGAACGCTGTACCCCGACGTGGTCGAATCCGGCGGCGGTTCCGGTACCGCGAACATCAAGAGCCACCACAACGTGGGTGGTCTACCGGACGATTTGCAATTCGCTCTGGTGGAGCCGCTGCGCACATTGTTCAAGGACGAGGTCCGCGCGGTGGGCCGCGAGTTGGGCCTGCCGGAAGACATCGTCGGTCGGCAACCGTTCCCCGGACCCGGCCTCGCCATTCGCATCGTCGGCGAGATCACCCGAGACCGCCTCGCCACCCTGCGTCAGGCCGACTCCATCGTCCGTGAGGAGTTGACCGCTGCAGGTCTCGATCAGCAGATTTGGCAGTGCCCGGTCGTCTTGCTCGCCGACGTGCGCAGCGTCGGTGTGCAGGGCGATGGTCGCACCTACGGCCATCCGATCGTCTTGCGTCCGGTGTCGAGTGAAGATGCCATGACTGCCGACTGGACGCGCTTGCCCTACGACGTCCTGGAAACGATCTCGACCCGGGTGACCAACGAAGTGTCGGAGGTCAACCGAGTCGTTCTCGACGTGACGAGCAAGCCGCCGGGCACCATCGAGTGGGAGTGAAATCCTCCTCGCCCGAAGGCTGTGAGGAACCTACCTGTTGCACTTGTGACTGGGCGCGAGCAGTAGCGCGAGTCCGACGACGATCGCGACGACCACGAACACCCAGCGGAACTGCACGTTCCCGAGTGCTTCGATCGCGGACGGCCCGATCAGCGCGCTGACTGCAACGATCATCGCTGCCAGTCCGACGAGGAAGAGCAGCGCCGATGGGCGGGTCCTGGCCCTGTTCTGTTCGGGTGTGTCCTTGTCGCTGTCGCCGTACTGCCATGTCTCAGCCACGAAGCACCTCCAGATTTCCCAGTCGAGCACTTCCGTCGATCGTGAGGGTCACGTCGGCGTCGGAGGGGCCACCCGGTACATCACAGTCGGTTGCGGCTGCAACGGCCGTGCAGTCGGCCACGACGCTCATGCCTTCCGGCACCCGAATCGTCGCGTTCCCCATGGTGACCGTGATTGCCACCGTTCTGTCTTCGGTGAGTGCCAAGTTTCGCAGATCGAGCTGCAGATCGCCTGCTTGGACCGTGTAATTGGGCTGGAGTTCGGCGATCGTCAGCGGAGCGAAGGACTGCTCTCCGGACGACCGCCCGTCGAAATCGACCGGGCCGACGATGGAGGCGAAGACGACGAACGCCAGCAGCGGACCGGTGACGACGAGCAAGCCGTACCCCTTGCGGAGGAACGCGCCGAGAACGAGTCCCGTGCCGATGACGGCGAGAGCAACGGCGCCGATTCGCGCTGGGGTCAGCCATTCGGATCCTGTTGCCGACGCGACGGTCGCGGCCACCGCGGCGGCCACCAGGGCCAGACCGATGAAGCTCGACGTCCACCGCGATCGCTTCTTCTTCTCGGTCACCTCTGGAGCACTTTTCGCCGTTGGTTCGGGAAGATCCCAGGCGAACGGGGCGACTCCCAGCGGATCCCACGACGGGGGCGTCGGCTGCGCGGAGAAGCCGTCGTCGACCGAGTTCGTCACGGCGGGCGCCTTGTTCAGGTCGACGGGCGCAGTGTCCGTGTGCGGCACCTGTGCGGGGGGCGGTGTCGGCACGTAGCTTTTCGGGAGCATCGTGTACGGGGTGTATCCGGTTGATCCGGCGCCATGCTCGCCGAGGTTGCGAGTTCCGGCCTGATAGTTGACGGGCTGGTACTGCGCGGTGTTGTAACCCGGCGGTCGGTAGGCCGCCCCAGCCCACGATCCGGCGTTGTACGGGGTGTCGAACGAGACGGGGAAACCCTGTTGTGGGTAGATTTTCTCGCCGTTGGGGAGAAACTCGGGTGGCTCGGGACGACGTTGGTGCAGCAGCCACAAGCCGGCGAGGAGCGCCAGCATGCTGATGAGGCCGGATCCGCCGAGCCCGACGCCCACCGGCCCGATCGTCGACACCGCGATGACGAGAGCGACGATCAGAACGACGATCTTGGTCGTCGATTCCGAGCTGCTGCCCTTGCCCATGAGGGATTCCGCGGGCGAAGCGGAGTCACCCGCGCGGCTCAAGAGCAGCCATGCTGCCAGGTAGAGGAAGATGCCTGCGCCGCCGAAGATAGTGCCGACCACCAGCGCGACGCGGATCAGGACAGGGTCGACGCCGTAGCGGTAGCCGATGCCTGCTGCGACCCCGGCTATGTGGCCTCGCTGCGGCAACCGATAGGGGCGGGTTCGCCACATCTGGTGTAGCTGGTCGGAGACGGTTGCGTTGCTCATGGAACCATCGTGGCTTCTCCTGGCTCTCGAGACATCAGGGATAGCCCTGATCTTCTTCGTCGGGGTGTATGCGGTGTCGGTGTGGCTCCCCGCGAAATCAGGGGAGACCCTGATGCGGTGCGGGTGCATTCCGTGCCAGGATCGGACACGTGCACCCTGTCGACCCATCGCCCGTTTCGCCGGGCCCCGAGCCGGCCACGTTCCATCGGCGTGGCGGCGGTCGCATCGTGGGCGGTGTCGCCGGTGGTCTGTCGGACCATCTCGGTGTCGACGTGTTCAAGGTCCGGGTGGCGTTCGCGCTGCTGGCGATCATGGCGGGTGCCGGAATCTTCGCCTACGGGCTGCTGTGGGTCTTCACCCCCGCGGGTTCGGACGTCGACCGCCCGAGCCCGGTCGAACGACGGCGAGCACTGGGGCTTTCGGCCGTCGGCCTGGGTTTGGCCGCCGGTCTCGCCTGGTTGCTCGACGGCTCGGCGGCCTCTGCGCTGGTGCCCATAGTCGTGGTGATCGTCGGCGCTGCACTCGTGTGGCGCGAATTCGACTCGGAGGGACCACGTTCGGTTCTCGGAATGCCGAAGAAGCCGACGGTGCTCAGCTGGGCGCGCGTCGTCGGCGGGGCGACGCTGATCGTGCTGGGACTCGGTGTGGTGGTGCTGGCACGCGTCGACATCGCGGCGCTTCGGTCGTCCCTGTTGGCCGTCATCGTCACTCTCGTCGGTGCAGCGTTGCTCACCGTCCCCGTGTGGTTGCGAATGTGGCGCACCCTCAACGCCGAGCGGTCTGCGCGTATCCGCAACGACGAGCGCGAGGAGATCGCGTCGCACCTCCACGATTCGGTGCTGCAGACGCTCGCGCTCATCCAGAAGCAATCCGATCAGCCGCAGGATGTGATGCGGTTGGCGCGCGGCCAGGAACGGGAACTGCGTAAGTGGCTGTTCGAGGGTGGCGACACCGCTCACTCGTCGCTCGCGGAGGCGTTGAAGACGATCTGTGGTGAGGTCGAGGATCAGCACGGTGTCACAGTGCGACCGATCACCGTCGGCGACGTGCAATTGAGTGCCGACGACGCCGAATCAGGTTTGCCGCGTGAACGTTTCACCGCTCTGCTCGGCGCGACGCGGGAAGCGCTCGTCAACGCCGCCAAGCATTCGGGTGAGACACACATCGATTTGTTCGCCGAAACCGAGCCGGACAAGGTGACGGTGTTCGTCCGCGATCGTGGCACCGGGTTCGACGAAGCGCTGGTGCCGATCGATCGGCAGGGCCTTGCCAAGTCCATTCGTGGCAGGGTCGAGCGCCGCGGCGGGGAGGTGTCGGTGCGTTCGCAGGTGGGCAAGGGAACCGAGGTGCAGATACTGATGCCCCGTATCGGTGCGGCGGACGACGCGCACGCGACGCGGCATCCCAGCACGGAGCAGCCGAATGCGGGACACTCGAATGCCGAGCAGTCGAAGAGCGAACAGCCGATACCGCAGGAGCAGCCCAGGTGACCGACACCTTCCGTGTCTTTCTCGTCGATGATCATGCAGTTTTCCGCTCCGGTGTTCGCGCCGAACTCGGACGCGAACCCGACATCGAGGTGGTCGGTGAAGCGGGCGGCGTCGCCGACGCGGTGGCCGGAATCGAGGCCACGAAACCTGATGTGGTGCTGCTCGACGTGCACATGCCCGACGGCGGCGGCGTCGCGGTTCTCGGGCGCATCTCCTCGGGACCGGTGTTCTTGGCGTTGTCGGTGTCCGACGCCGCCGAGGACGTCATCGCCGTCATCAGGGCGGGTGCGCGCGGGTACGTCACCAAGACCATTTCCGGATCCGAACTGGCCGACGGTGTTCGACGGGTGGCGGGCGGCGACGCCGTGTTCTCTCCTCGCCTTGCCGGCTTCGTGCTGGACTCCTTCACCGGGAAGTCCGCGGCCCCCGAACCTCCGCTCGATCCGGAGTTGGATTCACTTACCCCCCGCGAACTCGAAGTTCTTCGCCTCCTCGCGCGCGGCTACACCTATCGGGAGATTGCCGAGGATCTGTTCATCTCGGTCAAGACCGTCGAGACCCACGCATCGAACGTGCTGCGAAAGACGCAGCAGTCCAACCGCAATGCACTCACGCGGTGGGCGCACAATCGACGGATCGACTGAAATTTCGTCAGAGAACGGCGATCAGGACGATCAGAAGTAGAACGACGACTGCAACGATCACCGCGAGAACGACCGCGGGGGAGACGTCGATCCTGTCGGCGACCACGTCGTCGATGCGGTCGAGAACCGAGTCGAGCGGGCTCTTCTTCTTCGGTGGATCGAACGGCGGTGGCGCATAAGGTTTCGGGGTGTGATCCTCGGCCGGGCCTCCCGACCGCACCGCGGGCAAGCCTGCGATGGTGCTGTCGAACTCTCTGGACGGTCTACGCGCCTCGGCCACCGGAGTCGATCGATGCGCCCACGCGGGGACGGTGCCGTCGGACGAGGTGAGGGGAGCGCCCCGCAGGTGAACGATGCTGCTGCGGCTGCTGATTGCGGTCGTGATGATCTCGTCACGGGCCTGAGCCATCGTCGGCCGTCGGGCGGGATCCGGTTCGAGCATGTGCAGCAGCGCCTGCGTCAGATCACCCGTGCGGGTGGGTTCGATGATCTGCCCCCGTGCGACTCGGTGCAGCAGTGCGATGGAATCCTGGTCGATGTCGAACGGAGGCCTGCCCTCGATCGCGGTGTAGAGCGTCGCGCCCAGGGAGAAGACGTCGCTCGCCTCGGTGGGATCTTGACCCCGGGCGACCTCGGGGGCGAAGTATGCAGGCGTACCGG
>NZ_JBAWFH010000495.1:0-2792 GCF_049591685.1 Rhodococcus sp. (in: high G+C Gram-positive bacteria) | reverse complement strand
TCTTGCATCTACATCAATTGCTCAGAGGAGAAACACACACCGTGGCACCTTCAAGCGGATCGGTGCATCCATCCCGCTACCTAGCCGTCTTCGGCGTCTTGTTGGCCGTTGTTTACGCACTGGTCTTCCTCACCGGCGACAAGTCGCCACAGCCGAAACTGGGCATCGATCTCGAGGGTGGCACCCGTGTCACACTGACGGCACGTACACCTGACGGCAGCGCACCGAGCCAGGAGAGCCTGAAGCAGGCGCAGCAGATCATCACCACGCGTGTCGACGGTCTCGGCGTCGCGGGTTCCGAGGTCGTCGTCGACGGCGACAACCTCGTGATCACCGTTCCCGGTGACGACAGCTCGCAGGCCCGCACGCTCGGGCAGACGGCACGGTTGTTCATTCGTCCCGTGATTCAGGCGACGCAGCCTGTGGCAGGCCAGGCGCCTGCCGAGACTCCCGCACCCGCCGCGGGAGAACCGGTTGCCGAGACGCCGGTACCCGCCGCGGGAGAACCGGTTGCCGAGACTCCGGTACCCGCCGGTGACGCGGCGCCGCAGGGCCGTCCGTTCCCGGCGCAGGATCCCAGCGCGGTCGAACCGGCCCCGGCTGACCCGCCCGCGGCAGGTACTCCCGCGGCAGAGGAACCGGCAGACGACGGGACCGCCACGGAAGCCGAACGAACGGCCGCGCAGATCGCCGACGCGAAAGCGCTGCGGCAGAGCGAAGATCCGCAGGTCCAGCAGGCAGCGCTGGCCACGATCGATTGCAACGCACCGGATCCGCTGCAGGGTAACGACGACCCGGCGCTTCCTCTCGTAGCGTGTTCCACCGACGGCGCCGCGGTGTATCTGCTCGCACCCAGCATCATCGACGGGCAGCAGATCGACGACGCGACGTCGGGGTTCAACACGCAGCAGTCGCGCCACGAGGTCAGCCTCACGTTCGACTCCGAAGGCAGTAACACCTGGGCGCAGTTCACGGGCGCGAACATCGGCAAGCAGGCTGCGTTCACGCTCGATTCGAAGGTCGTGAGCGCTCCGCAGATTCAGGGGGCAACGCCCGCCGGTAGCGCTACGTCGATCACCGGTCAGTTCTCTGCCCAGGGAGCAACCGAGCTCGCCAACACGCTCAAGTACGGCTCGCTTCCGTTGTCTTTCTCGTCCTCCGAAGCCGAGACGGTTTCCGCGACGCTGGGGCTCGCTTCACTCGAAGCCGGCTTGCTCGCCGGTGCGATCGGTCTTGCGCTGGTCCTCGTGTACTGCCTGGTGTATTACCGCGCGCTCGGGTTCCTCACGGCGTTGTCGCTCATTCTCGCCGGGGCCATGGTGTACGGCATTTTGGTGTTGCTCGGCAGGTGGATCAGCTTCACGCTCGACCTCGCCGGCATCGCGGGTCTGATCATCGGTATCGGCATGACCGCCGACTCCTTCGTGGTGTTCTTCGAACGCATCAAGGACGAGATCCGCGAGGGCCGCAGCTTCAGGTCGGCGGTTCCGCGTGGCTGGACCCGCGCTCGCAAGACGATCATGTCGGGCAACGCGGTGAGCTTCATCGCCGCGGCCGTGCTCTACGCGCTGGCTGTCGGTCAGGTTCAGGGCTTCGCCTTCACGCTCGGCCTCACCACTATTCTGGACGTCGTCGTTGTCTTCCTCGTGACGTGGCCGCTGGTCTACCTGGCGTCGAAGTCGAAGTTCTGGTCGAAGCCGAGTGTCAACGGTCTCGGTGCAGTCGCAGAAATCGCGCAGGAACGTAGACGCGCAGCGGCGCGCACGATGGCAAGCAAGGCTGCAGTCGATGCGCCGGCGAAGGGAGTCTGACATGAGCGAATCACCACAGTCGTCTGCGCGCACCGAGCGGGACGGGACGCTTCTCGAGGACGCGGGCGTCGACCAGAGCGCGCAGCCGCAACGTAGTTTCCTCGGTCGCCTGTACACCGGAACCGGTGCATTCGATGTGGTTGGACGTCGCCGTTTCTACTACATCCTCAGCGCGGTCATCGTGTTGGTGTGCCTGCTCAGCATGGCTTTCCGTGGTTTCACCCTCGGTATCGATTTCGAGGGCGGAACGCGGATTCAGGTACCCGCGGCGGATGGCGTGACCTCGGCACAGGTCGAAACGGTGTTCACCGACACGCTCGGCTTTGCACCGGAAGCAGTGCAAACGGTCGGCTCGGGAGCTGCCGCCAACGTTCAGGTTCGTTCCGAAGCACTCGACCCGGGGCAGGTCGATGAGGTACGGGTGGCTCTGTTCGACGCCTTCCAGCCGGTAGACAGCTCCGGCGCCGCTACACCGAACGCGATCAGCTTCTCGGATGTTAGCGAAACCTGGGGTGGTCAGATCACTCAAAAGGCGTTGATCGCGCTGGTCGTCTTCCTCGTCATCGTGAGCATCTACATCGCCGTTCGCTACGAACGAGACATGGCGCTCGCGGCCATGGCCGCTTTGGGATTCGACCTCGTCGTGACCGCCGGGATCTATTCGCTCGTTGGCTTCGAAGTCACTCCCGCGACTGTGATCGGGCTGCTGACCATCCTCGGATTCTCGCTCTACGACTCGGTAATCGTGTTCGACAAGGTCGAGGAAAATACCCGCGGGGTCTTGAATCTTCACCGCAGAACATACGCGGAGCAAGCGAACCTGGCGGTGAATCAGACTCTGATGAGATCGATCAACACCACCGTCATCGGCGTCTTGCCCGTCCTCGCGCTGATGGTCGTAGCCGTATGGTTGCTGGGTGTGGGCACCTTGAAGGACCTCGCACTCATCCAGTTCGTCGGAATTATTGTCGGCACTTTCTC
>NZ_JBAWFH010000494.1:0-19573 GCF_049591685.1 Rhodococcus sp. (in: high G+C Gram-positive bacteria) | reverse complement strand
GCGTGGCCGTAACGGGCGTAACGTCGAGATCGGGTCGGGACGATGCTTTGCGCAAGACCTGTTTTCCGCGAGGAAGGACTCCCCAATGAAAACGACTTCTCACCCAAATTTGACCCGCTACGGGCTGTTCGTTCTGGGCGTCGTGCTGCTGGGAGTTTTCCTCGCTGCCGCCGCCTTCGGTAACGCCGCTCTGGCCGTCATCGCCGGGTGCTTCTGCGTCGTCGCCGTGGCCACTGCCATGGGTCTGGTCGGGGCAGTCGCGGGCGATCAGCATCACCGCAACCAACACCCGCCAGGCGCCGTGTCGTAGATGTCTCCCGTTCTCAGCTGTCGGCCAAGCGCTTTTTCTCCACCTCGACGTCGAAATCTGCCTTGGGCCAGTCGAGGTCGAGCCGCTCGAGCGCGTCGATGAGCAGTTCGGTGACCGCGAGCCTGCTGTACCACTTCTTGTCGGCTTGAATGACGTACCAGGGTGCGTGGTCGGTGTTGGTGCGGTCGATGACGCGCTGATAGGCCGTTCGGTATTGCGGTAGGAACGCGCGCTCGGTGACGTCGCCGGGGTTGTACTTCCAATGCTTGTCCGGCCGGTCGAGCCGCTCCTGAAGTCGCCTGCGCTGCTCCTCGGGAGAGACGAACAGGGCGACCTTGACGATCAGCGTGCCGGACTCGGCCAACTCCTTCTCGAAGGCGTTGATCTCGTCGAAGCGCGGTTCCCACACCTCACGCGGAACCAGGTCGTGCACGGCGACGACCAACACGTCCTCGTAGTGGGACCGGTCGAAGACGCCGATGCGACCACCTCGCGGGAGCTCGTTGCGGATCCGCCACAGGTAGTGGTGCTGACGCTCCTCGGGGGTCGGCACACCGAACGACGCGAGATCGACGCCCTGCGGGTCGACCACGCCGATGACGTGCCGGACCATGCCGCCCTTGCCCGCGGTGTCCATGCCCTGCAGGACCAGCAGGATCGACCGTAGATCACCCGAGCGGCCGTTGGCGTAGAGCTTTTCTTGCAGGGCCGACAACACTTCTCCGCGTTCGGCCAGCAGCCCCTGGCCGTCCGACTTGGTTCCTTCGAAACCTGGTGTGAGGTCGAAGTCGATGTCGTTCACCTTCGTGGCGGCGGTGGCACGCAAGATCTGTGCCGCAGGCGTCGACCACAGGTTTTCGCTCTTCTTGGAATGCTTGGCCATGCGCCGACCCTAGCTGCACACCCGGCCGCAGAAGTTGCCACTAGCCTGGATTGCATGGCCCCGAAACTCGCAACAGCACAGTCGGTCGAACGCTCGGAACTGCTCGAATTCATCCGGCCCCGCCATCATTCGACGCTCATCACGCACAAGCGTGACGGCGGACTGCAGGTCTCGCCGGTGACGTCCGGGATCGACTCCGAAGGGCGTATCGTCATTGCGTCGTACCCCGAGCGCGCAAAAGTATCCAACATCAGGCGCAATACGGCAGTGACGGTGTGCGTGCATTCGGACGAGTGGAACGACGCCTACGTCCAGATCGACGGCACCGCAGAAATCGTCGACCTGCCCGAGTCCGTCGAACCCCTCGTCGAATACTTCCGCAGCATCGCCGGTGAACACTCGAATTGGGACGAGTACCGCGAAGCGATGCGCAAGCAGGGAAAGTCGTTGATACGCATCACGATCGAGTCCTGGGGCCCGATCGCCGAAGGTGGATTTCCGCCAGGAAGAATGTGACAAGCCCTCCGGGGAGAATGTGACAAGCCCTCCGGGGAGAATGTGACCAGCCCGGCGGGGAGAATGTGACCAGCCCGGCGGGGCGATGTGACCGGCGCTCGGCAGTTCTAGCAGTTGCTGGGCGCGGGGAGTCCGGTGAAGCGGTCGGCGATCCAGGTTTCGAGGAGCGCGCCGGCATCGACGGAGTGCCCCTGGCCTTCGAGGCGCACGGCCAGCAGGGTGTCGCCGTAGCCGCAGGCGCGGGCGAGCGCGGTTTCGGTCCACTCGGGTCGCACGATGTCGTCGGCTCCGCCGTAGACGGCGAGGATGGGTGCCGCTGACGCGGCCTTGGGCAGCGAGTAGTCCTGCAGGCGCTTCCTGAGGCGGTCGGCGGCCTCGGTGGACTCGGCGGTGGTGTCGCCGAGTTGTACGTCGGCGTCGGCGAGCGATCGTGCCATTGCGCTCGCGGGGTCGCACGCGGCCAGCGCTTCGGCGTTGTCGCCGAGCGTGCCGTGGAGGTGGTCGGAGGGGACGATCGCCGGGTCGACAGCGGCGAGCCCCTGGACGATGAGGGGGTAGAGCGAGCGCTGACCACCCGATATCGACGACGTCTGGGCGTCGGCGACGATGGGGGACACGTCGAGCGCCGGTGCGAGTGCGGCGGCACCGACGAGGTCGAGTCCGTCGCCGTAGATCCCGTCGAATTCGCTTGCAGCCCAGGCGGCTTGGCCGCCCTGTGAGGTTCCGACGGCGACCCACTCGGTAGACAACGTGGGGTCCAGATTGCGGGCCGCACGCACCGAGTCGATGACGTCGAAGGCCGCGGTGCGTGGTTCGAGGTACGGGTGCGCAGGGGCGGTCACCTCGCCGCTCAGCCCCAGGTAGTCCGTGTAGACGACCGCGTAGCCGAGCCCGATAAAGTACGCGACTTTACCTGCATCGCCCGACAGCTGCGGAGTTTCGGTTGGTGCGCATCCCGGCGCGATGCCGACGGTTCCATGCGCGTAGGCGACGACGGGGCGGCCCCCTGCCGGGGCGGGTCCGGTCGGTACGAAGAGCGCACCGGTGACTTCGATGCCTGCGCCGGTGACGCCTGAGACGGAGTTGTAGACGAAGGTTGCCGCGGTGGCTCCGGCCGGAAAATCTGCTGCGTCGAACCCGGTGTTCGTGGTGCTCGACACGACCGTGCCCCTGGCCGCCAGCGTCTGCGCGTCGGCGGCCGGGAGATCCGTCGAATATCCGCCGGTCGTGCCCACTGGCTCGGTGGGAGCGGTACTGCAACCCAGGAGAAGCGCACCGCACGCGGCTACGGCAAGCCGGGTACGGCGTATATCGGGCACCGTGGGATCAGACCACGACGCCGTACCCGGCCGCCAATCAGCCCTGCAGCGGTGCTGCGAACAACGGAACCGCGTTGTCGAGTGCGTACTGCGTCCCGGCCGCCGACGCGCTCGAGAACGCGTTGCTGAGCTGCTGGTCGTCGAGGACGACGAGGCGGCCGTCGCGCGCCACGGGCAGACCCTGAATGGACGGGTCGTTGGTGATGACGTCGGCGGTGCCGCCGATCGGGAACATGACCGTGAGGTCGGCGTCGAGCTGGGCGACGTTCTCCGTCGACAGATCGATGGCGAACGTTCCCGCCTCGGCCTGGCTCTGAATGGTCGGCGAATTGACGAATCCGAGCTTCTTCATGAACTCGACGCGTACGTCACCGTCGACGTAGGCGCCGAGCTGGCCGCTGTAGAGGGTGCCCACGGCGACGGCTTTGTCGGCGAACTCGGGGTGTTCCTGCACCGCTGCGTCGAATGCGGCTTCTGTCTCGTCGATCAGCCGCTGACCTTCCTCTTCCTTGCCGAGTGCCTGGGCGACGAGTTCGGTCTGTCCGTCCCACGTGGTGCCGTAGGCGATGTCGGTGCCGACGGGCGCTCCCACGACGGGTGCGATCTCGGACAGCTGGTCGTACGTGGCCTGATCGTTGGTGCTGCGAGTCCAGAGGATCAGATCTGGAGCAAGGGCCGCGACCGATTCGACGTCGACGTCGTAGGTGCCGAGGATCGTCGGTGCTGTCTCGTAAGACTCCTCGACCCACGGTCCCAGGCCGTCACCGCCCACCGCGAGCCAGTCGCTGGCCCCGATGGGTTCCACGCCGAGCGCGAGCGCGGTTTCGGCGTCCGACCAGCCCAGAGCGACGACGCGCTGTGGGTCTTCCGGAACGGTGACGTCGCCGAACATGGTGGAGACCGTCGACCCCGTGCCGCCGGTGTCCGAGTCGGCGTCCGACGAGGAGTCCGAACCCCCGCAGGCGGTCAAAGTCAGGGCTGCGACCGCAACGACCGCGGGGGTCAGGGTCGACAATCGAAAGTTGCGCATAGGCAACGCTAACCTACCTGGCCTGCTTTCGAGAACTGCTCGACGATGGTGTCGCAGAACGCGGGAAGGTCGTCCGGATTGCGGCTCGACACGAAGTTGCCGTCCACGACGACCTCCTGATCGACCACGGTTCCGCCCGCGTTGCGAATATCCGTCCGCACACTCGGATACGACGTAAGTGTGCGGCCACGTACGACGTCCGCCTCGACAAGCGTCCACGGACCGTGGCAGATGACGCCGATAGGCTTGCCGACCTCAGCGAAGCGACGCACGAATTCGACTGCGTCCGAGTCGGTTCGGAGCTTGTCCGGGTTGGTGGTTCCGCCGGGCAGGATCAACGCATCGAAGTCGTCGACCGATGCGTCCGCAACGACACTGTCGACGGCGAACGTATTGCCTGCTTCGACATCGTGGTTCATCGCTTGGATGTCGCCGTGGGTGAGCGACACCAGAGTGGTGGTCGCACCCGCCGACTGCACGGCGTCGCGCGGCTGGACGAGTTCGACCTCCTCGACCCCGTCGGTTGCGAGGATGGCGACGCGGAGTCCTTCGAGTGAATTGGTCATGTTTCGAGGGTGACCGCCGACCGACACTCTCAAACTGCGACCCCGTGTTCGAAGTTGCGGCCGTGGGTAGTGTCGTTCACATGGCCGACTACATCGAACCCACCACCGAAACGCCGGACGAAGATCGCATCGACGAGGCGCGGCAAGAGCCGTCGGACATCCCTGCGTCCATCCCGACCGAGGCCGATCCGGCCGATGTGGTGGAGCAGCACCTCGAAGTGCCCATCGATCCCGAAGACGAGCGTTAGGCCCTAGGCTTCGTCGTCCACCAGGGGATGCGGCTGAGACTTGAACTTGGCCGGTGACCCGTCCGCCATCGCCACGCCGTGGATGCCGCCCCACGTCATCATCACCAGGTAGTCGATGAGGTCTTCGGCAGACATCGACTTGTTGGAAATCCACCAGTGCGTCGCCAACTGCACAGCGCCCACCACCGCGAACGCCCACGGAACCGAACCGCCGGAATCCATTTCGCGCTGGCGCAGGCGCTCCCCGAGCACGGTCGCCAGCAGTTCGGCGATCATGCGCTCGGACTCGGCGACGACGTCGCGGTTGCTGCCGGCGTTGTTGGCCATGACGTAGAGGTAGACCTCGGGATCGGTAGCAACCGTCTCCACATACGCGGCGATGACCGCGCGGGTGAGCTCGTACTCGCCCAGTTGCTCCGAGATGGCGAGATAGATCCGCGGCGCGAGCGTCGTCTCGACGTACCGGGTCATCGTCGCCGTCGTCAGATCGTTCTTGTCGGTGAAGTACCGGTACAGAACGGTCTTCGAGATTCCGATCTCCGACGCGATCTCGTCCATGCCGATTTCACGCCCACGCAGGCGAATGGCAGCGAGGGTGCCGTCGACGAGTTCTTCGCGACGAGCGATCTTGTGTTCGCGCCACCGACGTTTGCGTCCGTCCGGTTTGTCGACTTTCTCCGCCTTCGCACCGTTTGTGGCGGCCTTCGAATCGGAGCCGGATTCGGCCGTTTCAGGCTCGGAAGAATCCGCTGATGTTGCATTTTTCGCCACGTGTGTCCGCCGTATCCATCTCGTCGTCCCTGCGGGCTTCAGCTTAGGCGTCGACGCTGCCGGAGGTGTGGGCCGCGTCTGACACCCGTCGGCCCGACGCATGTGACTCGCGAACACAGGCACAATGGCGATCGTGCAGCTGATGAATTTCGACGATGCCACCAAACGCCGTGATCTTCGCAAGATGAAGCTCGTCGCGACGGGCTTCTTGGCCTTCGCCACGGTGGTCTATCTCGTGTGCCGGTGGCAGGAGTCGAGGGGTGCGGGGGAGTGGGTCGGCTACGTGCGGGCTGCGTCCGAGGCCGGCATGGTCGGCGCGCTCGCCGACTGGTTCGCGGTCACCGCGCTGTTCAAGCACCCACTGGGCATTCCGATCCCGCATACGGCGATCATCCGTAAGAAGAAGGATCAGCTCGGCTCGTCGCTCGGGTCGTTCGTCGGAAGCAACTTTCTGGCGCCGGATGTGGTGTCCGACAAGGTTCGGTCGGCGCAGATTCCGCTGCGACTCGGAACGTGGCTCGCGCAGAAGGACAACGCCGAACGCGTAGCCGCCGAATCCGCGACGGTGATGCACGGCGTCGTGGAAGTGCTCAACGACGAGGACATCACGCAGGTCATCGACAACACGATCGTGCGCAGGCTCGCCGATCCGCAGTGGGGACCGCCGATCGGCCGTGTGCTCGACGAGCTGATCAAGGAGAACCGGCAGCTGCCGTTGATCGACATGCTCGCCGAACGAGCTCACCAGTGGGCGCTGAGCAGCCAGGAGACGATCGAACGGGTCGTCACCCGTGACTCTCCCACCTGGTCGCCGAAGTTCGTCGACGCCCTGCTCGGCGAGAAGATCTACAAGGAACTCGTCGAGTTCACGTGGAAGGTTCGCTCGAATCCGCAGCACGATCTGCGACTCGCGGCCAACAAGTTCCTCGTCGACTACGCGCACGATCTGCAGCACGACCCCGCCACCATCGACAAGGCCGAATCGCTGAAGGCGCAGATCATGGGCCGCGAGGAGATCACCGGGCTCGCGGCCGCAACCTGGAAGGTCGCCAAGCGTCTGATCACCGAATCCGTCGACGACCCGTCCAGCACGCTGCGCGTCAAGGTGAGCGAGAACGTCGCCAACTGGGGTGCGCGTATCCGCGACGACGACGAGCTGCGCGCGAAGGTGGACGGCTGGTTGCTCGGCGGGGCGCGGTACGTCGCAGCCAACTACGCCGACGAGATCACCACGATCATCACCGACACCGTCGCCCGGTGGGATGCAGAAGAGGCGAGCAACAAGATCGAGCTCCAAGTGGGACGGGACCTGCAGTTCATCCGCATCAACGGAACCGTCGTCGGATCGCTCGCCGGATTGGCGATCTACTCGCTTTCGCATCTGTTGTTCGGGTAGGCGGCAAAGGCGGCTGCGCCGCCGTGTGCCTTTAATGCTGTTCGAACAGCACTTTTCAGACACGGGCGCGGAGCGCATCCCGAGCGCGCTAGCAGAGTGCTTGCAATAGTTAGCACCCTTGGGTAATCTCGGTCCGGCACGCGGAACCACAAGTTTCGACCAGCGGATCGAGTGGTGAACATGAACCGTAACGACCATGACCAGAACGACAGTCCGGGCATAGTCGGCAAGGTGTCCGAAGCAACCGAGGTCGTCGCCGAGGCGAGTGATCTCGTCGCGAGCGTCGTCACCACTGCGGCGTCGGACATCGGAAGCTACATCCGCAGTCAGCGTGAAGCCGCTCAAGTTTCGATGCGGCAACTCGCCACGAGGGCGGGGGTGAGCAATCCGTATCTCAGTCAGATCGAGCGCGGGCTTCGCAAACCGTCCGCCGAGGTGCTCACGCAGATCGCCAAGGGTCTGCGGGTGTCATCGGAAGCGTTGTACGTACGGGCCGGGTTCTTGGAAGAGCGTCCCCATGGTCCAGTTCGAGATGCGCTGCTCGGCGACACCGAGATCACGGATCGACAGAAGCATGTGCTGATGGAGATCTACGACTCGTTCCGTCGCGAGAACGAGCAAGCGCAGAAGACGAGCGACATTCAGTCGGCGCTGCCGCTGGAGTCGAGCGAACCAGATGTGAACACCGAACCGTGAACAAGCCATAGGAGTCCTTTCATGACCGATCCCAAGAACTTCGACAACGTCCGTACCCCCATCTATGCCGCAGTCGGCGCGGGTGATGCGGTGGTCCAGGCAGTTGCCGACGTCGTCGCTCAGGTACGTTCGCGCGCCGAGACCCGCACCAGCGAGGTCACCGAGCGTGTCGATACCGCCCGCGCCCGCATCGCCGACCTGTCCGAGGACGTCACCGAGGGCGTCGAGTCGCTGCGTGAGCGTCTGACCAACCTGCCGGCCGAGCTGCCCGACGAGATCGCCGATCTCCGCGAGCGCTTCACCCCGGACGAGCTTCGCAAGGTCGCCGAGGCGTACCTCAAGGTCGCATCCGATCTGTACACCTCGCTCGCCGAGCGCGGCGAAGAGACCGTCGAGCGCATCCGCCGTACCCCGGCCGTCGAAGAGGGCATCGACCGCGCGACGGGCGCAGCCAACGACGTCGTCGACCTGACCGAACAGGCACTCGGCACGGTTGCTTCGCAGACTCGCGCCGTCGGTGAGCGCGCTGCGGCTCTGGCAGGCGTCGCATCCGAGAAGGTGCGCGACTCCGCCGAAGATCTGAGCGAGAAGGCCGAAGAACTCGCCGACGAGATCGACGAGGCGGGCGATAAGACGAAGGAAGCCGCCGTCGACGCGTCCGACAAGGTGAGCGGCCAGGCCGGCAAGGTCGAGTCGAAGACCCGCGGCAACGTCGACGCACCGCTGCACAAGGACGAGCCGAAGAAGGCCGCGCCGGCACCGGCCAAGAAGGCCACCCCGGCTACCCCCGCCGCCGCAGCCAAGAAGACAACGCCTGCGGCAGCGCCGGCCAAGAAGGCTCCGGCCAAGAAGGCCTGAAGCTGATTCCGGTTCCACCCTCTCGCGACGATCGGCCCCTGCACCACGCGGTGCGGGGGCCGATTTGCGTAGTATGGGCGCGTGCCCGTCGTGAACAGCCTTACCTCGCTGATTTTGTTCGCCCTGCAGATCCTTGCTCTGGGCGGCGCGGCCTACGCCGTCTTCCATGCCCTTCGTCAGCGTTCCGACGCCTTCCCGGCCGTGGACAAGCTGACCAAGCCGGTATGGCTCGGCATCCTCGTGGTTTCGCTGCTGGTCATCTTCGTGTTCGGCATCAACTTCCTCGGCATCATCGCCATCGTCGCGGTGTGTGTCTATCTCGTCGACGTCAGGCCCAAGGTCGACGGCATTCAGCGCGGCCCGCGCTGGTGACAGCGGCTCTTCCCGGTAGGTCGGCCGAGCCCACCACGCAGGGATGACCGAATACCGCGTCGACGATCTCGCGCGTCGTGCAGGGGTCAGCGTGCGCAATGTGCGCGTCTACCAGGACCGCGGCCTGCTGCCTCCCCCGCGTAAGGAGGGACGTACTGGCTGGTACGACGATGCGCACCTGGCTCGGCTTTCGCTCATTTCCCGGATGTTGGACCGCGGCTACACCTTCGCCACCATCAGCGAACTGCTCACCGCTGCCCAATCCGGGCTGCGTGTGGAAGATGTGCTGACCGCCGAGGACATACACGACCATTCCCGGAAGATCCGAGAAACCAGGCGGCTGAGCGTCGACGAGATGCGCGAGATCTTCGGCGCCGACGTGTCCGAGACGGACCTCGAGCGCGGGGTGACACTCGGCGTCACCGCCAAGGAGGGCGACGAGTACCGCGTCGACAATCCGGTTCTACTCGACGCGGCCCGCATCTTGGCCGAGGCGGGAATCCCGCTCGCGGACACGCTCGATCAGACAGAGGCCGTGCAACGCGATCTCGACGATGTTGCACGCCGTTTTGTTGCGTTGATCACAGACAAGTTCCTGCGCGAAGACAAAGATCCTTTCGAGACCGACGCACGCACGGTCGGGGAGATAGCGGACCTGGTCAACAGACTGCGTCCTTTGACACATCGAGTGGTGGGGGCACTGTTCCGGGATGCAATGGACCAACGGATCACGTTGACCATGGAAGAGATCCTGCAGCAGAAGGTCCATCAGCAGCACGGAGAACGCAGCCCGGTAGACGACCAGGCGAGTTGATTTTTCGGCTGTTTCCAAGGCTGGGAGGCAACAGACGTGGTCACACGGAGAACGGTCGAGGGTGCAGCCCTGGGCATCGGGGGGCTCGCGGTCGCAGCGGGTATCGGAGTCCTGCTTCGACGCCGGAGAACGCGCTCGTTCGTCCGCACCACCGATGCTCAGCCGGACGCGTTGCTACGCACCCCCACCTCGGACCCGCGCATCGTCCCGGTCGTCACCGACGACGGCGCCGAACTCCACGTCCGTGTCTACGGTGATCCCGCGGCGCCGCCCATCGTGTTCAGTCACGGTTGGACGTGCTCGGCCGACTACTGGATCCCGCAGATCAACGCGTTCGCCGAGAACTACTCCGTCATCGTCTACGACCAGCGCGGTCATGGACGCAGCGACGTCGGTACCCGCCCGCTCGGCCCCGACGTGCTGGCTGACGACCTGGCCGACGTGCTCGCCGCCACCGTCGACGAGAACAACAAGGCGGTGCTCGTCGGCCACAGCATGGGCGGCATGTCGATCATGGCGTGGGCCGGCCGCTATCCGGTCCAGGTGGACCGGCTCGTCTGCGCCGTGCTGCTGGCGAGCACAGCCACGGACAGTCTCGTCCGCGAGACCACCGTCATCCCGCTGCCCGGGCGCTTTCCTCGCCTACCGCTGCCTCTGGGCCGCGCGGTGCTCGGATCCGCCGTTCCGCTTCGGCCGTCGCCGGTGACGCGTCAGGCCATCAAGTATGTGTCGATGGCACCAGGCTCGACGCAGGCCGAGGTGGCGTTCTGCGAGAAGATCGTTCTCGAGTGCAAGCCGCACACCCGCGGCATCTGGGGCTCGGCGCTCACCGACCTCGACATTCACGAAGCGCTCGAGAACATGAGCGTGCCCACCTCGGTGCTCGTCGGGACGGCCGACAGGTTGACCCCGCCCGTACACGCCCGCAAGCTCGCGCAGGCCCTCGAGGCGCACGACCACCTCAGTAGGCTCATCGAGTTGCCCGGTATCGGTCACATGAGCTCGGTCGAGGCGATCGACGAGTTCAACACCGAGGTCGCGCGGCTGCGCAACCTCGGCGTGGAGTGAATCCGGAGGAGCTCAGCTGAAGACGACGGTCTTCTTGCCGTGCACCAGCACGCGGTCTTCGAGGTGCCAGCGAAGGCCCCGGGAAAGAACGAGCTTCTCGATGTCGCGGCCCTGCCGCACCATGTCGGCCACCTCGTCGGCGTGGTCGACGCGGATGACGTCCTGTTCGACGATGGGGCCCGCGTCGAGTTCGGCCGTCACGTAGTGGCAGGTGGCGCCGATCAGCTTGACGCCGCGAGCGAATGCCTGGTGGTACGGCCGCGCGCCGACGAACGAGGGCAGGAAGCTGTGGTGGATGTTCAGTGCCCGACCGGACCAGTGCTCGCACAGCGCTTCCGGGAGCACCTGCATGAATCGTGCCAGCACCACCGCGTGCGGATCGTATGAGTCGACGAGTGACTTGACCTCGTCGAACGCGGGCCCACGCTCGGCCGGATTTTTCGCGAACTCGACGTGGTGGAACGTGATGCCGTGGGCTGCGGCGACGGGTTCGAGCGACTTGTGATTGCCGATGACGGCAGATATTTCGGCGGGGAGTTCACCGCCCGCCGCGCGGCCCAGCAGATCGTGCAGGCAGTGCGCCTCTTTGCTGACGAGGATGACCACGCGCTTGCGTTCGCCCGAATCGTGCAGTGTCCATTCGGTTTCCGGGCCGATCTCGGCGGCGATGGGCTCGAACATCGCCCGGAGTTCTTCGATGCTCATCCCGACGGACGATGCGCGGACCGCCTGCCGAGTGAAGAACCAACCCGTGTCCGGGTCGGCGTGGTAGGCGGCCTCGACGATCCAGCCGCCCACCTCGGCGAGGAACGTCGAAATCTTGGCGACGATGCCCGTGCGGTCGGGGCACCCGAGGGACAGAACGTAGCGACGGTCGTCGGCGACACCAGCAGAACTCATGGGGAAGATTGTCTCAGGCCGCCCGGACCCCGGTTGCGACCAGTCTCGTCGCGTCCACCGAGTCGATGCCGCGGGCAGTGGTCAACTCGCCACTTCGCTGCCGGCCCAGACGTCACCGGGCTGTGGTTGGCTGGGTTCATGTCTCTCACACGCGGCGCTCTTGCCCGAATGGTCGACCACACCCTGCTCAAGCCCGAAGCCACGCCGGAGAACGTCACTGCGCTCATCGCGGAAGGACTCGAACTCGGCGTCCTCGCCGTGTGCGTGTCGCCGTCGATGCTGCCGATCCGCGGCGACGGGCTCGTCGTCGCCGCGGTTGCCGGCTTCCCGTCTGGCAAGCATCACTCGCTCGTCAAAGGTGCCGAGGCCAGGCTCGCGGTGGATCAGGGTGCCGACGAGATCGACATGGTCATCGACGTGGGCGCCGCGATCGCCGGCGACTACAACGCCGTCCTGTCCGACGTCTTGACCGTGCGCGAGGCCATCGGGCCGACACCGGTGCTCAAGGTGATCATCGAATCCGCTGCGCTGTCGAACGACGCGATCGTCGAAACCTGCCGCGTCGCGGAGAAGGCCGGTGCGAACTTCGTCAAGACGTCGACCGGCTTTCACCCGGCGGGCGGTGCCAGCGTCGAAGCCGTGGCGTTGATGGCCGAAACGGTCGGCGGACGGCTGGGCGTCAAGGCCAGCGGCGGCATCCGAACCACGGACGCCGCCCTGGCGATGATCGACGCCGGTGCCACCAGGTTGGGATTGTCGGGCACCCGGGCGGTTCTGGCGGGACTCGATAACTGACTTCCTGCTGGCAGGAGTAATCAGGCAAGCAGTCCGCAGCCCTCCGGAGCTTCGACGTTCTGCTGTTGCTGCTGCGCGGGAATGGAGTACGCGCCGCCCTGCAGATTGAGTTCGATGCCGGAATCGGTGACGGTCAGGTCGGTCGGGGTCATGCCGAGCGGGTACTGCTGCAGGCTGTCGGTGAGTACACCGACGATGCTGTCCACGAGGTCGGTGGGGATGCCGAGCCCCAGGATGGACGCGTCGACGGTTTCCACGTTCACGCGGTCGCCGGTGGCGGTCGGCTTGACCGTCAGTTCGGCCAGGCCGCCGACGGCGAACGACAGGGTGCCGGCGGAGGCGTCGGAGGTGACTCCGGACACGAGCGCACCGATTCCCTGAGACTGCAGCGTCGCTGCGATGCCGTCGGTGGACCACGCGATATCGGCGCTCGAGCTACCGATTGTTCCGTTGCTCTCGGCGTTCTGCTGGAGGTCGACGTCTTCCACCTCGGCGTGAACGACCATGCCCTGCGCGGGACCGAAGCGCGCGTCGGAGCTGTCGAGGGTCACCGACGACACCTGCTTGTCGACGAGTGAGACGAGAATCGGCTTCCAGCCGAGGCCGACGTCGACCTGGCTACCGATTTCGCTCTCGAGCTGGCCTGCGAGGCACGACTTGATCTGTTGCCGAACGAACAATTCTCCGCCGAGCAGTGCGGCGACGAGAACCAGTACGACGAGCACCGCGATCATGGGGGCTTTGCTTCGTGTCATTCGCCGCAGTCTTCCCGATGATTCTGAAAGAGCTCTGTGAATTCGACGGTTTTCGGGCGAGTCGTCCGCGGATCCCGAACTTCCGGCCCAATCTTTGTGATGTGCAACACAGTCTCCCGTAGTCTGTGCGCATGAGCGAGACACGGCCGAGCACCGTCGAACTGCGTCGCCTGGCGTCAGGCCAGGACGGTTATTTCACCACCGAGCAGGCCGCCGTCCTGGGTTTCGACGCCTCGGCAGTGCAGGGCAACATCGCCGTCGGCGACTGGGTGAAGGTCGAGCGCAATCTGTGTCGGCTCGCGGACTGGCCGCACAACGACCTCGAACAGTTCGCCATGTGGTGCGCCTGGTTCGGCGGCGACGCTGTGATCTCTCATCAAAGTGCCGCCGAATTGCACGGCTTCGGGCACCTGCACCCACAGTTCGTGCACGTATCGGCGTTCACCAACCTGAAGCTGACCGACACCAGGCTCGCCGTCCATCGCCTGCAGCTAACGCCGCACGACTTCGAGTCGACCGGCGCCTTCCGCATCACCACTCCGGTGCGCACCGTGCTGGACCTCGCGGCCGGTGGCATCTCGCAGATCACGCTCGACGAGGTGGTGGGCGACGCGGTGGCCATCGGTCGGGTCGACGCGGGAGCGCTGTACGGCGAGGCGTCGCACGGGCAGGACCGCGTCGCAGAACGCGTGGAACTGGCTCTCGCGTCCTGCACCTGACTCACGGATTGGGTCGGACGGTCTGCCAGGGCACAGTGAGCACGTTGTCTCGCATCCGTCGCCGCGGCACGTCCGTCGACACGCCGAGCTGCACCAGCTGCGTCAGGGCAGCACGCCAGCGGACCCGCGGACCGAACGGTGCCAGCGGGGCAGCCGTCGACCAGGCGCGGTCGGCCGCCTGCAGCAACGCGTGAACGGGTTCGCCCGGAACGTTGCGGTGAATCAGCGCTTTGGGGAGCCTCTCGGCGATGTCGGACGGCGTCTGCACCGTGAACGGATCCCACGCCAGAGTGAGCGACAGCGGGCCCGACGCGTCGAGCAGCACCCATGCGCAGCGCCGGCCGAGTTCGTCGCACGTACCGTCGACCAGCAATCCGCCCGGCGCGAGACCCGACAGAATGCGCGCCCAGGCTCCCGCAACGGCGTCCTCGGGGTACTGCCGCAACACGTTGAACGCGCGGACCAGATTGGGCCGTAGGCCTGCGAGCTCGAAGCCGCCGCGCGCGAAAGTGACGTTCTCGGACGGTTCTACGACGCGCGCAGGGTCGATCTCGAGGCCGGTGACACGGAGATCCGGTCGAACCGAACGCAGCCGACGAGCCAGCTCGAGCGTGGTGTCCGGCCTGGCGCCGTAGCCGAGGTCGACGACCAGCGGATCCGAAGCGCTCGTGAGCGTCCGCCGGACCAGCGGGTTGTGGGTCAGCCAGCGGTCACTGCGGCGGAGGCGGTTGATGCCGGTGGTGCCGCGGGTGATTATTCCTTCAGGCGTTGTCGGCAAGCCATTGTGCGGTGACTTCACCCTCGCCGCGCCAGAGGTCGATGAGGTTGACCAGCATGAGCTGTTCGAGTTTGCCGCCGATGAACGGCAGGAACACCTTGGCTTCCGAGGAGGTGCGCAGGGTGGAGCCTGCCGCGGTAGGGAAGAGTGAGGTGGTGCCTTTGAGGCTGCCGGGGCCTGCGGGGATGGATGCGTCGTAGTGCCCGGCTGTGGTTTCCGCGTAGGCGTCGACGTGCACGTTGCGGGTGATGACCATGTCTTTCTTCATCACCGTCTGCGCGATGTCGGGCAGTTCGGTGCGCGGAATGATGTGATGCATCACGACGTCGATGCCGGCATCGGAGACTTCGAAGCTGATCAGCTCGTTGTGGGAGTACTTCTTCATCTCCTCGATGCGAGCGTCCCAGTGATCACGGCTGGACAGCGCGGCGTACACCTGCTCCGTGGAGTAGGTGAACCGGGCTGAGTAGTTCATGCGGCGCGCCATAGTCGGCCAGGGTACCTACCCCGTCACGTCTGGCCTACGGGCCTGTCGGCTACAGGTTCTTCGCGATCCACTCGCCGGTGAAGTCGTGCTCGTTGTCGATGAGGGCGAGAACCTGCTCGCTGATCATGGCTTCGATTTTTCCGCCGAAGATCGGCACCTTGACCTCGGTGGTGCCGGAGAGCGACATCGTCGACGAGACGTCGTTCCCTTCGAGCAACGTGGTGCCCGAGATGTTGGCCGGCGCGCCGTCGACCGTGGCACCGAACTTGCCTTCCGCGCGTCCGCCGCCGAGCGGGCCCCACGACTCGGTGCGCTCGATGACGAGCGGGCCCTTCTTGAACGCGGTGACCGCTGCGGGCAGTTCTTCTTCCGGAATCGACTGCGTCATGACGACGCTGATGGTGCCGTTCATCGCGGTGACGCTCACCAGCTGGGCGCCCGGGCCACCGATTTCGGCGATGCGGTCCTTCCAGTACTGCTCGGAAACGAGCGCGGCGTGCACCTTGTCGACGGGTGCGGGGACGGACGCGCTGTGCGCGATGGGGCGAGGCATACGCGGAGGTTACCGGGTGGGTCCGACCGTCGGAGATGGAAGCCCTCCCTCGGCCCGGTACCCTGGACTTCCGTGCCTACTGCAATCTCCGAGCTCACCACCATGCGACTCGGTGGTCCGGCCGGGGACTTCGCCGTCGCGACCACGTCCGACGAGTTGG
This sequence comes from Rhodococcus sp. (in: high G+C Gram-positive bacteria), assembly GCF_049591685.1. Lineage (GTDB taxonomy): Bacteria > Actinomycetota > Actinomycetes > Mycobacteriales > Mycobacteriaceae > Rhodococcoides. The sequence continues at coordinate 3,579 of NZ_JBAWFH010000494.1, read as the reverse complement.
TCTCCCTGGTCCGCGACGCCGACGCGTCGAACACGCCGGTCCTTCTGGTGGGCGGCGGATCCAATCTTGTCGTCGGCGACGACGGTTTCGACGGACTGGTCGTCAAGGTCGACACCTCGGGCACGCGCATCGACGGTGACTCCATGCGGGTCGCGGCGGGGGAGCACTGGGACTCCGTCGTCGCTGCATCGTTGGACGAAGGTCTTGCCGGTCTCGAAGCGATGTCGGGAATTCCCGGTCTGACCGGAGCGACGCCCGTGCAGAACGTCGGCGCCTACGGAACCGTCACCTCGGACGTGCTGACAGGTCTCACCGTCTACGACCGGGAGACGGGTCGGACTGAGAAGTGGGGCCCCGATCGGTGTGGCTTCGGCCTGCATCGGCAGTCGGTGTTCAAGCACTCGAGCCGCTACGTCATTCTCGACACGACGATGGCGCTGCGCCGCTCGGCCGTCTCGGACCCCGTTCGATACGCGGGTTTGGCGGATCGTCTCGGAGTCACGATCGGCGATACCGTCCCCGCTAAGGACGTACGCGCCGCCGTGCTCGATCTGCGCGGACAGAAGGGCATGGTTCTCGACGCGGCCGATCACGACACGTGGAGTGTCGGTTCGTTCTTCCTCAATCCGGTGCTGGCCGAGGTGCCCGAGAAGGCTTCGCACGCACCGCAGTATCCCGACCCGTCGGGGATCAAGATCCACGCGGCGTGGTTGATCCAGCACGCAGGCTTCGCACACGGGTACGGCGCAGGCTTCGACGGCAGCCCGGTGTTCGGCCGCGGCACCGTGTCTCTTTCGACGAAGCACGTTCTCGCGCTCACCAATCGCGGCGGCGCCACCACGGCCGACGTCATGGCGTTGGCGTCGCACATCCGCGACGGGGTCGAAGCAGAGTTCGGAATCACGTTGGTTCCCGAATGCGACCTTGTCGGCTGCTCGCTGAACTGACCTGGCCGAGCGCATACCATCGATCACGAAGGCTATCGAAGGAGTCATCCAAGTGCAGGTCACCAGCGTCGGACACGCGGGATTCCACATCCAGACCGAAGCGGGCAGCATTCTGTGCGACCCGTGGGTCAACCCGGCGTACTTCACCTCGTGGTTCCCGTTCCCGGACAATTCCGGTCTCGACTGGGACACCCTCGGCGATTGCGACTACCTGTACGTCTCGCATCTGCACAAGGACCACTTCGACCCGAAGACCCTCGCGGAACACGTGAACAAGGACACGACCGTTCTGCTGCCGGATTACCCGGTGCCGGACCTGAAGAACGAGCTCGAGAAGCTCGGCTTCCACAAGTTCTTCGAGACCACGAACTCCGTCAAACATCGGGTGTCGGGTCCGAAGGGCGACCTCGACATAATGATCATCGCGCTGCGTGCGCCCGCGGACGGTCCGATCGGCGACTCCGGCCTCGTGGTGACCGACGGCAACACCGTCGCCTTCAACATGAACGACGCCAGGCCGGTCGACCTCGAGGTGCTGACCGAGGAATTCGGCCACGTCGACGTGCACATGCTGCAGTACTCGGGTGCCATCTGGTACCCGATGGTCTACAACATGGTCGAGCGTGCGAAGAAGGCGTTCGGCGAGCAGAAGCGGCAGCGGCAGATGGACCGCGCGCGTCAGTACATCGAGCAGATCGGTGCAACGTGGGTGGTTCCGTCCGCGGGCCCGCCGTGTTTCCTCGACGACGAACTGCGCTTCCTCAACGATGTCTACGGCGATCCGGCCAACATCTTCCCGGATCAGATGGTGTTTCTCGACCAGATGCGCCGCAACGGTCACGAGAAGGGTCTGCTGCAGATCCCGGGCACCACGTCCACCTTTCGGGGCAGCGAGCTGATCTCGCACGAGCACCCCATTCCGGTCGACGAGGCCGAAGCTATCTTCACCACCGGCAAAGCCGACTACATCGAGGCGTACGCGCAGCGCCAGGCAGGCGTTATCGCAGCCGAGAAGGCAGCGTGGGCTCCTGCGGAAGGCGAGCCGCTGCTCGAACCGCTGCGTGAGCTGTTCGAGCCGATCATGAGCCAGACCGACCAGATCTGCGACGGCATCGGATACCCGGTCGCTCTGATGCTCGGCGACGAGACCGTCGTTCTCGACTTCCCGAAGCGGATGGTTCGCGAGCCGATCGCCAAGGAACGCTTCCGCTACAGCTTCACCATCCCGGCCGAACTGGTCCGGACGGTCGTGCGCGACAAGGAACCGGACTGGGTCAACTCGATCTTCCTGTCGACGCGTTTTCGTGCTCGCCGGGTCGGTGGCTACAACGAATTCCTCTACACGTTCTTCAAATGCCTCACCGACGAGCGCATCGCGTACGCCGACGGGTGGTTCGCCGAAGCACACGACGACACCGCGACCATCGTCAAGGACGGCTACGAGATTCAGCGTCGGTGCCCGCATCTGAAGGCCGACCTGTCCAAGTTCGGCATCGTCGAGGGCAACAAGCTCACATGCAATCTGCACGGTTGGGATTGGAACCTCGATACCGGCCGATGCCTCACCTCGAAGGGCCACGAACTGCGGTCGACGAAACTCTGACTCCTTACTACAGGATTGTGCGTTCACAACGCGTATGGGCGTTGTAGACGCGCAATAGTGTTGTAGGAAGCCGTGAATGCGCTGTGAGTCTCGGCGCATTCTGTTTCGACGAGGGGTGCGCCGGGGCGGCCCAGGTACGTTGGATAACGTGCATGAGCAGGGAAAACGGACATACAGGGCGCGGCTGTTGTGGATGGTCACAGCGATCGTGGCATTGGCGGTGCTCGTCGCCGGTTGCACCATCGGCGGCTCCGGTAGCGGATCGTCCGGTGACGCTGCGCCGACCACGGAAGCGGCGCCCGTCGCCGAAGTGACGATCGACCCGGCGGACGGGACGCAGAACGTCAGCCCCGTCGCACCGGTCACCGTCACGGTCGCCGACGGGACACTGAGCAACGTCACGCTCACCAACCCCGATGGCAAGGTCGTGCAGGGTTTGTTGTCCCCGGACAAGCTGTCGTACACCGTCGGTGAACCCCTCGGCTACGGCTCGACCTATACCTGGGCCGGTTCCGCTGTCGGCAGCGACGGCAAGAGCGTCACCATCGACGGCAGCTTCACGACGGTCACTCCCGACAGTCGCACGTCCGTCAGCACCAACATCGGCGACGGCCAGGAAGTGGGCATCGCGGCGCCGATCATCCTGCAGTTCGATCAGACCGTGGAGGACAAGGCTGCCGTGGAGAAGGCTCTGACGGTGACGACCAACCCGCCGACGCCCGGCGGTTGGGCGTGGTTCCCGGACGACAACGGCTCGCGAATTCACTGGCGGCCCACCAACTATTGGGCGCCGGGCACGACGGTGTCGGTCAAGGCGAGCCTGTACGGGGTCGACTACGGCGAAGGCAACTACGGCGCCGACGACGTGACGCTCGACTTCTCGATCGGTAGAGCTCAGGTGGTCGTCGCCGACGCCACGAGCCACCGGATGCAGGTGGTGCGCGATGGTCAGACCATCATGGACATTCCCGTGAGTTACGGCGAAGGCAACGAGGACCGCAACGTCACACGCAGCGGCATCCACGTGGT
>NZ_JBAWFH010000493.1:0-6657 GCF_049591685.1 Rhodococcus sp. (in: high G+C Gram-positive bacteria) | reverse complement strand
GAGTCGTCCGCGCGGCGAACGGCGGAGGAGCGTCGTCGTGCTGAGCGCGAACGAGGTCGCGTTCGGCCCGCATCTGCGCCAGCCGGTCGTTCAGTGCCGCTGCGGTGACGCCAGCTTCGGTGCGCCGTGTCCGCACGGCGTCGAGGCCGTCCGCGGTCGCCTCGGCAAGTACGCCGTCGAGGCTGGGGGCGTCGTCTTCGCCGATTCGCTGCACAGCGGTGTTCACTGCGTCGAAAGCGGCGACGCCGATGCCTGCGGCACCGTAGAGCGTCGAGTTGCCCGTCCACCATGCGCGCAGCTCGGACGAGTACTGCCCGCGTGCGAATTCGACGGTGGCTTCGGCTTCGGTGACCGCAGCGCGAGCGGCCTCGAGGAGGTCGCGCGTACGTGAAGCGCTCTTGTCGGCCCTGGCGCGTTCGGCCGTGGCCTTCTCGACGGTGCTCAGTGCGTCGCGGACTGCTCGAACGTCGCCGTCGCGTTCCTCGGCGTGGCCGCGCAATGCGGTTCCGAACTGGTCGCTCCGCGCGGATGCGGGCATCGGCGTCCAGACGATGCCGGCGTCCTCGGCCGCGAGCTGCAACTCGTCCTCGGCGCGACTGGCGGTCGCTACGGAGTCGCGTAGGGCAGATTCGGCGCGGGCGGCTTCGCTGGATCGCTGTTCGAGATCGGCCTGGGCCTTCTTGGCGCGCTCGGATTGTTGCGCTGCGGAAAGTTTCAGCTTCGCCGCGGACTCGGCAAGGTCGTCGAGCTGTTGCTTGCCCTCGTACGCACTCGACCGCTGCAACGTTTCACGGTCGGCGAGTGCCTGATCGAGTGCACGTTCGGCATCGTCGAACCGCTTCTCGGCAGCGGACCGCTCCTCGAGGCGGCGCTTTTCGAGTGCTCCTGCAGCGAAGTGCGCCGTGGTCGCATGTGTGACGGCTTCGAGTCTGCGGCCGACCTGTTCCACATCGGCTCGCGCTTGCACTCGCAGGTATTTCGAATACACGCGGACGAAGTTGTCGGCCGCCTGATCTGCCTGCGCCAGTCCCTCGAGCGCGCGTCCGACCTCTTCCATGTCGCTGAACGAGCGCGCAGCCTCGAGCACCAGTTGGTCGTCGAGCGGCCGCAACCCGTCCGTCAGAGCCTGCGACAGACCCTTGGGGTCGAGATTCTTTGCCAGCTGAGGACGTCGCAGCGTCAGGATGAGATTGATGAGCTGGTCGTATCGCTGCGCTCCGAGCCCGAACATTCGGGCATCGATCGCCGCCCGGTAGTCCACGGGCCGGTCGGTAATGGCGTCCGTTCCCAACTGTTCGGCCAACTGCTTCTTGGTCAACGGTCGGTCGTCGGTACCGAGCAGCGAGAAGTCGACTCCGACGCGTCCGTCCGCGACGAAGTACCAGCGGGTGACCTTGTCGTTCTGACGGCTCGCGCGCATGCCGATACCGACCGTCACCGATTCGGGGTCCGAACGCGAGCCGCGACCGAACTCCATCCAGACGTAGGAGTGGGCGCTCTCCTGTCCCCGGTAGAGGAGGTTGGACTTCATCGTCCTTTCCTCGCCCGCGAACGGGTTGAGTCGCCGAGGTTCGATTCGTCCATCGAGGACGAACGGGAAGAGCACCTCGAGTGCCTTGGTTTTCCCGGACCCGTTCGGTCCTCGCAGCACGAGTCGCCCGTCGGCGAACGAAAATTCCTGGTCGCGGTAGTCCCAGAGATTGACGATCCCGGCTCGTGTCGGGCGAAAACGCCTCGCCTGTGCAGTCATTCGATGGCCTCGGTCTCTGTGCTGTCGAAGAGGGAATCGTCGGGTCGGTTGCGCACGCTCACCATCACGTCGCGGTAGCGGGCGATGACGGGCAGGACGATGATTCCGGTCGGCATTCGTTGCACCAGCCGCAAGCGGTGCAGCAGATCGACCGCCCGTGTGCGCAACCCCTCGGGGTCGGCCTGCCACTGCGCCGCGAACGTTCTTCCGAAGCGCTCCACCAGGTCGTGGACGATGCCTGCGAGCCAGCTGTTGTCGACGAACGGGTATGTCTCGGCGCGTGGCCCATTGTCGACGACATCGCCTGTGCGGCGGCCGAACTCGGCCAGATCGCCGAAGATGCCGCCGCCGGGGATGGCCGCGTCGAGACCGTCGACCAGGTCGGTGTCACGGGGGACGGGGTGGCGTGCGAGTGGCGGGGCATCCGGGTCGATCACGCGATCCGAGATCTCGCCCGCCAGGAGCAACGCAACCTGTGCGATCGTCCCGGTACTGGGAAAGCGAATGTCCGACAGCCGCCCCGACGTGTCGATCAAGGCGACACCCTCTGCTCGCCGCTCGGATGCAAGGCCCGTCAACAGCTCGATGTCCGCGGTGGTGCGGACGGCGCTCAGAGCGGTACGGCCGTCCTGATCGAGATCGTCGAAATACACCACCGGACGCTCGATGAGCGCTCGGCGCACCGCCTGAAGAGTCTGTTTGGGGTCGACGGGCTCCCTGTCGACATCCTCGTCGGCGGGTGCGTCGGACCCGGTGAGCAGTCCGGTGACCGACCGGAGATGTTGTACCGCACGGGGCGGTCGGAACAGCGCGACCACGACCGAACGTTCGATGTCGTACAGGGCCTCGCCTGCAGCGGGATTGTTGGCCCACCCGGTGGCGTCCCCGTCCGCGAGCGAGATTGCTCCGCGCGCGGCCAGCCATCCGACGGCGTCGACGAACGCATCTCGGTCCGTGGCTCGGTCGGCTTCGAGTTCAACACCGTCGACCTGCCCGGCCTCCGCTGCGACGTGATCGGCCAACTCGGACAACGTGATCTGATTGCCGGCGCGGCCCAGAGACGAGAGGCACAATGCCAGGTACGCGTAGCGACGTCGGTCGAAGATTCGGTCCGACGCGGTGCGCGCGGGCTGGCTCGAGTCCAGGCCGTCGATGACGGGAAACACTCGTGCGGTCGTTTCGGTGACCTCGAGTCGGTAACCGAACAGCTCGAGAAGGTCTTCGCGCAACTCGGTGGCCCACCGCCGCAACAACGGCAACGCAATCCGGTCGGGGTACGTCGGGGTGATCAGGTGATTCGACAATGCCACGCGGGCGGCCCGCTGATAGGAGTCAAGGGCCAACGAGGGAATCTCACGTGCCCTCACCTGCGCGCAACCTCGGCTACGTCCAGGCGAAGTCGGTCGAGGTGAAGCCGCCCACGCGCCGTCCGAACGACGGTCGAGGTCGCACTGTCGCTGAGCGTCAACTTGACTCCGCTGTCGGATCCGGCTCCGCCCGATGTCCGTCCGCTCACTCGAACCCGCGCGGTCAGCGCAGCGTTGAGCAAGCTCAGCAGCACCTCGGTCTCCTGTTCGTTCAATGTGCGTTCGTAGACTCCGACGTCCGCCAGCGATTGTGCTGCCGCAGACCTAACCCGTTGCGACGCGAGTTGTTGTTCGCGGAGGCGTCGAATTCCGCCGTCGTTGCGCTGCACACGCCCGGGAAGGCCGGGAGAGGGGGTACGACCCGTTTCCGCCAGGGTCCGCGATATCTCTACCGGCGGCGCGTCCCACCACGACTTCGACGTCGGGACGATGTCGGCATCGGGATGGACCATCGACAGGTGCCGCGGCTTGCCGAGCCCGAATGTGGCGTGAAAGAGAGCGTGCGCGCTGTCTTCCGTCGGCGCGGCGGCGAACCATCCCGCGAGATGACGCAGTTGGCTTTCCCTGCTGACCCCGCCCTTGCGCGTCTCGGTGACCCGACGCAGCAGCGACAACACCGCTGCGATCGCGCTCATCGTGCCCTCGCGCAACCGTTCGGACTCGCTGAGCTCGCTTTCCGCGGACACGAACCAGTGCGAGAGCCCCGACCACCTCGCCTGCCAGTCGGCGCGTCGTTCCTCGAAGGAGAGGAAAACCCGCTCGTCGCTGCCCGCGGCCCGGTCGATCAGGTCCGCGATACCTGTCGCTTCGACGACCGCGATGGCCTCGGCCAGTTTCGGTGCGTATCGCGTCAGATCCGAACTGAACTCGCGCATGTGCGTGAGCAGCGCGTCCTTGTGAACGAGAAACGATTCGGGGGTGATCTCCGTGGTACGCACGAGATCACCCAGCACCAGATAGAAGTGCGCGGCGCGGGTCGCCATCTCGGAGAGCGTCGAGTCGAGCCGGCTGAGCTTGCGGTAGATGCGGTCGCCGTCGCGCTGACGGTTTGCCTCCGCCAATTCGTGCATGTCTGCGAGCAACTCGGGCAGCACCAGCCGAGAGAGAGAGGCGTCGTCCAGCCGCGCGCCCAATACTTCCTCCACCGCACGGAACGCCGTGTAGCCCGCCTGACTGAACTGGTACACGAAGTGCCGGTTGCGGTACTCGGCGAGTGTCGCCGCCCGCGAACCGTCGTAGCTGCGCTCCAGCAATTCCCACGAGTGCAGCTGTTCGAGCAGCGGCGCGATGTCCGTGACACCCAGTCGCATGTCTTCCGGAGCGTGCCGAGCCAGAGTGTCTGCCAGGTCGGCCGCATGCAGGAGAACCACGTAGTTGGCGCGCGCGATGTCGAAGGCCCGAAGCACCCACAGGTACTCCGTGCGCTTCTCCGCGACGGTGAAGGCAAACAGTTTCAGGCGGTCTTCCTGCAGAAACGGAGCCGCAGCGCCGAGTCGTGCGTCGTCACCCGATTTGCTCACCGGGACAGGGTAGTCGCCCACCCTGCAGGAGCGGAAACGCGCGTCAGACCTCCACCGTCACCTTTCCGTCGATCACCGCGGCAGGATAGGTGCGAACGGAGCCGATTCCACTGGGACAGGTTCCGTCGTCCAGCGAGAAGGCGAACTGGTGAAGCGGACAGACGACGACTGTGCCGTCGATCTGTCCGTCTGCCAGTGGGCCGCCGAGGTGCGGGCACACCGCGTCGATGGCGCGGACGGATCCGTCGCCGAGTAGAAACACCGCCATTTGCCTACCGTCGACAACGTAGGTGCGCCCTTCACCGGGTGTCAGGTCCTCGAGTGCTCCGACAGGGACGCTCGTCGCCTTCATCGCGCTCATCGGACGGGCACCGCGCTCATCGAACGGGCACCAGGGGGAGCGGTAGCAGCGGCAGCGACGGTGCGAACTGAGCGGGTGATTTCGGCTCGGTCCTGTCCTGCCACGGGTCGACATAACCGTCGACGGAGGTCTGCAATCGTTCCTCGAGCCCGGCCACGATGCCGTCGGCATCGTCGAGGAGCGTCCGCTGGAGGGTGTCGACGCCGAGTCGTGGCACCCAGGCATACGTCCGCTCGAGCCAGTTCGCGGTCTCCCGGTAATACTGCACGAACACTCCCGCCGTTCTGATGACTTCGTCGGCACCGACCACCGTCGCGAACAAATCGCCCTTGCGGATGTGCGCGCCTGCGGCTCCGCCGACGTAGATCTCCCACTTGTCGTCGCCGATGGACACGACGCCCAGGTCCTTGCACAGCGCTTCGGAACAGTTTCGCGGGCAGCCGGCAACGGCAAGTTTGAGCTTCGCGGGTGTTTCCAAGCCCTGGAGACGTTCCTCGAGCGCGATACCCAGTGCGGTCGAGTCGCCGAGGCCGAACCGGCAGAAATCGCTACCCACGCACGTTTTCACCGTGCGCATGCTCTTGCCGTATGCGAACCCGGACGGCATGTCCAGATCCCCCCAGACCTTGGGCAGATCTTCCTTCTTGATGCCCAGCAGATCTATGCGCTGACCGCCGGTCACCTTCACCAGGGGCACCCGATACTTGTCGGCCACGTCGGCGATGCGGCGCAGTTGATCAGGTGTCGTCACGCCGCCCTTCATCTGGGGAACGACCGAGAACGTCCCGTCGCGCTGGATGTTGGCGTGGACCCGGTCGTTGATGAAAAGCGCGCCGCGCTCGTCCACCCAGTCCGGGCCCCACACCATCCGCAGCAGCGACGCCAGCGGCATCTTCGACCCCGCATCCTCCCGGCCGTCCGTGGCAAGTTCGGCGAACACCTGCGACACCGACCGCAGACCTCGCTGCCTGACCTCGTCGAGCAGCGCGGCCTTCGACAACGGGATGCTCGGCACGTACCAGTCGGCGCTCGGATCGGATTCCACAGCGCCTCCCGCCGCGCAGGCCAGCACGTCGGCGACCAGTCCCTTACACGAACCACAGCCCTTACCGGCCCGGGTCGCCGCCGTCACCTCGCCCATCGATCTCGCGCCGGCGTGGACGCAGGCGACGATCGCACCCTTGGTGACACCGTTGCAGTTGCAGACCTGGACGTCGTCGGCGAGTTCCGCCGCACCGATGGCGGCGGAGGGCGTCCCCATGTCGAACAGCATGCTGATGCGCTCTTCCGGCAGCGGCACCTTCTCGTCGAACGCCTGAGTCAGAAAGTTCGCCCTACCGATGTCACCGAGCAACGTCGCGCCGATCAGCTTGCCGTCGCGCACCACGACGGATTTGTACGTGCCGCTGCGTGGCTCGTAGAACTGCACGAACTCGTCGTCGTCGCGCTCCGGGCCCTTCACGCCCATTGCCGCGACGTCGACGCCCGCCACTTTGAGCTTCGTCGTCAGACGCGAACCATGATATGCCGCAGCGGGATTGGACCCGGAGAGATGCTCGGCGAGGACTACTGCCTGTTCCCACAGCGGTGCCACCAATCCGTACACCTCGCCGCGATGCTGGCAACACTCACCGACCGCGTATATCGACCCTTCGTCCT
>NZ_JBAWFH010000492.1:0-22103 GCF_049591685.1 Rhodococcus sp. (in: high G+C Gram-positive bacteria) | reverse complement strand
TTGCGAGCGTTCCTGTTCCAGTCCACCAGGTGTAGACGTCGGCTGCCTGCGTCACCGCGGGCGTGGCCTCGAACGATCCTTGCCCGCTCACCTCGGCGGGAATGACGTAATCGGTCAGTGGTTGTGCGTTGCCGTCGAACAACGCCACTCTGGCCGGTGTGTTGCCGTGGGCGGGAATGGCGAGCACAACGCGGTCTCCCGACGCGAAAAGAATTTTCGCGCCGTCGATCGGACCGTCCGCAGCTGTCAGAGCGGCCACTACGCTCGAGCCGTACTCCTCGGGTTGCTGTGCATCGTCGGGTGCCGGGGCAAGAGTGGTGAGCCTGGCTGCGGATTCGCCGGGGCAGTTTTCGAGAACTGCAACTCGTGAACTCGTGGACGCAGCCGAGCTGAGTGTGCAACCCGACCGGGGCTGGCTGTTGGGATTGACCGGTGCATCGACGCGGCCGTATTCGAGGGTGCGCACCAGATCCGAACGCCACAGTTCGAGTCGGGAGTCGCCCCGAGAGGTCACGTAGGTGCCGTCGTCGAACAGGGTCACCGTGGCGTCGGCGTCGCTGGTTCGCTGAGCCTTCCGCGTGCCGGAGGCCCCGTCGAGCTGAGTCACCTGGGAGCAACCGCGGTCGTCGCGGTACACGACGACGGCCGTGTTCCACGCGCCGGTGACCGCGCACAGGGGAATGTCGCGGCTGTAGCGCCACGCGGTCGATCCATCTGCAGGATCGATGCCGGTGACCACGCCACCTTCACCACTGACGATTGCGCTGCCGGTCGCGACGGGAGCGGCCGTGACCGAACTGTCCGCGCGCCACCGCTCGGCCAACGTGACAGGCACGGCCTGAGCCGTCGTCAACTGGGGTAGGGGAGGGTTCGCGGTATCGGATGTCGTGCCGCGGGCGTCGCTTTTGAGCCACACGACTCCGAAAACGAGCACCGCGACGACGACAATGGCCGCCGCGGCAACGACATCCGAGCGTCGACGACGTTCGGGGGCCAGCACGCGTCGAAGACTACTCCGCCGCCGACTGCCCGGAAGTGGCCGAGGCGGGCGAACGACGACGCCGACGCCTGCGACGAGGTGTCGCGCCGTCGGTGCCATCGGTGTCCGTGCCGGCGGAGCCCGTTGCTGCCGCGGAACCATCCGACTTCGAAGACGCAGCGTCGGAAGCCGACTCCGTGTCACCGGTTGCAGGCTGGCCCGCCCGAGTACGGCGACGGGAGCGGTTGCGTCGTGGCTTGCTCGCCTGTTCCTCGGACGCTGGGCCGGCGTCGTTGCCGGCAGGTGCTGCGTCGGCCACGGCGGGCTCGGCTGCCGGCGCCGACTTCTTCACCGATCCGGATACCCCGGTGGGAATGTCGAGTTCTTCGAACAGGTGCGGCGAACTCGAGTACGTTTCGACGGGATCGGGGCTGTCCAGGTTCAGCGCCTTGTCGATCACCTGCCAACGAGGGATGTCGTCCCAATCGACGAGCGTGACGGCGATGCCGGTTCGTCCTGCTCGACCGGTACGGCCGATGCGGTGCACGTAGGTCTTCTCGTCCTCGGGGCACTGGTAGTTGATGACGTGCGTGACGTCGTCGATATCGATGCCTCGTGCTGCGACGTCCGTTGCGACGAGCACGTCGATGCCGCCGGTACGGAACTTCTTCAGAGCTTTCTCGCGCTGAATCTGGCCGAGATCACCGTGGACCGCGCCGACCGAGAAACCGCGTTCGAGCAGTTCGTCGGCGACTTTCTGCGCTGTGCGCTTCGTGCGGGTGAAGATCATTGTCGCGCCGCGGCCGTTGGCCTGAAGCACCTTCGAGACCATCTCGACCTTGTCGAGCGCGTGCGCACGGTAGACGTGCTGAGCCGTCCGGTCGTGGACCGCTGAGGATTCCGCTTCTTCGGCGCGGATATGCGTCGGCTGAGTGAGGAAGGTGCGCGCGAGCGTGATGATCGGACCCGGCATCGTCGCCGAGAACAGCATCGTCTGCCTCTTGTCGGGCACCATGCCGAGGATGCGCTCGATGTCGGGCAGGAAGCCCAGGTCGAGCATCTCGTCGGCCTCGTCGAGAACGAGTACCCCGACCTTGCCGAGAACGAGGTGGCCCTGCTTGGCGAGGTCGAGCAGCCGCCCGGGTGTGCCGACGACGACGTCGACGCCCTTCTGCAGAGCGGCGATCTGGCTTTCGTACGGCCGCCCGCCGTAGATCGAGAGGATCTCGACGGCGCCGTTCTTCGACTTCAGGTGCTTCGCGGCGTTCTCGAGGTCGGAGGTGACCTGAACGCACAGCTCACGAGTGGGAACGATGACGAGAGCGCGAGGTGTTCCGTCGAGGGGCGTGGTGCCCGAATCGGTGGTCGAGATGCGGTGGAGGAGGGGTACTCCGAAGCCGTACGTCTTGCCCATGCCGGTGCGCGCCTGGCCGATGAGATCGTCGCCGGCGAGCGCGAGCGGAAGGGTGAGTTCCTGAATGGCGAAGGTGCGTTCGATGCCGATGTCCTTCAGCGAACGAACGATGTCGTCGCGAACGCCCAATTCGGCAAAGGTGGGGGGCACATGAGTGTCGTCGAGCTGGGCGGACAACACGGTCTCGCCGGTTTCGGTCTCTTGGTCTATGACTATCTTGCTCAGTGGTCTGGCCTTCCTCGTGTCACACGTACGCACAAGGAAGGGCACAGGCCCATTGCCGGCCGAAGTCGATGCCCTCGATCTTTTTTTACGTCACATCGAGCCTCAGCCTTGTCGGTAGAACGAAACCGAGAACTCGACAGGCGAAGCAGTCGTAGCGAACGAAGATCAGGTGCGCACACATTTACTCGGATCACCGCGTGATTGTCGGTCCGTGTATCGGTCCTCGTCGGCGATCCGACCACCATGGTAGCTTGCCGAGCACACAAAGCGCGTATCGCGGCTCGACACGCTGGTGGAGGCGGTTGCGGGCAGGGTGAGAATCCTCGCATGTCGGCAACGAAGCGGGGGTGTGTTCCACGCGACTACGATCACTCGCATGGGAGCCCACTCGCCGCAATCACTGACCGGCGTGCCGTCGCCGTCCGACTCCACCGACTCCACCGACTCCACCGACTCCACCGACTCCACCGATGTCGCCGACGGCGCCGCCTCGGCGCCCATCGCCTTCGACCATCCAGGGGTGTCGGATTTGCTCGCCGTCCTTGCCTACGGCGAGATATCAGCCTTCTACCGGCTCGCCGAGGACGCCCGGCTGGCGCCGTCGATGGAGGGCCGCGTCGCTCTTGCGAGCATGGCGGCTGCCGAGATGAACCACTTCGAGACATTGGTGCATGCGTTGTCGGAGCGTGAGATCGATGTCTATTCCGCCATGGATCCGTTCGTCCGTGCACTGGACGATTATCACGCGTCCACCAATCCGTCGACGTGGCTCGAGGTACTGGTCAAGGCATACGTCGGAGACGGTCTGGCCGCGGATTTCTACCGCGAGATCGCGCACAGTCTCGATCCTGCGGTCGCCGCGACGGTGCGCGAGGTGCTCGCCGAGACCGGGCATTCGGAGTTCGTCGTACACGAGGTCTCGACGCGGGTGACGGCCAGTTCGCAGGACAAGGCGCGCCTGATGCTGTGGGGCCGCCGGTTGCTCGGTGAGGCGATCACGCAGGCGCAGTACGTACTCGCGCAGCGGGAGAGCCTGACCGACCTCGTCATCACCGCATCCGGAGATCTCAACGGGGTGGCCGCTCTGTTCGACCGGATGCAGGAACAGCACGCCGAGCGGATGCGCGTTCTCGGTCTGGTGTGACGCTGTTCGCTGACAGCACACCGTCGGAGTGAGCCCACCCGATGCCCGCTGCACTAGCCTGGGCGAAGCAGCTGAAGTTGTCTATGAGTTCGGAGGTTGGCCGTGGAGGTCAAGATCGGTGTGTCGGAGAGTTCTCGTGAGCTCGTCGTGAACAGTGGCCAGACGCCGGACGAGGTCGAGGCGCTCGTCGCCGAGGCGCTCGCGGGCAAGAAGGACGTTCTGTCGTTGGTGGACGACAAGGGCCGCAAGATCATCGTCCAGTCCGCGAAGGTCGCCTACGTGGAGATCGGCCCCGCCGACTCTCGTCGGGTCGGATTCGCCACTTCCTAAGGCGTATCCACTATCTGTCTCCGCCGACTTGCCTGACGGGACAGCGACGAAGAAGGGCCGCGCATCACTTCGATGCGCGGCCCTTTTCCTGCATGTTCCCAGGACAGCTGCAGAGTCAGGGAGCCTGCAGGGGCACGTGTGACAGGCCACCCCAGGCAAGCGAGACCGTCGTATCGACGGCGTCTTCTTTGGAGATGGGCCTGTCGGCCTCGAGCCAGTAGCGCGCAGTGAACTGGCTGGCACCGACGAGGCCGACGGCCAGCACGCGAGCGCGGTACGGGTCCAGTCCGGAGTCGTGTGCGACCAGGTCGAAGACGGCGTCGACGCATGCTTCGGTTGCCTGCTCGACGCGCGCGTTGACCTGAGGGTCGCCCATGAGGTCGGACTCGAACACGAGGCGGAACCCCTGGGTGTCGGTATCGACGAAATCGTAGAACGCGAGAACGGCGGCGCGAACACGCTTGCGGTTGTCCGTCGTGGACCTCAGTGCCTGCCGAACACCGGAGATCAGGGTGTCGACGTAGCTTTGCAGAACTGCGAGGTACAGCTCGAGCTTGCCGGGAAAGTGCTGGTAGAGCACCGGCTTGCTCACACCGGCGCACTCGGCGATCTCGTCCATGCCCGACGCGTGATAGCCACGGGTGACGAATACCTCGCTGGCCGCCGCGAGCAGTTGTGCCCGACGCGCCTCACGTGGCAGCCGTGCGCTGCGACGGCCTGCTGGGGAGGACGGACGGTCCGAGGACATCCGATCCGCGAGCTCTGTCATGAAGTAGTTCCCATCCGCATCGTCACTGCGCCGGTAGTTGGAAGCTCTCGGCTGCCGATCGTCGGGACCGTCAGGTGTCTGTAGCGCAGATCGAAGAGCAACGATACCCGCCGCCGGTCGCAGAAGTCGGCCCGGCGGTGGGTGTCGCAGTGAGCCATCCCAGCAGCGCCGCGGCGGTCCCGGTACTCGGGTCACTATCCGGGCGCAGGGATTGTTCGACACCACAAACATCGGCGCGGCGGACAGAGCGTGCCTTCGACTGTGAGATTCTGGCGGGGTGACTGACCGAGGCGGACCGCGACGTGGCGGACGAGCGTGGCCAGACGCGGACGACAATCGCCGGGACCTTCACCGCCGTGACACGCGAGAATCCCCCGATTCGCAGCTTCGCAGTGAGGGCAGTGCACGCCGATTCGACGACCGGGATCCCGAGGACTTGCCTCGCGAGGTCCGCGGAAGGGGTTCACACCAACCTCTGCGTGCGCAGTGGGATCCGACCGCGCGCAGCGAACCGCAGCGCCCGCGTACTCCCCGTCCGGAACGATCGGCCAAGAAGCAGAGCAAGCTGGGGAAGTTCGCGTCCGTCTACGGCTGGCGCGCCTACGCGATCCCAATCCTGCTCGTCGCCACCACGCTGGTGGTTGTCGACGCCGTCCGCACGGGCGACCCGGCCACGACGGTTGCGTCCGGCGCAGGTCAGGTGGCCGACCCCGGTTTCGGTGCGCTGAGCTCGAATACCGACACGACCGAAGTCATCGGCGTTCCTCCTGCTGCCGATGGCAATTTCGCCGATTCGATCCCGTCCGGCGAACTGCCCGACGGCGGCGTTTACACGGCGCAGGGCGGCGGAACCTGGCATCTGGTGCCCGGTTCGTCGGGGCAGGTGGGGCAGGGAACCGAGCGGGTGTTCACCTACACCGTCGAGGTGGAGGACGGGGTGGACACCGCAGGATTCGGCGGCGACGAATCGTTCGCCCGGCTCGTTGATCAGACGCTGGCGAACCCCAAGAGTTGGACCAACGATCCACGTTTCGCGTTCCGACGAATCGATCAGGGTGAGCCTGACTTCCGCATCTCCTTGACGTCGCAGATGAGCATTCGGCAGGCCTGCGGTTACGACATTCAGCTCGAGGTCTCGTGCTACAACCCGGGTATCGAACGTGTCGTGCTCAACGAACCGCGTTGGGTGCGTGGAGCGATCGCCTTTCAGGGAGACATCGGATCGTATCGGCAGTATCAGATCAATCATGAGGTCGGGCACGCCATCGGCTATCAGCAGCATCAGCCGTGTGAGACCGAAGGTGGTCTCGCTCCGGTGATGATGCAGCAGACGTTCGGTACCTCGAACGACGACATTGCTCGTCTCGATCCCGAAGGCGTCGTTCCCATGGACGGCAAGACGTGCCGGTTCAATCCGTGGCCGTACCCCCGGAGCTGACGACGACGCCCTTCGCCGGCGAGCTCATCGAAATCCGGGTCGGTTAACGTTGAGCCACTCCGTGACATCCGAGTCACGGCGATCCGCCGATTCGTCGACGACGTCTTTTTCAGGAGCGCAGTTTCTTCATGAGCCCGTTGCCACCGTTGGTCGAACCGTCGGCGTCGCTGTCCAACGACGACGTTGCGCGGTACAGCAGGCATCTCATCATTCCCGACGTGGGCACCCTCGGGCAGCGAAGACTCCGCTCGGCTCGCGTACTCGTCATCGGGGCGGGCGGGCTCGGCTCCCCGGTCCTGCTGTATCTGGCCGCTGCCGGGGTCGGAACGCTAGGAATCGTCGAGTTCGACGAGGTCGATCTTTCGAACCTGCAGCGTCAGGTCATTCACGGTCGATCGGACGTCGGACGGTCGAAGGCCGTCAGCGCGCGCGAATCCATCCTGGAGATCAACGACGGCATCGAGGTCCGGCTGCACGAGTTCGGACTCGACCGGAGCCACGCCGTCGCACTGTTCGAACAGTACGACCTCGTTCTCGACGGCACCGACAACTTCGCGACGCGCTACCTCGTCAACGACGCCGCCGTCCTCGCGGGCAAGCCTTACGTGTGGGGTTCGATCTACCGCTTCGAGGGTCAGGTGTCCGTCTTCTGGGAAGACGCGCCCGGCGGCGTCGGTCTCAATTACCGCGACCTGTATCCCGAGGCGCCTCCGCCCGGCATGGTCCCGTCGTGCGCCGAAGGGGGAGTACTCGGCGTCGTGTGCGCGTCCATCGGCTCGATCATGGTGACCGAGGCGATCAAACTGATCACGGGAATCGGTGAGACGCTGCTGGGGCGATTGATGATTTACGACGCACTGGCCATGTCGTACCGGACCATTCGTGTTCATCGCGACCCCCAGCGGGTGCCGGTGACAGAACTGATCGACTACGACGAGTTCTGCGGACTAGTGTCCGACGAGGGCGTCGCTGCTGCCGAGAGTTCGGCCGTCACGCCTGCCGAGCTCGTCGAGCTCATACGGAAGGACGCTGTCGCCCTCATCGATGTACGCGAGCCGGTCGAATGGGACATCGTGCGCATCGCCGGCGCGACGCTGATTCCCCAGGGCCGAATCACCTCCGGTGAGGCACTTGCGGAGTTGCCGCAGGATCGGCGCATCGTGCTGCACTGCAAGACGGGGATTCGTTCCGCGGAGGCGCTCGCGGTGATCAAGCAAGCTGGGTTCACCGACGCGCTACATCTGCAGGGTGGGATCGTCGCCTGGGCCGAGCAGGTGGATCCGTCGCTGCCGATGTACTAGCGCGCCTGCGGACACCCGCGGGTCGTCGGCGGTAGCGTGACGGCTGTGAGCTCAGTGGAACCCCCTCAGCACGTGATCTCCACATTCGGGCTGCGTGACGTACCACCCGTTCCGCTCGGCGCGGACTGGGACGGTGGGTGGCGGCTCGGCGACGTGGTGTTGTCGCCCGTCGCGGACCATGCCCGGGCCGCGTGGTCGGCGAAGGTGCGCGAGACGCTCGCGGTCGACGGTGTTCGACTGGCGCGGCCCGTGCGATCGACCGATGGTCGGTACGTGGTGAGCAGTTGGCGAGCAGACACGTTCGTCACGGGGTCGCCCGAGCCGAGGCACGACGAGGTCGTGTCACTGTCGGTGCGATTGCACGTCGCGACGTCTCGACTGGAGAGACCGCGGTTTCTGGTTCAGCCGCCCGTCGCCCCGTGGGCCGATGCGGACGTATTCGTGGCGGCCGACCGGGCGGCGTGGGAAGCGACTCCGCTTCGTGCCGCGCGGGCGGCGGGAGCGCCCGAGGTCGTGTCCGAGGACGGTAAGCACAGCCTCGAGCTGGTGAGACAACTGGCGAGTCTGCGCGAGCCGGTGCAGTCTGCCGATCAATTGGTCCACGGTGACCTCTTCGGCACCGTGCTCTTCGACGGCAGCGAGGCTCCGGGCATCACCGACATTGCGCCGTATTGGCGTCCGGCGTCGTGGGCTGCAGCCGTAACCGTCGTCGATGCCATCTCCTGGGGCGGCGCCGACGACGCGCTCATCGGCCGCTGGGAAGACATTCCCGAATGGCCGCAGATGTTGTTGCGCGCGTTGATCTTTCGTTTCGCCGTGCATGCCCTGCATCCGCGATCGACGGCCGATGCGTTTCCCGGGCTGGCGCGTACCGCCGATCTGGTCCGGCTGCTTCTCTAGTCGGCGTTCGGGCCCTTCTCGTGTGCATTGGCACCGACGATGTTGGTTCCGAGTTCGTCGAAGAACGTCGAGGCGGCGATCCGCGCACCTTCGGTGTCTCCCCTGACGATGGCGTCCACCAGCGCAGTGTGCTCGTCGTCGTAGTCGTTGCCCGCGGTGATGACGTGGTGGCTCATGGCTTGTTCGATGACGGGGAGCAACGAGTCGTAGAACTCGAGGTAGATCGCATTGTGGCTGGCTGCGACGATGGCTCGGTGGAAGCGGGCGTCGACGCGTACCGCGACGTCGACCGGGTCGTCGGCCCACGATGCGGTCCGCCGAGCGAGAGCCTCGGTGAGTGCTCTGATGTCCTCGGCGTCGCGGCGCTGAGCTGCGAGCGTGGCGGCGGTGACCTCGAGCGCGCGACGTAGTTCGGTGACGTCACGGTCCTGGGCGTCGGCGAAGTACTGTCCGAGCGTCCCGCCCAGCGCCGACGTCGCCATCACGAACGTGCCGGAGCCTTGGCGCCGTTCGACCATCCCCGCGTGCGCCAGTGCCTGTACTGCCTCGCGCACGGTATTTCGCCCGGTACCGGTCAGCTCGCACAGTTCGGCTTCGGTGGGGATCCGCGACCCGACGGGCCAGCGCTCGGCGATGATCTCTTCGCGTAGCTGCGCTGTCACCTGTGTGATCAGGCTGGAACGCTGAACTTGCTGCACAGTGATGGTCTCCGTTACGGGCGATGGTGTGGGCTGAGTCTACTTCTTTGCGCCGGATGATCCGGTCATCCTATGATTTACGGGTGAGTGCCCCTGCCTTGACGGACGACCGCGCGACAGCGTCGCATCTCCTGCGCGGTCGGCTGCTGGTGTTCGCGGCCATCATATTGTCCGCGCTGACCCTTCGTGCGGCCGTAACGGCCATCAGTCCGCTGTTCGGCCGAATAGGCGACGACCTGCAGTTCGGGTCGACCGTCGTCGGGATCGTGGGCATGCTGCCGCCTGCGATGTTCGCGGTGTTCGGACTGTTGACGCCCGTCATCGCCTCGCGGATCGGCCTCGAACGCGCAGCACTCGTTGCCATGGTGTTGACGACCGTCGGCATGGCATCTCGCGCTTTCGCCCCGGGAACTGCGTCTTTGTTGATCCTTTCCGCCGTCGCCCTGGCCGGTATGGGCATCGGAAACGTCGTCATCCCGCCGC
Source organism: Rhodococcus sp. (in: high G+C Gram-positive bacteria) (assembly GCF_049591685.1). Lineage (GTDB taxonomy): Bacteria > Actinomycetota > Actinomycetes > Mycobacteriales > Mycobacteriaceae > Rhodococcoides. The sequence continues at coordinate 12,422 of NZ_JBAWFH010000492.1, read as the reverse complement.
TGGTCAAGCGCTACTTCTCGGACCGTGTTGCCATCGTCAGCACCCTCTATATCTGCGCGCTTCAGATCAGCACCATGGTTCCGCCCCTGCTGGCCGTGCCCGTTGCGGCGGCTCACGGCTGGCGCCTGTCCATCGGTGTATGGGCCTTCGTGGGTCTCGCAGCTGCTCTACCGTGGCTCGGTGTCGTGCTCGCGGGTCGCACCGCGCGGCGCGGGCGCAGTGTCGGGGGCACAGACGTTCAGAACACGGCGTCGTTGGCCGGTACCCTGCCCGAGCAGCCGAACGGCCGCATCTGGCGCTCGTCGCTGGCCTGGGGAATGGTTGGCATGTTCGCAATGACGTCCTTCGTCACGTACGCCATGCTCACGTGGCTTCCGACAATTCTCACCGACGCAGGCATCAGCGAGACCCTCGCCGGTGCGTCCGTCGCCGCGTTCGGCGCGATGGGCCTGATCTCGTCTCTGATAGCTCCGTCGCTGTGCGCGCGCCTGGACAACCCCTACGGCCTCGTACTGTCGGCAGCAGTGTTCTATCTCGTCGGGTTCGCGGGACTCCACTTCTCGCCGACGAGCGGAACCGTCGTATGGGTCTGCCTCATCGGCCTCGGAACCATGACCTTCCCGATGTCGCTGACATTGATCAACCTCCGCACCCGCACACCGGCCGGGTCGTCCGGGCTGTCGGGCTTCACCCAGGGCCTCGGATACGTCGTCTCGGCGACGGGTCCGCTGTCGTTCGGACTGCTGCACTCGCTGTCCGGCGGATGGGGTGTGCCCATGCTCGTGTTGGTCGGATGTGTGGCGGTGCTCCTCGTCGGCGGCTACCTGTGCTGCAAGCCGAGGATGCTCGAAGACACCTGGTGACGCGTCCTTCGCCCTGATTCGAGCCGCGCGCAGAAGGGCGGGGACTTCTCACGCCGGGCCCGTCGGCAACGTGAGGCCGAGTTAATTCACAGGTCATCGCAGGCAGCGCCGCTGCAACATGGCTTTTCTATCTTTGGGTCTCCCACGCGATCAGGAGGCCCACGTGACCAGCATTCCCGAGGCACCATCAGCCGACACCACATCGCCGGCCCGACCTGCGGCCTCGGCGGCTCCGGTGTCCGAAAACCACCGCATCCGCAACTGGAATTCGGAGGACGTCGAGGCATGGGAGGCCGGCGGCAAGTACATCGCCAGGCGCAACCTGATCTGGTCCGTCGTCGCCGAACACGTCGGTTTCTCCATCTGGTCGATCTGGTCGGTCATGGTGCTGTTCATGCCCGTCTCGGTGTACGGCATCGACCCGGCAGGCAAGTTCTTCCTCGTCGCCGTCCCGACTCTCGTCGGCGCCGTGCTGCGTATCCCGTACACGTTTGCCACAGCGAAATTCGGCGGCCGAAACTGGACGATCTTCAGCGCGCTCGTGTTGCTCATTCCGACCGTCCTGACCATGTATTTCATGCTCAATCCGACGTCGTACACCACATACATGATCGTTGCGGCATTCGCGGGCCTCGGCGGCGGTAACTTCGCCTCGTCGATGACGAACATCAACGCCTTCTATCCGCAGCGTGAAAAAGGGTGGGCCCTCGGCCTCAACGCCGGCGGCGGCAACATCGGTGTCCCTGTCATCCAGCTGATCGGCCTCCTCGTCATCGCGACGGTCGGCAACACCGCTCCCGAGATCGTCTGCGCCGTCTACCTGGTGTTCATCGCAATCGCCGCAGTCGGCGCGTCTCTGTACATGGACAACCTCGACAATCAGAAGACCAACGGCCGCTCGATGATCGACGTGCTGAAGTTCTCGGACTCGTGGTGGATCGCCTTCCTCTACATCGGCACCTTCGGTTCGTTCATCGGCTTCAGCTTCGCGTTCGGCCAGGTGTTGCAGATCAACTTCCTCGCCGGACTCACCGACGGTGCACCCGCGACCGCAGCCCAGCAGGCACAGGCCTCGCTGCAGGCCGCGCAGATCGCCTTCCTCGGTCCGCTGCTCGGGTCCGTCGCCCGGCCGTTCGGCGGCAAGATCGCGGACAGGATCGGCGGCGGAAAGATCACCCTTTACACATTCGTCGCAATGGTGTTTTCGACCGGAATCCTTGTCGCCGCCAGCACCTGGGACGACAACACCGCCGGAGCGGCCAGCGGCACAGTTATGACGCTCTTCGTCATCGGCTTCATCCTGCTGTTCTTGCTGTCGGGCATCGGCAACGGTTCGGTCTACAAGATGATTCCGGCGATCTTCGCAGCCAAATCGGTGGAATTGAAGGGGATGACTCCGGAAGAGCAGCAGCACTGGTCGCGCAGAATGTCCGGCGCACTGATCGGAATCGCCGGCGCCATCGGCGCCCTGGGCGGCGTGGGTATCAATCTGGTTCTGCGCGCGTCGTATTCGGGTGAGGCAAAGTCCGCGACGACGGCGTTCTGGGTCTTCCTGGCCTTCTACGTGGTGTGCTGCATCGTTACCTGGGCCGTCTATCTGCGCAAGCCGCGCGTCATCTCCGACGACGCCGCGCAGACCTCCGTCGCGGTCTGAGCCCACGAGCTTCCGGCCGACGACGCCCGTCGGGGCCGCACGAGCACGATTGACACTCTCGAAAGGACCTCACGTGAAAAACGCGGTGGTTGTAGGACACGGCATGGTCGGGCACCGCTTCGTCGAAGCGCTGCGTGCACGCGACGAAACCGAACAGTGGAAGGTCACGGTGCTCTGCGAAGAACCGCTGCCGGCCTACGACCGCGTGGGCCTCTCGTCCTACGTCGGGGCCTGGGCCCATCGCGAACTCGCGCTCGCCGGTAACGACTACGCAGGAGACACTGGCGTCGACATGCGCGTCGGCGTCCGTGCCGACAGCGTCGACCGCGCAGCGAAGACGGTCACCACCTCCGCCGGCGACACCGTCGATTACGACGCACTCATCTTTGCCACCGGCTCGTACCCGTTCGTTCCCCCCATTCCCGGTCACGACCGGGAAGAATGCTTCGTCTACCGCACCCTCGACGACCTCGACCGGATTCGCGCCCGCGCCGAAGCAGCGGGACCTGGCGCCGTCGGTGTCGTGGTCGGAGGCGGCCTACTGGGACTCGAAGCCGCGAATGCGTTACAGAAAATCGGAATGACCCCACATGTCGTGGAGTTCGCTCCGAGGCTCATGCCCCTGCAGGTGGACGAGGGCGGCGGTGCGTTGCTCGCACGCCTCGTCACCGAACTCGGCCTCCACGTGCACACCGGCGTCGGAACCTCGTCGATCACCGAGTCCGGCGACGGCGGGGTGACCGTCGAACTGTCCGACGGAAGCGTCATCGACGCTGCTCTGCTGGTGTTCTCGGCGGGCGTTCGCCCTCAGGATCGATTGGCGCGAGACTGCGGGCTGGACGTCGGTGAACGCGGCGGTATTTTTGTCGACAACGGTTGTCGCACAGCAGATCCCGACGTGTATGCCATCGGTGAATGCGCGGCCGTCGATGGTCGATGCTACGGGCTGGTCGCGCCCGGCTACTCCACTGCTGAGGTGGTCGCCGACCGATTGCTCGGCGGCGCAGCCGAATTCCCCGGTGCCGACATGTCCACCAAGCTCAAGCTGATGGGCGTCGACGTCGCCAGTTTCGGCGATGCCATGGCAGCGACACCCGGCGCGCTCGAAGTCGTGTTCAGTGACGCACCGAAGGGTACCTACGCCAAGCTCGTAGTCTCCGACGATGCACAGACCCTGCTCGGCGGTATCCTCGTCGGCGACGCCACCGCGTACTCGCTGCTCCGTCCACTGGTCGGTCGCGCCCTACCCGGCGATCCAGGATCGTTGATCTCACCCGCGTCCGAACAAGTAGGAATCGGCGCGCTACCCGACGACGCCGAGATCTGCTCGTGCAACGGCGTCACCAAGGGCGCCATCTGCGGCGCGATCGCAGACGGCGCCTGCGACGTGGCCGCGGTGAAGAGCTGCACCACTGCGGGAACCACGTGCGGTGGCTGCCTTCCCTCGATCAAGCAACTCCTCGCAGCGTCCGGTGTCGTGATGTCGAAGGCACTGTGTGAGCACTTCGGCCAGTCGCGAGCCGAGCTGTTCGAGATCGTTCGAGCCACCGACACCCGAACGTTCTCGTCCCTGATCGCCAAGTACGGCAGCGGAAGTGGCTGTGACATCTGCAAGCCCGTCGTTGCGTCGATCCTCGCGTCGACATCGTCCGATCACATCCTCGACGGCGAACAGGCGTCGCTGCAGGACACCAACGACCACTTTCTCGCCAACATCCAGAAGAACGGCACCTACTCGGTGGTGCCGCGCATGCCCGGCGGCGAATGCACGCCGGAACAGCTCATCGTCATCGGCGAGGTGGCACGCGATTTCGGTTTGTACACCAAGGTGACGGGCGGTCAGCGCATCGACATGTTCGGCGCACGCGTCGAGCAGCTCCCTGCGATCTGGAAGCGACTCGTCGACGCAGGCATGGAATCCGGTCAGGCGTACGGGAAGTCGTTGCGCACGGTGAAAAGTTGCGTCGGCTCGAGTTGGTGCCGATACGGCGTTCAGGACTCGGTGGGCATGGCGGTAGACCTCGAGAACCGCTACCGCGGACTCCGCTCGCCGCACAAGATCAAGTTCGGTGTTTCGGGATGCGCCCGTGAGTGCGCCGAAGCGCGGGGCAAGGACGTCGGAGTCATCGCCACCGAAAACGGGTGGAACCTCTACGTCGCGGGCAACGGAGGCCAGTCGCCGAAGCACGCGCAACTACTGGCGTCCAATCTCGACGACGCCACACTCGTCAGCTACATCGACCGATACCTGATGTTCTACGTCCGCACCGCAGACCGTCTGCAACGCACCGCACCGTGGCTCGACGCGCTCGACGGTGGTCTCGAACACCTCAGGGCTGTCGTGTGCCAGGACAGCCTCGGCATCGGCGCCGAACTCGAAGCGGATATGGAACGCCACGTCGCCGGCTACAAGGACGAGTGGGCGGGCGTCCTGGAAGACGAGGAGAAGCTCGGCCGGTTCGTTTCTTTCGTCAACGCACCCGAAGAGGCGGACCCGACCATCGCGTTCGACGACAGCGGCACTCGCAAGGTGCCCGTTCTGATGGGAATGCCGTCTGTTCGAGGCTGACCCCGTTGCGATCACCGGAGTAAAGCACATCGCGAAGGTCACGAATTGGGCCGCATGTGCACACCCGGGTAATGACCGCTTAACGGGCGAGAAACATCGACACAGTCCAATAGCAGTAACGCAGGGCAACAGCACCAGGAGGTTCGTGATGACTGTCATCGATTCCGAATTGGGCATTACGCCCCAGCCGATCGGTCGCGGGTCGGAGGAGTGGACCGCGGCATGCACGCTGGATTCGCTGGTCGCCGGGCGCGGCGTGGCCGTGCTCCTTCGCGGGGGAACTCAGGTCGCGGTGTTCTTGCTGCCCGACGGCGCGCTGTACGCGGTCGGCAACATCGACCCGTTCGGTCGCGCGGCGGTCATGTCGCGGGGTTTGGTCGGCGACCGCGCCGGGGAGCCCACGGTCGCGTCTCCGCTGCTCAAGCAGGTGTTCTCGCTCGTCGACGGTCGGTGTCTGGACGACGACTCGGCCGGTCTCGGATCGTTCGAGGTCGACGTTCGAGAAGGCGTCATTGTCGTGCGTGGCGAATCGACGTGACTCGGCCCGCCGAGGCCCAGGGTGACGTGACTCGGCCCGCCGAGGCGCAGGGTGACGTGGCTCGGCCCGCGGAGGTTCGGGTGGAGGGTGAGCCCCTGGCTGGTTTCACCGTCGGTATCACGGCGTCTCGGCGAGCCGACGAATTCGCGACGTTGCTGGAGCGCAGAGGTGCTTCGGTGATGCATGCACCGGCGATTCGTATCATTCCGCTCGCCGACGATGCGGAACTGGAGAGGGCCACCGACGCGATCATTGCCGACCCGCCCGAGATCACCGTGGCGACCACTGGCATCGGGTTTCGTGGCTGGATGGAGGCAGCCGAGGGTTGGGGCTCGGCCGAGGAGCTGGGGCGGGCGTTGGCGTCGTCGAGGTTGATGGCTCGCGGGCCGAAGGCCAAGGGCGCGATCCGCGCCGCGGACCTGAGGGAGGAGTGGAGCCCGGCATCGGAATCGTCGGCGGAGGTGCTCGAGCGCCTTCTCGACGAGGGTGTGGAGGGGAAGCGCATCGCGGTGCAGTTGCACGGCGCCACCACCGAGTGGGAGCCGGTGCCCGACTTCTGTGAGGTGTTGCGGCATGCGGGCGCCGAAGTGGTCCCGGTTCCCGTGTATCGGTGGACCGCACCCGACGACAGCGGGCCGATGGATCGGATGATCGAGGCTGTGGTCGTCGGCGATCTCGACGCGATCAGTTTCACGAGTGCGCCGGCAGTGGCGTCGCTGCTGATGCGTGCCGACGAGAACGGACTGCTCGAGCCGGTGCTGCACGCGTTGCGCACGACGGTTGTGCCGGTGTGCGTCGGCCCGGTGACCGCGGCGCCGTTGGAGCAGTTGAACGTGAAGACCACGCAACCCGCCCGTGCGCGCCTCGGTGCACTGGCCCGGCATATCGTAGAGGAACTCCCGCGGCGCGCGCGGCCGATGAACGCCGGCGGGTATGCGGTGAGTGTTCGGAGTAGATGCGTTGTAGTGGATGGATGCGTTCGCCCGGTGTCACCGGCGGGGATGGCGTTGATCAAGACTCTGGCACGCAGCCCCGGGCGCGTGGTCACGCGAGACGATCTGCTTGCTGCATTGCCGGGCGGGGGAGACGATACGCATGCGGTGGAAACGGCAATGACGCGACTTCGCTCGGCGCTCGGCGCGCCCAAAATCGTACAGACCGTGGTGAAGCGGGGATATCGCCTCGCCGTCGACCCCGCGGACCTGGTCGAGGAGGGCGGTGAAACAGAAACGGACGTCACGGATTCGGAGCCTGTGATCCGCTATCCCGAAGGGAGTAAGTACTGATGACGGTCGACACGCCGGCGCTCGTCCTGGTCGCTCACGGAACGAGGAATCCGCGTGGCGTCGAATTGATTGCCACACTTGCAGAGTCCGTGTCCGAACGCGTGGGAAGAACACGGGTGGCGTTCGTCGATGTACTCGGTCCTACGCCGTCCGAGGTTCTGCGAGAGCTGAGTGAACCGGCGGTGCTCGTACCGGCGTTTCTGGCGTCGGGGTATCACGTCCACACCGACGTTCCCCGCGAGGTCGAGGACAGTGGACACGGGTGTGTGACGGTGACGCGGGCATTGGGTCCCGATCCGGTTCTGGCGGCCGTGCTGCTCGAGAGGCTGAAGAACGCCGGCTGGCGCGCCGGGGACGGCATCGTCTTCGCCGCTGCCGGGTCGTCCGACGCTCGCGCTCTTCGCGAGCATCGCCGAGCTGCTGCAATGTTGGCCGACGTGGCGAAGGTGTCGGTACGGATCGGCTATGTCGCCACCGCGACTCCGACGGTGACCGAGGCGGTCGCACACATGTATACGGACGGTTTCGACCGGGTCTTCGTGGCCTCGTACCTACTGGCGCCGGGGTTGTTTCACACGCGGCTGTCCGACGCCGGCGCAGACGGTGTCGGTGATCCGCTCGGCGTGCATCCCGCTGTCGCCGACCTCGTCGTCGCGCGGTACACCGAAGGTGCGCGGTCGACGACCTCGTCGGCGCACTTCACTGCGGCAGGAGAACGATCTCGACATCTCCACCGTCGCTGACGTCGGGTGGCACCACGGCCAGCGCCTCATAGGACGTCAGACTCAGCAGGTGGGCGGTGCGTGGGTGCGCATCTGCGGTCCATGACGTTCCGCGCGAAGTCACCGGAACCACCCGGGTCACCGCGGCACGCACCGCGCCAGCATCGTCGAGGGAGCCGACACGGGCGGCTGCGGGGGTGCGGACGGTGAGCGCGTCGACCAATGCCGGCACGATGGTCATCGACGTGCACACCGCCGCAAGGGGATTACCGGGGAGTCCGACGACGACCGGTCCGAAGGGAAGAATCGCGGTAATCTGCGATCCGCCGGGACGGATGTTCACGCGGCCGACCACGGTGGTCGCGTCGGCATCTGTCAGCGCGCTCCGCAATCGGTCTGCCGCACCGCCGCCCGTGGCCCCCACGACCACCAGCAGGTCCACATCGGCGAAGTTCGCCAGCGCATCGTTGAACGCCGTCGGAGTGTCCGGTAGGTGCACCGTGTCGACGACGTCGACTCCGCACGCGCGAAGGTAGTGGGGGAGTACGGGCCCGAGGGTGTCTCTGGTCCGGCCGGGATTCAGTGGGCCGCCCGTCTCGATCTCGTTGCCGCTCAACACTATTCGTGCTCGAACAGGACCCCTGACCGACAGCTCCGGTACCTCCGCCGCCAGCGCCACCGACATCACGGCTGCGCTGACGGACACGCCCGCAGGCAGCAGTTCGGTACCTTCGGCCCAGTCCTCGCCGCGGCGGCGTCGATCGTCACGTACCGGCGCGTCAGGGGATCGGGCGATGGTGTTGTCGCCGACCGATGCGATGTGTTCGTCGCGAATCACGCCCGTCGTACCGGCAGGCACCGCCGCGCCTGTGGCGATGCGTAATGCTTCACCGGCCTCGAGGCGGGGCAGGTTCGTAGTCCCGGCGTAGGCGACATCCGGCCGCAGCACCCACGGGGAATCACCGGCGACGGCGTACCCATCCATCGCCGAAATATCCACCGGGGGTAGGGGCGCACGCGCGACGACCGGCTCGGCAAGCGTCGCGCCGAGTGCTTCTGTGGCGGGGACAGTGCGGGGAGAGAGTGGCGGCACGGTACGGCGAATGTCTGCGCGGGCGGTGTCGAGGTCGAGTGCAGGCCGATCGGCCACCGCTGCTGCCCAACGTCGTCGCGCGTTCCGCAGATCGTCCACGGTGTCGCAGTCCGCGATGTCGTCGAGTTGAATCACGCGATGATCGGTCGGCACGAGTGTGCGCACGGACGCATTGGCTTTCGTCGGAATCGAATCGAGTGACGCATGGAGGGCCTCGGTGTTCCACGCCGCCAGTAAGTACTGGATCCGGCCTTCGTCGTCCGCGGCGAACACTGCGGGATCGGTCAGGGCTGCGTCGACGAGTATGGTCACCGCTCGCGAATCGACGAACGGCAGGTCTGCCGCCAGCACTACGACGACGTCGGCCGCGGGGGTGCCCAACGCCGCCAGGCCTGCGGCCATCGCAGCGACGGGACCCGCGCCCGGCGGCGTCTCCTGGGCCTGTCGGATGTTCGGAGCAATGCCGTCACGGTGGGGCCCGACGAGCACAACTCGTCGGCAATCTGCAACGGCGTCGAGGGCACGCTGCACCAGAGGTGTGCCACCGACGGTCAGTGCGGGTTTGTCGATCCCGCCCAGGCGTCTGCTGCCGCCGCCGGCGAGAATGATGGCGTCGACGGTGGGGGCAAGCGGTGCAGGCGGTGTCACTGCGCCGGAAGTGGAATGTTCTGCAGTCGAACCTGGCCGCGCGCAACGGCTTTCCCGCTGTCGGCGGCAGTGACGGTGACCAGCCACAGCTGCTGGACCCGTCCTTGCTGCAGAGGTTCGGCGACGACATCGACGCGGCCGCCCTTGCTGGCGCGCAGGAAGTCGGTTGCATTGTGCACGCCGACGGCGAACTCACCGCGTTCTTTGACGGCTTCGCTGGCGCCGATGCTCGCGGCGGTTTCGACGGCGGCGGTGTAGACGCCGCCGTGTACGACGCCCCACGGGGTGAAGTGCTCGGGGCCGAGGTCGATGTGGCCCGAGACCCGGGTGCCGGAAACGTCGTCGACCACCAATCCGGCGGCAGCGACGAACTCACTCCCCTTCGACAGGGCGTACTGCGCCTTCGGTCGCGGGTCGAACGGTCCGAGATCCATTCCCGAAACCCTACCGGCCGAAGAAATCGAAGCGTGCCGATCCGAGGTCGACCCGCCCGTCCCGCACCGTGACTCCCTCTTCTGCGAGCCGATCCAGTTGCCGCGTCGCGAGATGCGGCGCGGGCTTGCCGCTCGCCGACAGCACTCGATGCCACGGCAGATCCGCGGAGTCGGTGCGCATGATCCAACCGACGATCCGCGGACTCGAGAGCTCGGCAGCGGCGGCGATGTCACCGTAGGTGGCGACGTTCCCTTCCGGGATCGACGCAACCAGCTCACGTACCCGCTCCACCTGCTCGGAGGTGATGGCGGCCACCTACAGCAGCTCCCGCACCAGAGCAGCCACCTCCGTGGGCTTGGCCTGCGCCACCATGTGATCGCAATCCAATTCGACGAGCGTCAGATGGTCGCCGAGTGCATCTCGCAGCGCCGCTTTGAACGGTTCGCTCACGTACGGCGGCTGCACGCGCAGCGCCTGCACGACCACGGTGGGGATATCGCCCGGTGGTACGACGAGTGGGCGGGCCAGTTCACCCCATGAGGCGACGATGGCGGCGGTGGACATCCGCCACTTCACTCGGCCACCGTCGAGTTCGACGAGGTGGTCCTTCACCTCCGTGTCGAGCAGTTCGGCCGGAACGTCGGCCCACGCACCGTTGATCTTCTCGGATCTAGCCTCGTCCGCGTCGGTGTAGTCGGGGAACTTTGCCGTCAGCTCGGCGACCTCGAGCAGGTCGGCGGGATCGACCTCGATGGCCGGGTCGAGCAGAACGAGGGCTCGTACGAGCTCCGGGTGTGCTTGCGAGAGGTGGACAGCCAGCGCGCCGCCGTAGGAATGACCCACGACGACCACCGGCCCGCGCGCATGCGAGGACAGGAGGGAGGCAAGACCGTCGACCTGCGCCGCGATGTCCCACGGCGGCGTCCACGGCGAACGCCCGTGCCCGATGAGGTCGGGTGCGAGGATTCGGGCTTCGGGGAGATGACCGGCGAGGTACGCCCACCGGGCTCCGTGACCGGTCATTCCGTGTACGGCGAGGATTTCGGGACCGTCGACTGGCCCATATGTGTGAAACTCGAGCTCTGGCACGTCGTTCACTATGCCGCATTCGACGCCGGACGCATGCTGTCGGTGGGTCGTGATGAGATCAGTTCCATGAAGGCGGACATCTCGGCAGGCACTCACGCGGGAGGCCGACGCAGCGGCGTCGCCACCCTCGTCCGGACGCCCAAGGTCGCCGTTGCTCGACGTATTTGGAGTGGGCCCGCCGCGCGGTTGCTGGCGTCTGCCACCGATGTCGTGTCCGAGGCGTCGGGCGGTGCCCCCGCGTGGCGGCCGTGGCAGGTGGTCGGCGGACCGGGTGCGGGCAAGTCCGCTCTGATGGCCGACTACGCGGTTTCCCGGATCGTCGCGGGCGACCCCGAATCCGTACTGGTGCTGACGCAATCGAAGCGCGCGGCGACTGCGATGCGCGAGCAGATCACCAGCGGACTGTTCGCCGGCGAGCATTCTTCTCGAGCCACACGCGAGCCGCTCGTGCGGACCGTGCATTCGTACGCTTTCGCGGTGCTACGGCTTCAGGCCGCGATCTACGGCAATCCACCGCCCCGGCTGCTCACCGGAGCGGAGCAGGACGCCGTGGTTCGCGAAATGCTGCGCGGTGACCTCGAAGACGGGGCGCACGACTGGCCGGGGCGGCTACGTCCGGCGCTCGGAATGGCGGGTTTCGTCACCGCGGTGCGCGACCTCATGCTTCGGTCCGCCGAACGCGGGATCGGGCCGGAAGATCTGATCCGGCTGGGCCGCAAGCACTCTCGCCCCGAATGGATCGCCGTCGGGAAATTCGCCGGACGTTACGAGCAAGCGATGCTCTTGCGCGGGTCGGTGGGGGTCGAGGCGGCAGGGGCGACTGCGCCCGGGCTCGACGCCGCGGAGCTCATCGGCAGTGCGTTGATGGCGTTCGCCACCGACCCCGACCTGCTTCGTTCCGAACGCGCGCGCATCAGGCACCTCGTGGTGGACGACGCGCAACACCTCGATCCTCAGGCCGCGCAGCTGGTACGGCTCATCGGAAGCAACACCGAATCCACGGTCGTTGCGGGCGACCCCGATCAATCCGTGTTCACGTTTCGGGGAGCCGACCCGACGTTCCTTGCCGACCTCGCGGAACCCGACTCACCGAAGCGGGTTGTCCTGAGCCACAACTTTCGTAGCACCGCACAGGTCGCCCAGGTCACGAGCGTTATCGCCTGTCGACTCCCCGGTATCGGCCGGCATCGGGCTCCCGAGGCGCTGGGCGAACCCCGCTTCGGCGACGGGAGAACCACCGTGCGGGTGCTTCCGTCCGCAGCGAAGGAAGCGGGCCTCATCGCCGACGTCATGCGCCGTGCCCATCTCACCGACGGTATGCCGTGGTCCGACATGGCGATCGTCGTCCGTTCGGTGCCTCGCGCCGTCGCGCCGCTACGGCGGGCGTTGCAGGCAGCGGGAGTGCCCATCGTCACCCCCGCGTCGGAACTCCCGCTGCATCGCCAGCACGGGGCCGTCGGCCTGCTTCTGGTGCTCCGAGCGCTGGTCGACGACAGCTTCGACGGCGAGGATGCGCTGGCACTGC
>NZ_JBAWFH010000491.1:0-2451 GCF_049591685.1 Rhodococcus sp. (in: high G+C Gram-positive bacteria) | reverse complement strand
GTCCACGCCAGCAAGACAAGGAGCGCGGCGAGGGGGATGCCCCACTCTGCTGCGACCGTGCTCTGATGCATCCCGTGGTCCGGCGCACCTTCGAGTGCTGGCGATGCGACACCCCTGGACGCGCCCTGCAGCACCATCACCGCCATCAGCAGCGCACCGACCGACCGATGCGCGTCCTCACGGATGCTGGCGCGACCGCGGCGTCCGACAGTTCCGACCATCCCGACCACGAGGAGCAGAGCCGCCACCGGCAGCGCCCACGCCGTACCCCCAGGAAGCAGCAGGACGGCCATGCTTCCGGCCATGACCACGGATCCCGCACGCGCACGTCGCGACACGCGAGCACCGGCGGCCCAGCAGCAGATGGTCGCCGACACGACGCAGAGCAGCATCAGAGTGGCGAGCACGGGATGCATATGGGTCACCGACCCTTTATATGCAGCACTCCACCAGACGTGGTTACCGCCGTGAAGCGATGCGCGCGGGCAGTCAGCCCCCGTGCGCCATCGGGCAAGGCCCGGCCCCGAGGCGCCGCACACACTGGAACGAGGAGGCTCACCCATGTCACACCAGCACGCCCATTCGACCCACGACCACGCGCAGGGTAACGACGACCTCACCGCCCCGTCGACCCGGCACATCCCGGCCTCTCACCCGCTCGATCCGCTGACGGCTGACGAGATCGCGCGTGCACGGGAAGTCCTTGTGGCTGCGGGACTCCTCGGCGAGTCGGTGCGCGTGCCCATGCTTCTCCCCCATGAGCCGTCGAAGGAGGAGCTCACCGCATGGCGACCCGGCGATCCGGTCGATCGTCGCATCGAGGTCACTCTGATGGATGCCACCACCGGCGGTGTCGTCGAGGTGATCGTCTCCGTCAGCCGCGAGGAGGTGATCTCCCGTCGTACACACGACCCGTCCGTCGCGCCGTACGGGCAGCCGCAGTACCTGTTCGAGGAGTACGACCGGGCGGCCGAGATCGTCCGTGCCTCCCCGGAGTGGCAGGCGGCCATGGTGCGCCGCGGCCTGGCGGACCGGATGGAGCTCGCGTTCTGCTCCCCGCTCGCCCCCGGCTTTGTCGGGCGGGCGAACGAGGTGGGGCGTCGCATCATCCGGTCGCTCACCTTCCTCCGAGAGACCGAGGACGACATCGCCTGGGCCCACCCGGTCGAAGGGCTCATCGTCCATGTGGACCTCGTGGAGAACCGCGTCATCGGCATCGAGGATGAGGGCGACGTGCCTGTGCCGGCCGGCAGCGGCAAGTACACCCGGGACGGGGTGGGTCCGGCCCGCACGACGCTGAAACCCATCGAGATCATTCAGCCCGAAGGCCCCAGCTTCGCGGTGGCCGGCTCGCACGTGACGTGGGAGAACTGGTCGCTCCGGGTCGACTTCAACGCCCGCGAGGGCCTCGTGCTGCACGACATCCGATTCGACGACCGCTCCGTCCTCAGCCGTGCGAGCATCCCCGAGATGGTGGTCCCCTACGGCGACACGAGTCCGACCCGATTCTGGATCAGCTATTTCGACGCCGGCGAGTACCTCCTCGGCAAGAACGCGAATCACCTTGAACTCGGGTGCGACTGCCTCGGCGTGATCCACTACTTCGACGGGAATGTCGCGGACGACCACGGCCGCCCCGTCCGCATCCCGAACGCAGTGTGCATGCACGAGGAGGACTACGGCGTCCTGTGGAAGCACACCGAACCGGGCGTCGTCGGGTCACAGGTCCGACGTTCCCGACGCCTCGTCGTGTCGTACTTCTCCACGATCGGCAACTACGACTACGGCTTCTTCTGGTACTTCTACCTCGACGGTTCGATCCAGGTGGAGGCGAAGGCCACAGGCATCGTCTTCGCGGGCGGCGGGGTGCCCGGAACGACCAGCCGCCACGCCCCCGAAATCGCCCCCGGCGTGTTCGCCCCCGTACACCAACACCTTTTCAGCGCACGTCTCGACGTGGCGATCGACGGAGAGGACAATCGTCTCGTCGAGATCGACGCGGCTCGCATCCCGATGGGTGAGGGGAACCCGTTCGGCAACGCCTTCGGATGGACTGAGACCACCCTGCGCACGGAGCAGGAGGCGCAGCGCGAGGCGGACACGTCGGTCGCGCGGGTCTGGGAGGTGCGAAGCGCCTCCCAGACCAACTACCTCGGCAAACCCACCGCCTACCACCTCATCCCGGAGCCGACGGCACTCCTCATGGCCGACCCTGCCTCGACGGTCGCTGCTCGCGCCGCCTTCGCGACGAAGCACCTTTGGGGAACGGCGTACGACGCCGAGGAGCGGTGGCCGGCCGGCCGTTACCCGAATGCTCACGCAGGTGGTGCAGGCCTTCCCGCTTACACGGCTGACGACCGCTCGATCGACGGCGAAGACCTGGTGCTCTGGCACACGTTCGGACTCACCCACATCCCGCGACCCGAGGACTGGCCGATCATGCCTGTGGAC
>NZ_JBAWFH010000490.1:0-3780 GCF_049591685.1 Rhodococcus sp. (in: high G+C Gram-positive bacteria) | reverse complement strand
TCAACCCGGCTGCGTGTGCACCCGCCGCTGTTCGCGCACCTTGCAACCGTTGGCGCAGATTGCAACCTGCGCGGTTGCCTGGAACGTGCGCGGGTGGTGGATGGCGGCCAGTGGCTCGGAACCGTCGCCTGCGAAGGCTGCTGAGCGAATACTTCGCAGGCGTAGCCTGACCTCCATGTCCAAGACGTTCGTCGGCGCGCGGCTGCGGCAGTTGCGCACCGAACGCAAGATGAGCCAGGTCGCGCTGGCCGGGCAGCTGGCCATCTCGGCGAGTTATCTGAACCAGATCGAACACGACGTGCGACCGCTGACGGTTCCCGTACTGCTGCGAATCTCCGAGGTGTTCGGCGTCGACACCTCGTTCTTTTCCTCGGAGGACGACACGCGGCTCGTCGCCGAGTTGCGGGAGGTGGCCCTGGATCAGGACATGGGAATCGCTGCCGACGCGCACGAGATCGCGCAGATGGTGTCGTCGCATCCGCAGTTGGCACGGGCGATGGTCAACATGCATCGTCGCTACCGGAACACCACGGCACAGCTCGCAGCCGCCACCGAGGAACGCTTCAGCGACGGCAGCGGAAGTGGCTCCATCAGCAAGCCGCACGAGGAAGTCCGCGACTACTTCTATCAACGGCAGAATTATCTGCACGAGCTGGACACTGCGGCGGAGGACCTGACCTCGCGCATCCGCTTCCACCGTGCCGATGTGGCGGGCGAGATCGCCAAGCGACTGCAGACGGTCCACGACGTGCAGATCGTCAATCGCATCGATCTGGGCGAGAACGTCCTGCACCGCTTCGACCCCGATAGTCGCGTCCTCGAGATCTCGCCGCACCTGTCCGGCGGGCAGAAGGTGTTCCGGTTCGCAGCCGAGCTGGCCTACCTCGAATGCCAGGACCTATTGGACCAGATGGTCGACGAGGGCGGCTTCACCAGCGACGAGTCGCGCAAGCTCGCGATCCTGGGGTTCGCCAACTACTTTGCGGCCGCAACCGTGTTGCCATATCACCACTTTCACGATGTCGCCGAGGAGTACCGCTACGACGTCGAACGCCTGTCGGCATTCTTCTCGGTGAGCTACGAGACGATCTGCCACCGGCTGTCGACGCTTCAGCGTCCGAAGCTGCGCGGAGTCCCGTTCTCGTTCGTTCGGGTCGACCGCGCCGGCAACATGTCCAAACGGCAATCCGCGACGGGTTTTCATTTCTCGTCGAGCGGCGGCACGTGCCCGCTGTGGAACGTGTACGAGACGTTTGCCTATCCCGGAAAAATCATGACGCAGATCGCCGAGATGCCCGACGGGCGCACGTATCTCTGGATTGCCCGAACGGTCGAACGTCGCGCAGCCCGGTACGGGCAACCGGGCAAGACCTTCGCGATCGGCCTCGGCTGCGAACTACGCCACGCGGGCCGACTCGTCTACGCGGACGGTTTGGACGTGCACGGCTCGGCCGTGGCCACCCCCATTGGCGCCGGGTGCCGGGTGTGCGAGCGGTCGAACTGCCCGCAGCGCGCGTTCCCCCCTCTGGGCAAGGCATTGGACATCGACGAGCATCGCAGTTCGGTGTCCCCGTACCTCGTGCGCTGAAGAGCCCACGTTCAGCGGCGAAGCAGGGCGCCGGCGTCGGCGAAGGCGCGTGCCCTTCTGAGGAGGGTGGGCGGGGCAGCGGGTTCTCCCTGCCACAGGCGGTACAGCGTCGACATGCTCAACACCAACCGCTCCGGCGAATCCCACGACGCGAAGGGGTGAAAGTCTTTCGACTGCAGCATGTTCCGAGCAGCGCGGGTAGCGTCGACGCCGGCGTCGAAGTGTCGGCGACCTTCGACGTCCACCCACAGCCAGTAGTCGCGCAGCGCCCGAATTTCGGTCGTGGTGCACAGCGGTCCGTGGCCCGGAACGTAGACGGCCGCGTCGAGCGACAGCAGGTGGTCGAGGGCGTCGATCCAGTTACCGAGCGGTCCGTGCCACAGAATCGGCGTCGAACCGATGAACAGCAGGTCGCCCGCGAACACGACGCCTGCGTCGGGGACATGCGCGATGAGATCACCGACGGTGTGTGCGGGTCCGAGGTAGCGAAGCTGTACCTCGCGGGTACCGACGGCGATCTGTTCGGTGACGTCGAAGGTGCGATCCGGTAGGCGCGGGCGGTGGCGCGGGAACACTGCGCCGCCGCGGACACGGTTCATGTAGCTGCCCATCGCTCCGACCGGACCGGGAACCCACCCGATCAGCGAGCCGAGCGACGCGAAGGCGTTGACACCCGACGGCGGGGTTTCCTCTGTCATCGCGTGCAGCGATGCAGTGCTCGTGGTGATGCGAGCATCGGCGGGAACGGTGTCGTTGCCCCACCAGTGGTCGCCGTCGGAATGGGTGTTGACGACTTCGGTGACGGGTGCTGCGCTCGTCAGCGAGGCGGTCTCGGCGGCGATCTGCGCTGCACGCGCTGTGTCCCAGACGGTATCGATCACCATCGAGGCGGCACCGGCGTCGACGAGCACCCCGGTGTTGGTCTGGCCCCAGCTGCCCGGTTCCCACAGGAACGCCCACACCCCGTCGCCGATCTGCGTCGGCCCCTCGCCCTCACTCATGCTGAGCGACGGTACTGCATGACTCTCACAGTTCCTCGTTCTCGAACCGGTCCCTGCGTCGACGCATCAGCCAGATCAACGCCCCGACTGTTCCGAGACCGACTACGCCACCGACCAGCCCGCCCACCTGGGAGCCCGCCTCGGCGTAGACCCCGGGCTGAAGCCTGACGAGAACTCCGACGGCTCCCGCACCGTAGAGCACGGCGGCGACCACGCCACGGACTCGGCCCAACTTGGCCGCGGTGTAGATGTTGACGCCTCGCACCGCGGAATACCCGATGGTGGCGCAGCCGATCACAAGCGCAACGATGAGCACTCCCAGCGCAATTCGTGCGCCGGTGACACCTGCTACCCAGGGCAGCACTGCTGCAGCGACCAGTGCGGCCCAGTAGAACAACTGAAAGCCCACTGCCGACGCTTCGTTCCACACATCCCGCTGGCGCTCGTCGTCGTAGAATTCGTCGTCCAAGTCTCCGACGAATCGCATGGTCTTGACGAAGGCACCCATGGTGATCACCCTTCCTTGTCGAGTTCGAGAAGCTCGTCCTGCTCAGCGCGCGCTTCCCGTTCGCGGTCCAGGCGCTTCTTCCGAACGATTCCGTAGACACCGGCTCCTGCGCCGATGCATGCCCCGCACGCGCCGCCGAGGGCGATGTACTGCGTCGTACCGCCTCCGTAATGAGCCAGGAGTGTTACCACTGCGCCGATTCCGCCGAGGATGGGCAGAACCGTCGCGGCATAGATGCGCGGGCGGGTGAGCTTCTGCGAGGTGTGCATGTCCAGACCGCGCGCCTTGGTATATGCGAGTACCGCGGACGCGACGGTGAGATACACGATCAGCACACCGACGGCAGTCCAGCTACCTGCGACCCCGCCGACCCAGGGAAGACCGGCGGCTGCAACGAGCGAGATCCAGATGAACAGCTGAAACCCGACCGCCGAGGCCTCGTTCCATACGTCGCGCTGAAGTTCGTCGTCGTAGAACTCGTCGTCGAGATCGCCGACGAACCGCATGGTCTTGGTGAATGCACTCATGCTCGTCACTCCTCTTCTCCGAACAGTGTTTCGACCGTGGTGTTCAATGCTTTTGCGAGTTTCAAAGCGAGGTACACGCTCGGTGCGTAGTCCCCGCCCTCGACGGAGACAATGCTCTGCCTGCTGACTCCGCAGGCTTTTCCGAGTTCTGCCTGC
>NZ_JBAWFH010000489.1:0-4328 GCF_049591685.1 Rhodococcus sp. (in: high G+C Gram-positive bacteria) | reverse complement strand
GGACAAAGGTCCTGTCGTCGACGGGAACGACCGTCGGCCATTCGGGGAACTGGGGTGCGACGAACGATCCGCTGACCTGCTGGTACATCTCCATCGCCACGGCGATGTCCGCGATCGTGACGGGCGTGCCGTCAGAGTATTTGACGCCTTCGCGGAGGCGAACGGTCCACTCGGTGGGGGAGGTGGCGTCGAAACGATCGGCGAGGACGAGTTGCGGCGTCAGATCGTCGCCGATGCGCGTGAGACCTTGACGCACGCCGCGTTGCGCGGTGACGGCAGCGTCGAACTGATTGAGCTTGTTGTCCAGGCTCACGAGCGAGCGGTTGAGTCCGAGCACCAGGGTGTCCTGAGACGGTTTCCCGGTCGGGCCTGCGCACGCCACGGTGGAACCGAGCAGCGTGACGCCGCCGGCCATGCCGGCGTATTGCAGAAAGCTCCGCCGCGACACGGACGGCATCCGCAAACGAGATGTGGTCATCGGTGACCTAGACCTTTCGAGACTGACGAAAACGCGGGGAAAGCGCGTCCTGCGGTTAGGTGTTCCTACCGCAGGGGTTGCTTGTAACTCAGCTCACAATTGCACTCTTGCGCGTTTCGCGCAAGACCCGTAACTTTCGTTGCGTACTTCGCGCAAATTGGTCGCAGAGCGTGCATACTCGAAACAGCAACGAAAGGAGCGAAGAGGTGCAGATTTTCCCGCTGGTAGTACTCGCGGACGACCTGTCGGGCGCGGCCGAATCCGCATCCGGATTTCTTTCGGTGGGCGCGAAAGTGGCTCTGCGACTCGGGTCCTCCTCGGACGCCGCTCCCTCCTCGGACGCCGCTCCCTCCTCGGACACCGCCTTCTCTGATGTCGGCGCTTCGCTGGCGGACGTGAACATCGTCGACCTGCACTCTCGCAAGCTGTCGCGTGACGACGCTGCCGAGTCCGTTGCTCGGACCCTGTCCGACTACCCCGGCGCGCGCGTTGTGAAGAAGATCGATTCTCTTCTTCGCGGCAACGTGGCGGCCGAAGTCGGCGCCCTGAGCGGTGACGGCTCCCCGGTCGTCGTCGCGGCAGGCTTCCCGGGCATGGGACGGACCGTCGTCGGCGGCGTCGTGCATGTGCAGGGTGTGCCGTTGCACGAGACACCGCTCTGGCGCGCGGAGACTACGTCCGCTCCGCCGTCTGTGGCTGCGGCCCTGGGTGGTTTGCTGACGACCGACGTTTCGCTCGAACAGGTGCGTGGTGCGGGGCTGTCGGCCGTATTGTGCGATCTCATCGCCCTGGGTCGGGTTCCTGTGTGTGACATGGAAACCGATGCCGACCTGGACGCGATCGTCGAGGCCGCCGATTCCGTGGCGGGCGTTCGGCTGGTCGGGACCGCTGCGCTGATGGCTGCTCTGGCGCGTTCGGTGACTGCACTCGGACGGAATTGTCCGGTCGCTCCGCACGCTCCACTCCCGGCATACTCCGATGTGTGTGCCCTCCCGCGGGGCGTGAGCGTGCTGGTCGTGGTGGGCACCGCGGATCTCGTTGCAATCGATCAAGTTCGAGCATTGAAGACCTCGGGCACACCCCACGTTCGGGTCGACGCAGCAGCGTTGATCGAAGGATCCGTCGACGTTGCGCCGATTCTGACGGCACTCGATTCCGGGAGTGCCGTCGTCACCGTCTCCGGAACGGTCACACCCTCTACCTCGACGGCGGTCGTGCACGGGCTCGCCGACCTGGTAGCCGTCGTCGACGGGCAGTGTCGGTCCGACCTCGTCCTCACCGGTGGTGAGACGGCGCGAACAGTCCTCGGGCGGCTCGGTGTCGATCACTTGACTCCGGTGTGCGAAATCGAGACCGGCGCAGTACTTTCCGTTACTTCGACTGGCCGTAGGATCATAACTCGGCCAGGTAGCTTCGGAGGCGTCGACAGCCTCCGCTTTCTCACAGACTCGTTGCGGGGCGTAGAAGTCCTCGCACACTCACAGCAAGGTAGCCCCATGATTGAATCCACCACACTTCCTCTCGTCGCCGTCACGATGGGCGACGGGGCGGGCGTCGGGCCCGAGGTCATAGTCCCGGCGCTCCTGGATGCGAAGACCCTCTCATGGTGCCGACCTGTCGTGATCGGTGATGCCAAGCGCGTCGAACTCGCCGCTGTCGTCCTCGGTCTGGACGTCGACATCACGGTGGTCGACACCATTGCCGATGCCGAGTTCATACCCGGCCGGATCAACGTGATCGACCTGGATTTGTTGCCGGCGGACTTGCCGTGGGGCGTGTTGTCCTCGGTCGCGGGGGACGCCGCGTACCAGTACATTCGCGTCGCGAGCGAGCTCGCCGTGCGAGGCGAGGTACAGGCGATCTGCACGGCCCCGTTGAACAAGGAAGCTCTGCACGCCGCGGGCCACATCTACCCGGGGCACACCGAGCTTCTCGCTCATCTGACGGGAACCGAGGAAGTATCGATGATGCTCTCGACGCCGAAGCTGAAGGTCATCCACGTCACGACGCATATCGGTCTGCTCGACGCCGTGGCGAAGATCGAACCCGGTCTGGTCGAACGCACGATCCGACGCGGGCACGAGGCATTGGTCAGGACGGGAAACTCGCACCCGAGAATCGGGGTGTGCGGCATCAACCCACACGCGGGTGAGAACGGCTTGTTCGGTTACGGCGAAGAGGACCTCAAGATCGTCCCCGCGGTCGAGAAATTGAAGGCCGACGGTATCGACGCAGTCGGCCCGTTGCCGGCCGACACGGCATTCTTCCTGGCAGGCCGGGGCGACTACGACCTTATCGTTGCGATGTACCACGACCAGGGTCACGGCCCGGTGAAGGTCCTCGGTATCGAGGCCGGAGTCAACATCACCGTCGGCTTGCCGGTCATCCGCACCTCGGTGGATCACGGTACGGCGTTCGACATTGCAGGCAAGGGAATCGCCGAAGCCGGTAGTATGGTCGAAGCGCTTCGTCAGGCTGCCGAATTGGCAACCAGCACAGTAGTTCTGAAGTAGGGGGACAGTGTGGCGGTTCGTGAGTCGGAGGCTCGGCGATCTGAAATCGTACGCATGGCCAAAACCAGCGGTCTGGCGAGCGTGGAAGAGCTGTCGGCTCAATTCGGCGTCACCGCGTCCACGATTCGGCGCGATCTGACCCAACTGACCGCGCAGGGTTTGATGGCGAGGACCTATGGAGGCGCCATCGCGCTCGACCCTCATCCCGAGTCCTCTCTGCGGCAGCGTTCGATGGAAGGCTTCGAGGCCAAACGGTCGATTGCAGAGTGGGCCGCCCGGCAGATACGTCCGGGCGAAACCGTCCTTCTCGACGCCGGAACCACCGTGGGGACGATGGGCGAGTTCCTCCGCGAGGCGGCCGATCTCACGGTAATTGCCGCCGGATTGACGGCCCTCGAAGCACTTGCGGACGCAGATTCCGTACAGGTCGAATGCCTGGGCGGAACACTGAGGCATCTCAGTCAGGGGTTCGTGGGTCCGCTCGCAGAGGCATCGCTGCAGCGGGTGTCGTTCGATCGGGCCTTCCTCGGCGCCGATGCGGTCACCGCAGAGTTCGGAATCTGCGAAGCAGAGCTGCAGCAGACTCGGCTCAAAGAGATGATGATGGAACGAGCGGGCAAGACTTACGTACTTGCTCATTCCGCCAAGCTCGGGCAGAAGCCGTTTCACGCGTGGGCGCCCATACCGCCCGGAACCACGCTCGTCACCGACTCGGGTGCGACTCGGGAGCAGATCGAGCCGTTCGAGCATGCGTCGATCGAGGTCGTGATTGCTTGACGGGCATTCGGGGTAGTCGCCTTCTCTACTGCAAGGAGTGCAACAGTGCGCTATGACTACCTGATCGTCGGTGGCGGCATGGTCGCCGACTCCGCGGCACGCGGAATCCGCGAACTCGACGAGGCCGGCACCATCGGCATCCTCGGAATGGACACCGATGAGCCGTACACACGTCCGGCGCTGTCGAAGAAGCTGTGGACCGACAAGGATTTCGGCCGCGACAAGGTCCCCCTGAACACTGCGACCGACACGGGCGCAGAGATTCACACCACCACTCGTGTCGTGTCTGTCGACCGCGACAGCCGCTCGGTCACAACAGATTCTGGGGATTCGTACGAATACGGCGAGCTGCTGCTCGCCACGGGCGGCTCACCGACACAGCTCGATCTCGGGCCCAGCCCCCGGGTCATCTATTTTCGTACGTTCGCCGACTATCGCGCGCTGCGTGACCTCACCCGCACCGCGAAGCACATCGCGGTGGTTGGCGGTGGATACATCGGTACCGAGATCGCCGCGGCGCTCGGTCAGAACGGTATCGAGGTCACTCTCGTCACGAGCGA
>NZ_JBAWFH010000488.1:0-5103 GCF_049591685.1 Rhodococcus sp. (in: high G+C Gram-positive bacteria) | reverse complement strand
AGAACCTCCTCGGCAAGCGCGTCGACTACTCGGGCCGGTCGGTTATCGTCGTCGGTCCGCAGCTGAAGCTGCACCAGTGCGGTCTGCCGAAGCAGATGGCGCTGGAGCTGTTCAAGCCGTTCGTGATGAAGCGTCTGGTGGATCTGAACCACGCGCAGAACATCAAGTCGGCCAAGCGCATGGTCGAGCGTCAGCGTCCGCAGGTGTGGGACGTTCTCGAAGAGGTCATCGCCGAGCACCCCGTGCTGCTGAACCGTGCACCCACCCTGCACCGGTTGGGCATCCAGGCGTTCGAGCCGCAGCTCGTCGAGGGCAAGGCAATCCAGCTGCACCCGCTCGTCTGTGAGGCGTTCAACGCCGACTTCGACGGTGACCAGATGGCTGTCCACCTCCCGCTGTCCGCCGAGGCTCAGGCCGAGGCACGCATCCTGATGCTGTCGTCGAACAACATCCTGTCGCCGGCATCGGGCCGTCCGCTCGCCATGCCGCGTCTGGACATGGTGACGGGTCTGTTCCACTTGACTCGTCTCGATGCGGGTGCGATCGGTGAACGCGCCGACGCCAAGACCGATGTGGCCGAGTTCGGTGCGTACTCCTCACCGGCCGAGGCTCAGATGGCTGTCGACCGCGGATCGCTGACGGTGCAGTCGCAGATTCGTGTTCGGTTGACGCAGCAGCGTCCGCCGCGCGACATCGAGACCGAGCTGTTCCCGGACGGCTGGACTCGTGGCGAGGCATGGACCGCGGAGACCACGCTCGGACGCGTCATCTTCAACGAGCTGCTCCCGGCGGACTACCCGTTCGTCAACGAGCAGATGCCGAAGAAGCGTCAGGCAACGATCATCAACGATCTCGCCGAGCGTTACCCGATGATCGTCGTCGCGCAGACCGTCGACAAGCTCAAGGACGCAGGCTTCTACTGGGCCACGCGTTCGGGTGTCACCATCTCGATCTCCGACGTCCTCGTGCCGCCGGAGAAGCCGCAGATCATGGAGACCTTCGAGGCTCAGGCCGACCAGATCGAGAAGAAGTACCAGCGAGGCGCCCTCGACAAGGTCGAGCGCAACTCCGCGTTGGTCAAGATCTGGCAGGACGCGACCGAGCAGGTCGGTAAGGCCATGGAGGCGCACTTCCCCGACGACAACCCCATCCCGATGATCGTGAAGTCCGGCGCAGCCGGAAACATGACTCAGGTGCGGTCGCTCGCCGGCATGAAGGGCCTGGTGACCAACCCGAAGGGTGAGTTCATCCCGCGTCCGATCAAGTCTTCCTTCAAGGAAGGCCTGACGGTCCTCGAGTACTTCATCAACACGCACGGTGCTCGTAAGGGTCTGGCCGACACGGCGCTTCGTACCGCGGACTCGGGCTACCTGACGCGTCGTCTCGTCTACGTCTCGCAGGATGTCATCGTTCGGGAAACCGACTGTGGCACCGAGCGCGGCATCGTCACGACGATCGCCGAGAAGCTCGCCGACGGCACGATGATTCGCGACGCGCACGTCGAGACCAGCACCTACGCTCGCACGCTGGCCACGGATGCGGTCGACGAGAACGGCAAGGTCATCGTCGCTCGCGGACACGACCTGGGCGACCCGGCCATCGACGCGTTGCTCGAAGCGGGCATCACCTCGGTCAAGGTCCGCTCGGTGCTCACCTGCACCACGGGCACGGGCGTCTGCGCCACTTGCTACGGCCGTTCGATGGCCACCGGCAAGCTGGTCGACATCGGTGAGGCAGTCGGCATCGTCGCCGCACAGTCCATCGGTGAGCCAGGTACTCAGCTCACCATGCGTACCTTCCACCAGGGTGGTGTCGCAGGAGATGACATCACCGGCGGTCTGCCGCGTGTGACGGAACTGTTCGAGGCACGTGTGCCGAAGGGCAAGGCCCCGATCGCGGACGTGTCGGGACGCATCCAGCTCGAGGACGGCGATCGTTTCTACAAGATCACCATCGTCCCGGACGACGGCGGTGAAGAGGTTGTCTACGACAAGCTCTCGAAGCGTCAGCGTCTGCGCGTCTTCAAGCACGACGACGGCACCGAGCGCCTTTTGGCGGACGGTGACCACGTCGAGGTCGGCCAGCAGCTCATGGAAGGTGCTGCCGATCCGCACGAGGTTCTGCGCGTGATGGGTCCTCGTCAGGTTCAGATTCACCTGGTCAACGAGGTCCAGGAGGTGTACCGCAGTCAGGGCGTGTCGATTCACGACAAGCACGTCGAGACGATCGTGCGCCAGATGCTCCGTCGTGTCACGATCATCGACTCCGGCTCCACCGAGTTCCTGCCCGGTTCACTTACCGAGCGCAGCGAGTTCGAGGCGTCGAACCGTCGCGTCGTGTCCGAAGGTGGCGAGCCCGCAGCCGGACGTCCGGTCCTGATGGGTATCACCAAGGCATCGCTGGCAACCGATTCGTGGCTCTCCGCTGCGTCGTTCCAGGAGACCACTCGTGTGCTCACCGATGCGGCTATCAACACCCGCTCGGACAAGCTCATCGGTCTGAAGGAGAACGTCATCATCGGTAAGCTCATCCCGGCTGGTACCGGCATCAACCGGTACCGGAACATCCAGGTGCAGCCCACCGAAGAGGCACGCGCCGCGGCGTACGCGGTGCCGTCGTACGACGATCAGTACTACAGCCCGGACAGCTTCGGCCAGAACACCGGTGCAGCAGTGCCGCTCGACGACTACGGTTTCTCCAACGAATACCGCTAGAGCGACTTCGTCGCACGACGACAGAGCGTGACAAAGCCCCGCATCGACTTCGGTCGGTGCGGGGCTTCGCTGTATCGGAGAGTTGTATCTGGACGGGTGCGGTGAGTTTTCCGTGTCACGCGGGTCGGTAACGGTATGACTGATCAAGCACCCAGCACCATCGTGAACATCGGCGTGGCCATGTTCACCGTCTCGGATCAGGAAGCGGCATTGGACTTCTACTCGCGTGTGCTCGGCTTCGAGGTTCGCGGTGATCTGCGGTTCGGCCCCGAAAACGAGTATCGGTGGTTGGAGGTGGCTCCGCCTGGTTCCACTGCGCGGCTCGCCCTCAACCCACCGATGGACGGTACGCCCGGTGGTGGGTCCATCGGCGTCGAGACGGCCGATGTCGCCGCGGAGCACGCGCGGCTGAGTGCTCTCGGCGGGCTCGATCTCGACGATTTCATGGAGGAGGTCGACGGCGTGCCGCCGATGTTCGCCTTGCGAGATCCCGACGGGAATTCGGTGTGGGTCGTGCAGACCTGATTCGGACGGGAGAACCTCTTTCTCGCTGCGATCGCGCCGCCGCAGCCACACCGACGAATGCCAGTGCCGCGAAGATGAACAGCAGCAACTGAGCCGATCGCAGCGTCGACGGTTTTCCGAGATTCACAAGCACGCCCGCGAGAGCTGCGCCGAAGGCGTAGGCGATCAGTTGGACGGTGTTGACGACGGCGGTGATCGCGATGCTGGACACCACTCCGGCGATGCTCACCACAAGGGCAGCTGTGGTGAGCAGGGTCAGCGACAGTGCGGGTACCGGGCTGGGGTCGGTGGCCTCACCGGTGTGGGCGGCCAGTGCTCGTGGGACAAGGGCAGCCGTGGCCAGGGCCGCGACGACGAGCACTCCGAATGCCAGTCGCCAGGCGCCGAATTGCGCGAAGATGCCACCGACGGCCGATCCGGCGAAGATGCCCCCACCCCACGTAACCGAGACCAGGGCCGCGCCTCGCGTCCAGAGGCGTTGCGGTAGTGCGGCATCGATGACGGCGTAGCCGAAGAAACCGGTGCTGCGATAGCCAACGGTTCGCTGCACGTCAAGTACGGGAATGCCCGTCGTGGCTACCTGCGCAGCACCCTCACGCCCACCGAATGGCGCTCGGAGGTAAGGGTTCTCGATGCCAGTCGACGCCGGGCAAGCCGGTGCGTACGGCCGCGACCGTCACCGTTCCCGAGGGGCGTCCCGAGATCGCCCTGAGCTGACGACCGTTGGCGTCTCAGCGGCCGTCGGCGATGATCTGCGCGACGTTGCGTTCGGCGAGTGCGGTGATCGTCAACGACGGGTTGGCGGCGCCCGTGCTACCCGGAATCAGGGCACCGTCGACGACGTAGAGCGCGGGGTGACCCTTGACGCGGCCGTAGCTGTCGGTGACGTCGCCGATGACTGCGCCGCCGAGCGGGTGCGCGGTGAAGGTGTCGTCGACATCGCGGGTGAACGGCTCGGCCGAGACGACGGTGCCGCCGGCCTGCGCCATCCGATTGTGCACGGCGCGAAGCGATTCGACGGTGTCGCGGCTGCCTCCGCGGGGCCAGCTCAGCGTGATGCCGTCGGTGGCGGAGTTGTACCGGAAGTCCGCACGCAACGGGTCGATCGTCATACCGAGCGAGCCGAGGAAGCCGAGGTCGGCAGGAACGCCGGGTACGTACCAGTTCTCGATGGACAGGGGGAGCCCGGTTTCGTCGACGATGCGCGACGCACACGGCGCTGCCTGGGGGGTGCCGGCGATGGGCCCGAGGGAGCGTGTCATGGATGCGTCGCCGTTGGTTCCCCAGCCGCGGCCGACGAATTCGTTGAGGTTGCCGAGTGTGCCGGTGGCCTGTGCGCGTAGAAGCAACTCGGTGGTGCCGATGGATCCGGCGCCCAGGACGAGCTTGTCGCAGGTGACGGTGCGCGTCTCGACGATGTTGCCGAACGGGTCGAGGCGACGGATCTCGACGCGGTAGCGGCCGCCCGATTCGGTACCGATGGACGCCACTTCGTGGCTGTGGCACACGGTGGCGCGTCCGGTTGCTTCGGCTCGCGGAATGTAGGTCTGCGTCAGGTCGTTCTTTGCGCCGTTCGAGTTGCCGAATGTGCTCGCGCCGACGGTCGCCGACGGGCGGGATCGGCCGGACATCTCGTCGCGGAGGATATTCCAGTTCCATGCGCCGTCCACTGCCTGCGGGCTGTAGCCGGCGCGGCGGGCATGGTCGTCCCAGGTGCGGGAGTGTGCGAAGTTCGGGCTGTTGTAGATGTCGGCGGGCATGGTCGACGGCAGCAGCATCGAGCGGGCCTTCGGGTACCAGCTGCGTTCCATCTCGTCGTAGTCGAGGCGTCCGCCGAACGACATGTCGAAGAACCGTCGTCCGG
>NZ_JBAWFH010000487.1:0-3820 GCF_049591685.1 Rhodococcus sp. (in: high G+C Gram-positive bacteria) | reverse complement strand
CGATCGACCTGGGTGCCGCTCAACGGTGGGCGGTCCGTCGACAGCGGCCCCGGCAGCCACTCGTGCGCCTGCCGGGCAGCGGCGACCCGGCGCACGACGGTAGCGGCGGTACCGTCGAAACCATCCGAAACATATGGGTGCACAACGGTTTCCGACATGCGCAGTTCGGCAACGGCGTCGAGCAAGGCAGCATGCTTTGCAACCGCCTCGTCCCGTCGAGCCCGCAGCGAATCTATCTTCTCCGCCTCGTCGAGATCGTTGTACGCGGCTTTGCGATCCGCTATTCGGGCGACGCTGCGACCCAGTTCCTCCGAACCACCACGGGAAAGATCGGTGATCGAGACGCACAGCTCCTGCATCTCGAGCGGCAGCTTGTCCCGCAGAACGCGCAACGCTTGTGACTTCTCACTGGTGACGAGAACACGCTGACCTCGGGCGAGCAGTGACGACATCAAATTGGCGATGGTGTGGGTCTTGCCGGTGCCGGGTGGGCCCTCGACGACGACGCCACTGTCGCGGCCGAGTCGATGCACGATCTGCGACTGCTCGGCGTTGGCGGGAAGAGGAAACATCGGGTCTGCGGCAAGCGCACTCGCATCTGCAGCCCCGCTGCGTTCGAGCCAGAGCAGACGGTCCCGAGGTTCGATGGGTTCGACCAACTGCGCCAGCCCCAGCGGAACGCTCGCACCGGCCGAACCGAGATCGGCGATCATCTGTTCGTAGTAGGCCAGCAGTGCGAAGGAATCACGCTCACGCAACACCAACGCCGGGGCACAAGCCAACGTCGGTCGATCAGGAGCGGCGAATGTCGACGGGCGGTCCATCCCGTCGGCGACAACGAACGGGCCTGCCGGCGTCGCCGCGGCCCACTCCGTCAGGAATGCCGGAACGCCGACATCCAGGGGTGAGGCCACTGCGTCGGCGACCGACCGCTGCATAGCGGCGTCGTACCCGGCCCGCCCCATCAGCAGGCGAGTGTCCTCGAGGCGGGGCTTGGTGTTGCCTACGAGCTTGACGACGAGGTCGCCGGTGCGGACATCGCGCTCGATCGTTGCGGACTGGGTGATCAGGTGCGTGTCGATCTCACGATCACCGTCGGTCGCGGCGATCGAGAGCAATCCGGACGCGAGAACGACCTCGACGGACTCCGGCCGGGCGGTCGTCTCCTGCAGCATCGCCTGTAGCGAGTGATAGAGCGACGCCCGCGGTCTGAGCTTCCGGTCGTTCGCCGCCCACGTCTGCCACGCTGCGGAGTACGAGGAGAACGCCTGCCTTACCTCGTAGGCCCGTCGCACATCGAAGTCGGCATGCGAATCGGCGTCCGCATCGGCGTCCGGAGTCTCGAGCCGCGGTTCGATCAGATCGAGCGTCCGGTAGCGGCTGTCGGACACCATCGCGGGAACGACGCGACCCACCAGTAGCTCGGGAAGTATCGGGGGATCTTCGACCTGCTCCGAACACGCTCGGAGGACGACTCCGCCTGCGACGACGTTCCGGTCGAGGTGAGCGACTCCGGACTCTCCGTCGATCCACTGAATCCTCAGGTGTTCGTCGTAGCGCAGGACTGGATCGGTGCGTGCGGTGACCAGTTCGCGGAGGAACTCGAGAAGTCGCAGCACCTGCCCCTGAACGTCTTGCGAAAAAGAACCGTCCTGCGAGAACGCGCCGCCCGAGGAGAAGAAGCTGTCCGCGGAGACCTGGCCGTTGGCGTCGCCACGACCGGGTACCGATGAAGGTGACACTTGGGAACCCCTGCGATCCTCGAACGACCACCCCCGATCAGGGCGGGTGTATGCACACACGCGTCAGACTAGCGTTCGAGACGGTTTCGATCAGCACTTACGAACCTCGAGACTGTTCGTCGTGCCATCTCACAACGCGACGCCCGACTCGCGCGGTCGAATCACAGGGTTGGCATACCCCGGCCGCGCCCTCCCGTGCCACACCCCTATAGAGGGACGGTTTCGGCCGACCGAGGCGATACCGGCCGGTAACGTACCCGCGGGTAAGCTGATGGTTCAGAAGCCGCGAATTGTCAATTCTCACAACGCTACTCGTCAGTATGACGTCAAGCCTTCCGCGACATTTTCCCGGCACCTTCACGAACACTCCCGAAAAACGTTGTCGTGGTTGATCTTTGAACTAAGCGATTTCGGTCACACTCGCCGAAATGCGCGTTGACCATGGCAATATCCCTGCGAGCGGCTAGAATAAGTCGACATTCGTAGCATGCCCATCCGGCACAGGCGGGGCGGCAACTTCGGTAATCGACAGCCAGGACGCCGGAAATCTGATAAGAACCCCGACGGGCCGACGAGACGCGCCCGGTCGAGCACCAAGCCACTTCACACACGAGACGAAGAGAGACACGTTGTTCAAGCGGATTGCAGTAGTCAACAGAGGCGAGGCGGCAGTTCGCCTGATCAGGGCCGTGAAAGAACTCAACGCCGAGCACGACTACGGCATCCGGACGGTCGCGTTGCACACCGAGGCCGAGCGGCGCGCGATGTTCGTTCGTCAGGCCGACGAAGCGGTCACCCTTCGTAAGCCCGAGGTGGGTTCGGCATACCTCGATTACGCCGAGCTCGAGCGGGCCCTGATCTCTTCGGGTGCCGACGCGGTGTGGGTCGGCTGGGGATTCGTCGCCGAGGACCCGGCCTTCGCCGACATCGTGGCCCGCCTGAACATCACCTTCATCGGCCCGTCCGCCGACGCGATGCGTCTGCTGGGCGACAAGGTCGAAGCCAAACTGCTCGCCGAGAAGGTCGGCGTCCCCGTTGCTCCGTGGAGTGGTGGCCCCGTCGAGACCAGGGCCGATGCTCGTCGGCACGCACAGGCCATCGGCTACCCGCTCATCATCAAGGCCCGCAGCGGCGGCGGTGGCCGCGGTATCCGCAAGGTCTGGCGCGAGGACGAACTCGAACTGGCTCTCGAACGCACTCAGGGCGAAGCGGAGCGCTCGTTCGGCGACCCCGTCGTCTTCATCGAACGCCTGGTCACCGACGCCCGCCACGTCGAAGTGCAGGTCATCGCCGACAACCACGGCAACGTGTGGGCGCCCGGGGTCCGCGACTGCTCGATTCAGCGCCGCAACCAGAAGGTCATCGAGGAGTCCAGCTCGCCTGTTCTGACCAAGGAGCAGGCCGACCACCTCCGGTCCGTCTCGAGCGAACTGGTCCGCGCCGCCGGCTACAGCGGAGCCGGAACGGTCGAATACCTCTACCAGCCCGAGCAGAAGATCTTCACCTTCCTCGAGGTCAACACCCGGCTGCAGGTCGAGCACCCCATCACCGAGTTCACCACGGGCCTCGACCTGGTCAAGCTGCAGATCCTCGTCGCGAACGGGGATCACCTCGAAGGTGATTGCCCGCCGGAGTTCGGCCACGCGGTCGAAGCCCGCCTCAACGCCGAAGACGCCGACAACGGGTTCGCTCCGGCGCCCGGCACCGTCGAACTGCTGAAGTTCCCGCTCGGCTCCGGCCTGCGCGTCGATACCGGTATCGCCCAGGGCGATGTCATCCCGCCCGACTACGACTCGATGGTCGCCAAGGTCATCGCCTGGGGACGCGACCGCGACGAGGCACTGGCCCGTCTGCGCAACGCACTACGCGAAACCACCGTCGTCATCGACGGCGGAACGACCACGAAGTCGTTCCTTCTCGGGCTGCTCGACAAGGAAGAAGTAATCTCCGCGTCCGCCGATACCGGCTGGCTCGATCGCAGCGACGCGGGCACCGCGACCGGCCCCACCGCGACCGCCGACATCGCGATCGTCGCAGCCGCCATCGACGCCTACGACGCGGCCGAAGCACACGAGCGC
>NZ_JBAWFH010000486.1:0-9795 GCF_049591685.1 Rhodococcus sp. (in: high G+C Gram-positive bacteria) | reverse complement strand
ACACTCGAGCACGAAGCCGACACTCGCTGCTGAGCCGGCTGCGGTCCGCTGGCGTCGGGCGTCAGACGGCCGTGTAGCCGCCGTCGACGAGGTGGTAGCTGCCGGTGACAAAGCCGGCGGCGTCGCTGGCCAGGAACGCGACGAGGCTCGAGACTTCCTCCGAGGTGCCGAGCCGGCCGAGCGCGTGCTTCGCCTCGAGAGCCTTCATGGCGTCATCGTCCATGTTCGCGACGAGCAGTGGAGTGCGGATGAAGCCGGGGCCCACGGCGTTGACCCGCACGCCGGCTTCGCCGTACTCCAATGCAGCACTCTTGGTCAGACCGAGAAGTCCGTGCTTGGCTGCCACGTAGCTCGCGGAGTTGGCGATACCGACGCTACCGAGCACCGACGCCATGTTGATGACCGAACCGCCGCCCGCGGCAGCGATGGCCGGGATTTGAGCCTTCATTCCGTAGAACACCGCGTTGAGGTTGACCTCGATGACCTTGCGCCAGCTGTCGACGGACACGTCGCCGACGGGGAGCGGCTCGCCGCCGATTCCGGCGTTGTTGACCGCAATGCGCAGCGGAGCCATCTCGCCTGCAGCAGCCACCATCGCGTCGACGGCGTCGAGGTCGGTCACGTTGCCGACGAACGCCTCGGCCGTGCCGCCGGCCGCGCGGATCTCGTCGGTGACCGCCTGTGCGTTGGCTGCATCGAGATCTGCCACCAGCACCGACGCGCCGTTTGCTGCCAGTTCGAGCGCAACTGCTCTACCGATTCCCGATCCTGCGCCGGTAACAATCGCCGAGCGATCCGCTACGTCGTACGTGGCCATGACCAACCATCTCCCATGTATAGAATTTCCAGCTATCTATACGTGTTCAGCAGTTGGTGATCCCCCTGTATTTCGTGTTTCGGCTCACTATCGGCCGGTACCCGAAACCTAGCCGGCGTCTCCGGCCCGCGCAGCGAGGAACGCCTCAGGGTCGATGAGGTCGGCTTGCCCGACTATCGAACCCAGGTCGGCGATGCGCTCGACGCCCGTCAACACCATCTCCTCCTCGACGGTGCCCTCGGCGTAGCCGTAATAGCAGGTCGACGAGGTGTGGTTGTGGTCGCGATCGATGCGGTTGGCTCGACCCTCGATCTGCCGGATCTCGATCGGGGTCCACCGGGGATCGTGGATCAGCGTGATGCGCGGGGCCGCCGTCGAGGGTGTCCCTTCGGGAAGCAGCAGTTCGTTCGAGTGCAGGTTGATCGCGCTGGTGGTGGTGGAGACGATGACCCGCGCGGCGCCCGTCTGGAAGCGGCGGATTTCCGTCTCCTGATCGGCGCTGCTCATGCTTCCGTCGACGACGGCGACCTCGAGCCCCTCTTCTCGCAATGCGTCGGCGAGGGCGGCGACGGACTCGCGGTAGAACATCGACACGAAGACCTGATTGCCGTCCCGGATCCAAGTGCGGACTTGGTCGGCCGTCGCAGGGATCCGCAGGTAGGAACACTTCTGCCGGAATCGCAGAGCTGCTGCTCTGGTGCTCGGGTTCTTCTGCAGCACTCGTCGCCCGCCAACGGATTTCCACAGCGGCAGACCCAGCTCCTTGCGGTAGTCCACCCAGGCCGAGTTGTAGAGACGCTTCTGCGCCGCGGTGAGCTCCTGCCCGAGAGGTTCGCGCGGGGTGAGTGGGGACGGACGCGAAATCGACCAGGGCACAGAGCCCCCCGCAAGCCAGCGGTGAATGGTGCCGATGTCTCGCTCCCGTTCGGCCGGGTTGGCGGGTTCCCAACGCCACGTCTTGAGCCCGGCCGCTTTGCCCTCCTTCAGTGCGAAGCCCTCGGCGGAAAGGAACTCGGCCCACTTCGTCGTGACTGCATATCCGAGCGCCTCGTCGTCACCGATGATCGGTTGGCCGGCAGCCCTGCTCTTCTCGATTGCCCGAGCCATGTACGCGAAATGCATGGGCTGGTACCCAGGGGTGGCGGACATCCATACGACAGCGCGAGCCGCCTCCTGATACCGCCACAGAATCTGCGACTGCTGCGACTCGATGTTCATCAACGCGTGCGACTCGTCGGCGATGACGACATCGATGTCGAAGCGCAGTTCACCGAGAGCAATGGTGCGTTTGTTCTGCGTCTTCTTGCGCTTGCCGAGATCGATGTCCTCGGGCACGGTGAGCAATTTCTTCGTGGACTGGTAGGTGACAAGCAGCCATCGCTTGCGGTCGGCCGGGTCGCGGTCGGCCTCACTGTCGGCAATGGTGCGGCGCCAGCCCGGAAGCGCACCCTTGGGCGCAACGACCAGTACGGTGTCGATGCTCGGGTCGTCCATCTGCCGGACGGCCTCGCACACGGCGAGAGTCTTGCCGAGACCCGTGGAGTCCATCTGCGCGAAGTACGGGAAACCGTTCTCCATTGCGTCGAGTTGCCGCCGCACCGACTCGAGCTGCGTCTTTCGCGGCGTCAACGACCTCTCGTGCATCACCTCGGGACGCCAGTCCTCGTTGGCTTCGTCCTCCACCCACCGTTGCAGGCTGTACGGCATCGACTCGAAGGAGGTGAGGCCTTCCGGCAGTGCCGTCCCGTAGTAGGCGAACACCCGAGGACCCGGGTGCCAACGTGCACCCGACGCCGATGCCAGTGCCCGATCCTCGAAGGGGACGTCGAGCAC
The DNA here is from genome assembly GCF_049591685.1 of Rhodococcus sp. (in: high G+C Gram-positive bacteria). Classification (GTDB taxonomy): domain Bacteria; phylum Actinomycetota; class Actinomycetes; order Mycobacteriales; family Mycobacteriaceae; genus Rhodococcoides. Next base: position 7,145 of record NZ_JBAWFH010000486.1, on the reverse strand, counting down.
CCAGACGCGCTCGCCGGGATCGGGCGGACGCAAATCCGGTGACGCAGTTTTACGGACGGCTCGTTTGCGTGTCGGCTTCGCCCTGGTGCTCGTCGCTCCGGCAGTTGTCTTGCCCGCAGCCTTGGACTTGCCCGCAGCCTTGTACTTGCCCGCAGCCTTGTACTTGCGCGCGGCATCGCTCTTGCCCGCAGCGACCGTTCGCGTGGTGGTGGTGGGCTTGCGTCGACGTGGTGGCACCGAAACACCGTAGAGCACGGGACCGACAGGCCCGGTAGCGTGCTGGCGGACAGAAGGAGCCGGTGTGAACGACGAACGACGAGCAGTTGTGCTGGTGCACGACCGAGATCCCGAGTTGGGGTTCCGCAATATCGGGACGCTGGGGCCGGAGTTGCTGGCACGTGGGTACGAGCTCGACGTCCATTCCTTCGACTACGGCATGGGCACGGATGCGCCGTCGCTGGAGGGTGCGGACATGCTCGTGGTGATGGGGTCGCCGGCTGCCGTCTACGACGACCTTCCCTGGATCGGTCCGGAGGCGGACTACCTCGCGCAGGCCGTCGGCATGGACGTTCCTGTTCTCGGGGTGTGTTTCGGCGGCCAGCTGCTCGCGCAGGTCCTCGGTGGAACGGTCAGGAAGTCCGACCGGCCGGAACACGGCATGACCCACATCGTCAGCGATCGGCCCGAGTCGGTCGCACCGGGACCCTGGATGGAGTTCCACGGCGACACGTTTTTGGCGCCGGCGTCCGCAACCGTTGTTGCACGCAACGATGCCGGGCAACAGGCCTTCGCGGCGGGCCAGCACCTGGGGTTGCAGTTCCATCCGGAGATCGATGTCGACGTCTTCTCCTCGTGGGCCGACGCATGGGCGCGTGACGGTGTCGAGCACGATCCCGTTCTGGTCGACGCCATCCGCCGCGACGTGGCAGCGAACGAGGACGCGGCTCGTGAACGCTGTGCGCTGCTGCTGGACGCCTGGATCGGCACCCGAAACACGGTGGCCCGAACGGCGTGACCACTACGGTGGAGAGCATGAACTTCAGTGACCATCAGATCGGCATCTATGCCAAGGGCATGTTCGCCGATCCGAGTTCGACGGCCGATCGCGGGCCGCAGATCACCACCAATCTGGCGAAGCTCGAGGATCAGGCCGCGGCGACGCTGACGCCGGAGGCGTTGGGGTACATCGTCGCGAGCGCAGGCAGTGGCGCCACTGCTCGCGCGAACCGGGACGCCTTCGACGCGTGGCGCATCGCGCCGAGGATGATGCGCAGTGCTGTCCAGCGCGACCATTCCACGACTATCTTCGGTACCGAGTTGTCGGCACCGTTGCTCATCGCACCCGTCGGCATTCAGACCCTGGCGCACCCGGACGGCGAGCTCGCCACGGTGCGTGCGGCTGCGGCGCTGGGTGTTCCTTACATCCATTCGACGCAGTCCTCGCATTCGTTCGAGCAGGTTGCCGAGGCGGGTGGCGACGCACCTCGGTGGTACCAGTTGTATTGGCCAACAGACGAGTCCGTTCTGCTGAGCTTCCTCGGCCGAGCGAAGAACAGCGGATTCACGACGCTGGTGCTCACCCTGGACACGACACTGATGGGCTGGCGACCTGCTGACCTCGACCGCGGCTACCTCCCGTTCCTGGCCAATCTCGGCATCGAGAACTACCTGACCGATCCGGCGTTCCTCGCAGGCCTGGACCAATCGGTCGAAGCGAATCCTATTGCTGCGGCGCTGCATTGGGCGCAGATGTTCCCCAACCCGGGCTTGAGCTGGTCTCAACTGGCGTTCCTGCGAGAAAACTGGGACGGATCGATCGTGCTGAAGGGGATCTGCACCGTTGTCGATGCCCGCACCGCAGCCGAACACGGCGTCGACGGGATCGTCGTCTCGAACCACGGTGGCCGTCAGATCGACGGCGCCCGTGCATCGTTGGACGCGCTGCCGGGCATCGTCGACGCGGTGGGGAACAATCTGACCGTGTTGTTCGACTCCGGAGTGCGTACGGGCGCCGACATGGCCAAAGCCTTGGCGCTCGGCGCCGATGCCATCCTGCTCGGTCGACCGTTCCTGTACGGTCTCGCTCTCGGTGGGCAAGCCGGGGTCGAACACGTACTTCGTTGTATCCTCGCCGAATTCGACCTCGTCACCAGCCTCTCCGGGCACACCGGTGCGCGCGAGCTGGGCCGCGATTCGGTGGTGCCCGCATGACCGCTGCCGGCACCGACGCATCCCGAACTCCGTCGTGGGTCGAACACTCCATCTGGTGGCACGTCTACCCGCTGGGTTTCGTCGGAGCGCCCGTCCGCGACTGGGACGGCACCTCGATGGCCGACGAGCACCGCTTGTTGAAGATCGTCGAATGGCTGGACTACGCACTTGAACTGGGCGCGTCGGGAATCGCACTCGGTCCGATCTTCGCCTCGGAAGGACACGGTTACGAAACCGTCGATCATTTTCGTATCGACCCGAGACTCGGCACGGACGAGGACTTCGACACCCTGGTCGAGGCGGCGCACAAGCGCGGTTTGAAGATCATGCTGGACGGTGTGTTCAACCACGTCGGACAGCGCTTCCCGAAGTTCGAGAAGGCGATCGCTGCCGGGCCGGACTCGGCCGAATCGGCCTGGTTCCATCTCGACTGGTCCGGTGAGGCTCCGACGCATCGCAGCTTCGAAGGCCACAACCACCTTGTCACGCTGAATCACGACAACGACGAGGTGCGCGGGTACGTCGCCGACGTCATGACGCACTGGCTCGGACGCGGCGCGGACGCATGGCGACTCGACGCGGCCTACGCTGTGCCGGAACGTTTCTGGGCTGCAGTCATGCCTCGCGTACGCGAGCAGCATCCGGATGCGTATGTGCTGGGCGAGGTGATCCACGGCGACTATTCGCACTTCGTCCGCACGAGCACGCTCGACGCGGTGACGCAGTACGAACTGTGGAAGGCAACCTGGAGCGCGATCACGGAGAAGAACTTCTTCGAGCTCTCGCATGCGCTCGGGCGACACGGCGATTGGCTCGACACCTTTGTCCCCGCGACCTTCGTCGGCAACCACGATGTCAATCGCATCGCCAGCACGATCACCGACGAACGTCACCTCGCGCACGCGCTTGTCGTGCTGTTCACCGTCGGTGGCACCCCGATGATCTACTACGGAGACGAGCAGGGGTTTCGAGGTGTGAAGGAGGAGCGCGTCGGCGGTGACGACGACGTGCGTCCCGAGTTTCCGGCCCACAAGGACGCACTGGCGCCACACGGATGGCCCGTCTTCCACCTGCATCAGGAGCTGATCGGGCTACGGCGGCGCAATCCGTGGCTGCACACCGCACGCACCGAAACGGTGGAGCTGACCAACACCGCGTTGCTGTATCGCGCTCACTCGGGTGACCACGAGATTCATGTTGCGCTCAATCTGGGCGACGAGGCCGTCGACTATCACCTGTCGGGCGATGTGCTCGCCGGTCAGGCATCCGTGCATGCCGGGTGGGTGACCATCCAGGCTCACGAATGGGTCGTGATCGGCTGACGATCACAGTCGACAGGCAAATATTCCGGTATCTAGCGTCAAGGCTAGATTTTCGTAGAGGAGCCGATAGGCCTACACTCGTCTTCGACACGGGGTGCCGCTGACCACAGCGGCTGAGATCACACCCGTCGAACCTGATCTGGTCCGCACCAGCGTAGGGATGTCTGTGCCCGTCTCGGGTGCATTGTCTTTCGTGGTGTCGACCACCGACGAGAGGACAGCTGAAATGAAGTTGAGCGAGCAGACGGTTCTGGTAACCGGCGCCGGTCGAGGACTCGGATCCGCCATCGCCCGGGCCTTCGCCGCCCAGGGCGCGAAGGTCGTCGTCGACTACCGCCGAAGCAGGGACGCAGCCGAAGCCCTCGCTGCCGAGATCGGAGGCTTCGCGGTGCAGGCCGATGTCACCCGTGCCGACGAAGTCCATGCGCTATTCACCTCCGCCGAACGGCATTTCGGTACCTCGGTCACCACCGTCGTCAACAACGCGCTGGCCGACTTCTCGTTCGACGGTGATGCGCGCAGCAAGGCGGACGCCATCACGTGGGATCAGTTCGACGCCCAGTTTCAGGGAGCAGTGCGCGGTGCCCTGACCACCACCCAACGTGCGTTGCCGGGTATGCGCGCCGACGGTTTCGGCCGCATCGTCAACGTAGGCACCAACCTATTTCAGAATCCGGTGGTGCCGTACCACGATTACACGGCCTCCAAGGCGGCGCTGCTGTCGCTGACCCGCACTCTCGCAGCCGATCTGGGGCCCGACGGCATCACCGTCAACATGGTGTCGGGTGGACTTCTGCGCACCACCGACGCCAGTGCCGCCACACCGGACGAGGTGTTCGACATGATCGCGGCATCGACTCCTCTCGGCCGGGTGGTGACGCCCGCGGAATTCGCCGACGCGCTTCTGTTCTTCGCGTCGCCGTGGTCCAGGTCGGTGACGGGCCAGAACCTCGTCGTCGACGGTGGCCTGGTCAAGGACTGATCATGTTGCACCTCAACGCTTTCTTGTTCGGCTGCGGGCATCACAGCGCTGCGTGGCGGCACCCAGGCTCCCCCGTCGAGCGGCTCGGCGACATCGACTACTACGAGGACCTCGCGCGCACCGCAGAACGCGGGAAGCTCGATGCAGTCTTCTTCGCGGACGGTCACTCGGTGCGCGACCCAGCGGGCGCCGGAACGTGGTTCCTGGAACCGATCACGGCTTTGTCGGCGATGGCGCGGGCGACGACGCACATCGGTCTGGTGACGACGGTGTCGACCACGTTCTACACGCCGTTCCACGCCGCACGGTTGCTGGCCTCGCTCGATCACCTCAGCGGCGGTAGGGCCGGATGGAACGTCGTCACCTCGATGTTCGACGCCGAGGCCCGCAATCACGGTTTCGACGAGATCCCCGGTCGCGACGAGCGATACGCGCGGGCCGAGGAGTTCGTCGACGTCGCGTTGGCGTTGTGGGACAGCTGGGATACCGACGCGCTCGTGCTCGACAGGAAAGGAATGTACGCGAATCCGGCGGCTGTGCACGCAGTCGACCATGTGGGCAAACACTTTCGGGTCGACGGTCCACTGACGGTACCGCGGTCTCCGCAGGGGCGTCCGGTGCTGTTTCAGGCGGGTGCATCCGGACCCGGACGCGATCTCGCCGCTCGGTACGCGGAAGCCATTTATGCCGTCGCCTACGACATCGAGGCCGGTGCGAGCTACTACTCGGATGTGAAGGCGCGCATCGGCGCGGCCGGGCGCGACCCGTCTTCGGTGGGGATCATGCCTGGTCTCGTCACGTACGTCGGGTCGACGACAGCCGAAGCCAAAGCAAAGAAAGCCGAGTTGGATGCGCTGCTGCCGGTGGAACAGTCGCTACGCCAACTCGGCATATTCGTCGAACAGGATTGCAGCGAGTGGGAACTCGATGCCCCTGTGCCCGACCTCGTCTCGCTCGCCGACTTCACCGGCCCGCACGGTCGGTACGAAACAATATTGCGCATCATCGCAAAAGACTCGCCGACCGTGCGCGAGCTGCTCGGTACCCTCGCGGCCGGTGGAGGTCACGCGACGATGCTCGGTACACCCGAGTCGATCGCCGACGAGATCGAAGAATGGGTCCGGCGCGGCGCAGCGGACGGGTTCAACCTGATGCCACCCATGTATCCGGACGGTCTCGAACTCTTCGTCGACCATGTGGTGCCCATCCTGCAGCAGCGTGGGTTGTTTCGACGTGAATACTCGTCGTCGACGCTGCGGGAGATGTTGCGCTGACGCACCCGTGTGCCAAAAGTGTTGTTCGGACAGCACTTTTGGTACACGGGCGCGGAGCGCACGCCTACCGCTGAGACTCCACGAACTTCTCGGTGAGCGTGGCGATTTCGGATGCGTGTGAAATGGGCGACCAGTGCCCGGCGGCGATGTCGTTGCGGGTCAGGTTCTTCACCCACTTGCCGGTGTCGTCGTAATGGAAGGGCCGAACGGCGACGTCTTCGGTGTTGACGATCAACTGCACCGGGATGTCGACGTACCGATCGCGTGGTCTCGTCAGTCGCGGAATGATGTTCGCGCGGTACAGGTTCGTTCCGTTGGTTGCATCCGACCACAGCGTCGGGCTCTGCGTGACGAGGGACGGATCCACGTTGGAGAATTCCTGCAGGAAGGCGGGCCAGCCCTTCGCGAACTGACGCTTGATCCGGAGCGTCGACAGGCCCGGGATGTGGAAGGTGACCGTGTACCAGGACGCGCGGGTCTGAGCGAAGACCTGCTTGATGTTGGTCCAGGTGGGCTTGGACAGCCGGTCGCGCGACCATTTGCCGAGGTGGTCTAGGTTGGGCCCGGAAATCGATGTGTACGAACGGATTTTGTCCACCGCGCGAGGTTCGGCAGCGGCTTCCCAGATCTCCACGGCGCCCCAGTCGTGGGCCAGAACGTGTACCGGCCCGTTGGGGCTGACTGCGTCGACGACGGCGTAGAAGTCCGATGCCAGACTGCTGAGCCGGTAGGCAGCACGCTCCTGTGGAACGGTGCTCGCTCCGGCGCCGCGCGCGTCGTAGCTGATGATACGAAACTTGTCGGCGAGCAGCGGCACGATATGACTCCACAGCTTGTGCGTGTCCGGCCACCCGTGTACGAGGACGATCGTCTCTCCGTCGGGATTGCCCGTCTCGAAGACCGCCAATTGCATGCCCTCGTTGACGACGGTCGTGCGGGTCTCGGTCAGTGTCATGAAGATCCTCAGATGTCGAGTACGAGTTGCTCGCCCGTGGAGCGGGACACGCAGATGAGCATGTTGTCCTGCTGCTCGGCAGGGGTGAGCCGAGTTTCGAGGTGCTCGGGCGTACCGGCGAGCACCCGAACCTTGCACGTTCCACAGAAACCCTGCTGGCAGGAGTAGGCCACATCGGGCCTCGTGCGCTTGACGGCGGTGAGCAGCGATTCGTCCGGGGCCACATCCACCACGGACCCGTCGCTGATCAACCGCACCCGGAATTGCCGGCCGTCGGTGATGGGAGGCGGGCCGAAACGCTCGAAATGCAATGCGGTGGCCGGGCAATCGCGAAACTCACGGCGAACGGTGTCGAGCATCGGTGTGGGCCCACAGCAATAGACTGCGCCACCGGCAACTGC
>NZ_JBAWFH010000485.1:0-17368 GCF_049591685.1 Rhodococcus sp. (in: high G+C Gram-positive bacteria) | reverse complement strand
CGGACGAGACCTGCCCGCGGGCGTCTCGAAGGAACCGGCCATCGACGGGCTCCGCGCCGAAGGCAACGACACCGTCGCCGACATGGTCTCCGGAATGGACGTCACACCGGGCGTAGGCATCGACTTCGGCGCCGTCGGCAACGTGCTGCTGTTCGTCCTCGCGCTGTACCTGGCGTCGTCGCTGCTGGCGTGGGCCCAGGCCTTCCTGCTCAACATCGCCCTGCAGCGCACCATCCGCAACCTCCGCGCCAGCGTCGAGCGCAAGGTGCATCGACTTCCGTTGAGCTACTTCGACTCCCACACCCGTGGAGAACTGCTCTCGCGGGTCACCAACGACGTCGACAACGTGTCCACAAGCCTGCAGCAGACGCTGAGCCAGCTGATCACCGCGGTTCTGACGGTGCTCGGCATCCTCGGCATGATGATCTGGATCTCGCCGCTGCTCGCCCTCGTTGCCGTACTGACCGTGCCCGCGTCGTTCCTCGTCACCGCGGTCATCGCGAAGCGGTCGCAACCGCACTTCGTGGACCAGTGGCGGCACACCGGCAAACTCAACGGGCAGATCGAAGAGACGTACACCGGGCACGAACTGGTCAAGGCATTCGGTCGCCAGGCGGAGGTGGAACGCGAGTTCGGCGAGCGCAACAACAAGCTCTTCGAATCGAGCTTCCGGGCCCAGTTCATCTCCGGCATGATCATGCCGACAGTCATGTTCCTCGGCAACATCAACTACGTCATCATCGCCGTCGTCGGTGGCCTCCGAGTCGCGTCGGGCACGCTGAGTCTCGGTGAGGTCCAGGCGTTCATCCAGTACTCCCGTCAGTTCACCCAGCCGCTCTCGCAGGTCGGCTCGATGGTCAACCTCATCCAGTCGGGCGTCGCATCCGCGGAACGTATCTTCCGGTTGCTCGACGCCGACGACGAGAAGCCGGACCCGACAGAGCCCGTCGTCCCCGTCACCATGGGCGGCCGCGTCGCGTTCGAGAACGTCTCCTTTCGCTACAAGGAAGATCAGCCGCTCATCGAAAACCTCTCGTTGGTCGCGGAGCCCGGACACCTCGTCGCCATCGTCGGGCCGACCGGCGCGGGCAAGACGACGCTCGTCAACCTCGTCATGCGGTTCTACGAGATCGACTCGGGACGCATCACGGTCGACGGCGTCGATACCAGGGAGATGACGCGCGACGAACTGCGCGAACGCACCGGCATGGTCCTACAGGACACCTGGTTGTTCGGCGGAACCATCCGCGACAACATCGCGTACGGCAACCCGAGCGCGTCGGAGGAAGAGATCCTCGAGGCCGCTCGCGTCAGCTACGTCGACAAGTTCGTGCACTCCTTGCCGGACGGCTACGACACCGTCATCGACGAGGAAGGCAACAACGTCAGCGCCGGCGAGAAACAGCTCATCACCATCGCCCGGGCGTTCCTGTCCAGGCCGCTGATTCTGATCCTCGACGAAGCCACCAGCTCCGTCGACACCCGCACCGAACTACTGGTGCAGAAGGCCACGGCGGCGCTGCGCAGCGACCGAACCAGTTTCGTCATCGCGCACAGGCTCTCCACCATCCGCGACGCCGACCTCATCGTCGTCATGGAAGAAGGCCACATCGTCGAACAGGGTGATCACGATTCGCTGGTGGGTGCGGGCGGCGCGTACAGCAGGCTGTACGCCTCACAGTTCTCTTGAGCGCCGCAATTCTCCCAGGGCGCCTCGAGCCGTAGGGTGGGCCGGTGAGCTCTCCGAACGACCCCTTCTTCAGCATCGACACCCGTCTCGAACACCGTCTCGGGCGGACGGGAACGATCCACACTCCGCACGGTGACATCTCCACGCCCGCGTTCATCGCCGTCGGCACGAAGGCGACGGTCAAGGCGGTGCTGCCCGAGGCGATGAAGGAGCTCGGGGCGCAGGCGGTACTCGCCAACGCGTATCACCTGTATCTGCAACCGGGTTCCGACATCGTCGACGAGGCAGGCGGGTTGGGCAAGTTCATGAACTGGGGCGGGCCGACGTTCACCGACAGCGGCGGTTTTCAGGTGATGTCGCTGGGCGTCGGATTCAAGAAGGTCATCTCGATGGACGCCTCGCGGGTGGAATCCGACGACATCATCGCCGACGGCAAGGAACGGCTGGCTCACGTCGACGACGACGGCGTCACGTTCAAGTCGCATCTGGACGGGTCGCGGCATCGCTTCACGCCCGAGGTGTCGATGCAGATTCAGCATCGGCTCGGCGCGGACATCATGTTCGCATTCGACGAGCTCACCACGCTGATGAACACTCGCGGCTACCAGGAACTGTCGGTCGACCGGACGCAGGCGTGGGCGAAGCGGTGTGTCCTCGAACACGAACGGCTCACCGCGGAGCGCGTCGGCAAGCCGTACCAGGCGTTGTTCGGAGTGGTTCAGGGCGCACAGTACGAGGACCTTCGACGCAAGGCCGCCCGCGACCTCGAGACGATCGAGGGTGAGACAGGTCGCGGCTTCGACGGTTACGGTATCGGAGGCGCGCTCGAGAAGCAGAACCTGGGTACCATCACCCGCTGGGTGAACGAAGAACTGCCCGAGCACAAGCCGCGGCACATGCTCGGCATCAGCGAACCCGACGACTTCTTCACCGCCATCGAGAACGGCGCCGACACCTTCGACTGCGTCAATCCCTCACGCGTGGCGCGCAATGCGGCGATCTACGTTCCGACGGGTCGCTTCAACATCAACACGGCGAAACACCGCCGGGACTTCACTCCGATCGACGAGAACTGCGACTGCTACACCTGCGCCAACTACACCCGGGCCTACATCCACCACCTGTTCAAGGCCAAGGAGATGTTGGCGTCGACGCTGTGCACCATTCACAACGAGCGGTTCACGGTGAAGTTGGTCGACGACATCAGAGCATCGATTCGGCAGGGAACGTTCGAGGAATTCAGGACCGAGTTTCTGGGTCGGTTCTACGCATCGCGGTCGTGAGGTAGTCGCCGAGCTCCCGCTGCAGATTGTCGTCGAGCGTCCGCGCCAGGATCGCGTTGACCGAATGCACTGCGAGCGAACGCATCCGCGTGATCATGTCGGCGGTGGGGCCGACCTCGTTCTCGTCCGGCAACCACCCCTCGCCGTGCTGATCGACGATGTGTTGCTTCGCGGTTCCGATCATGTCCTTGGCAATGGCGTCCACTGCGGTGTGGATGCGTTCGTGAATGTCGATGAGCTCGGTGATGTCGAAACCGTAGTCGGACAGAGCCGAGAAGCCTTGCAGCAGTTCGGGATCGGTGAACACGCACATGTCGCCCTCGATGCGAGCCAGCCCCAACGATTGCAGCCGCGCAAGCTGCCCACCGTCGCCGAGGAACTCGTCGACCAGGGACAGTGGTATCTCGACGCCGTCGCTCGTGGACCACTGCTCGGTCACCGCGTTCTGCAGACCCAGCACCTCGGCGAGATCCTTGCCGGTTTCCCACCCCGTGATGAAATCGCTGATGTGCGAGGTGGTGAATCCCCGCTGAAGCAGGATGTCGATCAGACGCAACCGCGCCAGGTGCTCGTCACCGTAGATGCCGACGCGTCCGCGTTTCTCCGGTGGCGGAAGCAGCCCCCGTTCGCGGTAGGCGCGGACGTTGCGGGTGGTCGTGCCGGCGGCGTGAGCAAGATCGTCGATCCGATACTCCACCCGAGGGTCCTTCCGCCGGCACGATGAGTCCACTACACGGTAGCGGTCGCGGGTGCGGATCGATGCGTCGACGGCAGATACGCACTGACCGTGTAGTCGCCGAAGTCCACCGACTTCAACTGGCCGACGTACTGGCTGGCGAAACCGGGGAACATCGTCGCGTTGAAGCCGTCCTCGGTGAGGTACCAGCTCGAGCAGCCCGAGTTCCACGTCGTCTTCTGCAGCCGCCGCTGCAGGTCGGCGTTGTACTCGAGTTGCCGACCCGCACGTACGTCGAGCACGGCGTCGCGGGCCAGGGAGTAGGCGACGGCCTCGACGATGTAGTCGATCTGCGCCTCCATGTACACCAGCGCCGAACTGTGTCCCGGACCCGAGTTGGGACCGAACGTGAAGTACATGTTCGGATAGCCCGACACCGCGATGGACTTGTACGCCTTGGCGCCGGACCGCCACTCGTTCGCCAGTACCCGTCCGCCTCTACCGGTGATCGGCACCGGCGTCCCCGTCTTGGAAACGTCGAATCCCGTCGCGAAGACGATTACATCGGCCTGGTGCTCGATGCCCTCCACGGTGCGGATTCCCTCCGGTGCGAGCCTGGCGATCGGCCACGTCACCAGCGTGCAGTTGTCCTTCTGCAAAGCGGGGTAGAAGGCACTCGTCATCAGCAGGCGCTTGCATCCCGCGCGAAAGTCCGGCGTGAGCTGGCGCCTCAGCCACGGATCCTTGACCTGGCGGCGCAGATGCAGCTTTCCGACAGCCTCGACGACGCGCGTCAACGGCGAATTCCAGACGACACCGAGGGCGACGGACTCGTGCCCCCAGAACCACGCCTTGCGGGCCAGTGACTGCGTGACGGGAAAGCGTCGATAGACGTCTTTGGTGAGCTGCCGGGTGGCGAAGTTGGTGCGCGGGAGCGCCCAGCCGGGTGTGCGCTGGAAGACCTTGACCGATTTCGCGACCTTCACCAGTTCGGGCACGATCTGCACGCCCGATGCGCCGGTGCCTACGACGGCAACCTTCTTGTCGGTGAAGTCGTAGTCGTGGTCCCACCGCGCGCTGTGGATCTTGTGTCCGGCGTAGGTGCCGAGTCCGCGGATGGCAGGGAAGCTGACGTTGGCGAGCGGGCCCGACGCCATCACCACCGCACGTGCCTGCACCGGCTGTTGGTGGTCGAAGCGGACCGTCCACAGTGATGTGTCGTCGTCCCAGGTCACACCGGTCACGTTGTGGTCGAGGCGGAAGTAGTCGTGTAGGCCGAAATCGTCGACCATGCGCTCGATGTAGCCGAGGATCTCGGCGCTACCGGAATACGTGTGCGACCAGTCCGGGTTGGGGGCGAAGCTGTAGGAGTAGAGCCGCGACGGAATGTCGCACGCTGCGCCGGGATATGTGTTGTCGCGCCAGGTTCCACCGACAGCGGTGCCGCGCTCGAACACGGCGATATTGTGAACCCGCCTCTGTTTCAGACGAATCGCCGCACCGATCCCGGCGAAACCGCCGCCGATGATCGCGACCGACAGCGGGAGTGGAGCCTGCTCGAGATCCGAAGGCTTGCTCATGCGACCGGCTCGTAGGTGAGTTCTTTGGACCAGGTGGGTTGCGGCCGCAGCAGCTTCCGTGGGTACTTGGCGGTGATCTTGACCAAGGAGTCGGCGAACTTGTGGTACGGATGCGCACGGTTGATGACGACACCCGAGTGCCAGCTGATGAATCGGTACATCGGCAGCCGCTTGGGGAATTCGCTTCTCTCGCCGACTTTCTTGAAGCGCCGCATGGCGATGTAGAGGCGTTCTTCGTCGACGCCCATCGCGACGATGTTGTCGCGCATCTTGTTCAGGAGCGGGATGTATCGCAGGGTGCCGATGATGAGCGACGGATGCATCCAGGCTCCGACGGTTTCGACGACGATCTTGCGCATCTTTGCATGGCCGAGTAGTTCGATCACCTGGAAATCGACTGCAAGGTGGCGGGATTCGTCGGAGTTGATGCGCTTGAACACTTCTTGACAGACGGGGTCGTCGATCTCGTCGACGATGAACTTCACCAGCGCACCGTCGAGAGCTACCTCGAGCATCGGGATGACGGTGCCGAGCACGGCGAGAGAGGTCTGGTCGGAGTACTTGTCCAGCCAGTCGATGACGAGCTTGACGTTGACGTTGGGCTGTGGAATTTCGTCGCCGTCGAGCATGCCCCACCGGCGCATCAGTGCGAGTTCGGCATTGGCGTGCTTCTGTTCTTCGGCGTGGAAGTACGTGTAGATCTCTTTGAGCGTGTCGGTCGGGGCCTTCTGCGCCATCGCGGCGAAACCCCGGGCGCCGACGTTCTCGATCCACATCAGGTCCGACATGAACGGCTTCAGCTTGGTCCACAGTTCGGGGCCGATGGTCTCGGCGCCCGGTGCATCCCAGTCGATGTCGGCCAACGCCCACTGCTTGTCCTTGATCTTGACTAGCATCTCGTCGAAATCGAATGCCATGTCAGACTCCTGTCTTATCGCCGGGAGTGAAGTCCGCAGGAACGACCCGGTTGTTGTTTGTTTCCTGCGGTGCGAGCCGACCCAGCAGCCCGAGGGTGCGCGTGTAGAGAGCGGGCGCTATGCGTTTGAGACGCCAGATGACCTTGGCGTCGAACTGCGGGACGACGTAGAGGCGTCCGCGATCGTATTTGTTCAGACAGTCGACGGCGATGCGCTCGGGGCTGAATCCTGTTGTGCGCATAAGTTGTTCGGCCAGTCTGCTGCCGACGTCGGTGATGCGGCCGTCGACGGCGACGTTGGTCTTGACGAACGTGGGGCACAGGACGGTGACGCGGACGCCGCTGCCGGACAGTTCGGCCGCCATCGTCTCCGAGAGCGAGACGACGCCGGCTTTGCCGACGTTGTACGGGCCCATCAGTGGCGCTGCCGCGAAACCTGCGGCCGAGGCGACGTTGATGAAGCCGCCTTCGCCGGCCGCCTTCATGCCGGGCGCGAACGTCTCGCACCCGTGGACGACGCCCCACAGGTTGATGCCGAGCGCCCAGTTCCAATCATCGAATCCGATGTCGCCGACGGCTTTGCCTCCGATGCCGACGCCCGCGTTGTTGACGACGAGGGTTGGCGCCCGTCCGAAGGTGAGCTCGGCGAACAGCGCGAGGTCTTCGACCTGGTCGCGGCGCGCGACGTCGCAGACGACGGGGTGCGCGGTGCCGCCGATGTCGGTGATGAGACGGACGGTCTCGTCGGCTCGGTCGCGTGAGATGTCTGCACAGATCACCTCGCCGCCACGTCGAGCGAGTTCCAGCGCAAATGCGCGGCCGATGCCGCTGCCGGCGCCGGTGACGACGGCACAAGCCTGATGGGACGGGTTCATAGGAACAGACTCATCTTGATTGTGCCATTTGTCAATGGCTCAGTAATCTAGTCGTAAGAACGGCGAAGGGCCCGACCGGTAGCGGTCGGGCCCTTCTCTGTCGAATCGACGGTTCAGGCGGGAACGGGTTCCTTGTACGTGGGCTCACGCTTCTTGATGTACGCGATGACGCTGTAGGTGACGGGCATGACCAGGACCTCGACGAGCGTCTTCCAGATGAAGCCGACGATGACGTAGTTGACGAAGTCCTCCCACGTCGAGATGCCGATGGCACCCGCGGCGATGGAGCAGAAGATCAGGGTGTCGAAGAATTCGCCGACGATCGTCGATCCGATCAGGCGCGCCCAGAGATGCTTCTCCTTGGTGCGCTCCTTGATGGCGACCAGTACCAACGAGTTGAGCATCTGCCCGACGAAGTACCCGGCGAGACCGGCGATGACCAGGCGCGGTACAACGCCGACGACCGCTTCGAGAGACTCCTGGTTCTCGTAGAAACTCGCGGCCGGCAGCTGAATGGTGATCCAGAAGCACACGGCTGCAAGGATTATCGACCCGAAGCCCAGATAGATGGCACGACGCGTCGCCTTGAAGCCGTACACCTCGGCCAGCACGTCGCCGAGAATGTATGCCAGCGGGAAAAGGAAGAACGCGCCGTCGGTGTTGATCGGCAACACCTGGAACGGGCCGATGAAGAGATCGCTCCCACCGAAGAACGAGACGCCCTTGCTCGCTGTCACATTCGAGATGATCAGGGTCGCCGCGAACAGGGCGACGATAGTCGGATAATAACCGCGGCTGACGTGCGCGAACTGCGCAACGGCGCCGGGCTTGTCTTCGGAATTCTGAGCTGTCACGTGGGCAATACAAACACGGGAAAAGCCCAGGTGAAGAATCGTGTCCGTTACGTCTTACAAAATCCACGGCGAGCGGGGAAGGGCTGCCGGGTTCCAGCGCGTCAGCAGGTTTGCCGGCGTGACGGCTTCGCCGGGGGCTGCGAGGTCCAACGACTGCGCCATGATCGCGAGTACGTCCGCGGGCCCGAGGCCCATAGCGGCTTGATCCTCCAGCGTCACCGCGCCGTCCCGTTTGGCGAGCCTCGTGCCCTGGGAATTGAGCGCGAGCGGAACGTGCGCGTAGGTCGGCGTCGGAATCTCGAGCAGCGACGCCAAATAGGCCTGCCGCGGCGACGACGTCAACAGGTCGTCGCCGCGCACCACCTGATCGATACCCTGCTCACCGTCGTCGACGACCACCGCCAGGTTATATGCGGGAACTCCGTCGACGCGACGCAGAACCACATCATCCACCTGCCCCCGGAACGGACCGTGCAGAACATCGTCGACGGAGTAGTCGACGACCTCGGCGCGCAACCGGATCGCGGGAGGTCGATTCTTCGACGCCCTCTGCGCCGCTGTCAGGTATCGGCAGGTTCCCGGATACGTGCCTGCCGGAGCATGCGGCGCCGACGCCGCCTCGAGTATTTCCCGGCGAGTGCAGAAGCACTCGTACGTGCGGCCGGCGTCGGTGAGGCGGGCGATGGCGTCCTCGTAGCGCGCCGTCCGCTCCGACTGCCGCACCACCGGGCCGTCCCAGTCGAGCCCGATCGCTCGGAGATCGCCCCGCTGCCTCGTCTCGGCGCCCTCACGCACACGATCGAGATCCTCCACCCGCAGGAGAAACCGTCGACCTGTCGACCGAGCGAACAACCAGGCGAGCAGGGCCGTCCGCAGGTTTCCGAGATGGAGATCGCCGGACGGGCTGGGCGCGAAGCGGCCGGCAGCCATCAGGTGTCTCCGCCCACGTGGCCGAGCAGAGCCTCCCGCTGCTGGGCCGCGCACGTGCGGATGGCGTCGACGACGCGGGCGACCTCGGGCCGTCGAAGCGTCTCCGCTCGCGATACCAGCCAGTAGTCGAGCCGCACGGTCACCTGTTCGGGCAATATCCGGACGAGGTCGTCGTGCCGATCGGCCATGAAGCAGGGGAGCAGGCCGACTCCTGCGGCAGCACGCGTCGCCTCGACGTGCACGAACACGTTGGTCGACCTCACCGATTCGCGCATCGACGGCGCAAATCCGGGAGCGATGTCGAGGTCGTCTACCTGCAACATCGAGTCGATGAAGTAGACGAGTGGATGCGCTCGCAGATCGTCGACCGTCGCCGGGGTGCCGTGTTCGTCGAGGTATCCCGCGGACGCGTACAGCCCGAGGTGGTAGTCGCTGAGTTTGATGGCCTCGGCGCGATGCACCTGCGGCTCGCCGACCACGATCTCGACGTCCATTCCGGATCGCTGCTGCGACGCCCGCCTCGTGGTCGCGACGATCTCCACCGAGATGCCCGGGTGCCGACGCCGTACCTGCGCCGCCGCGGGCGCGACGACGTACGCGCTGAAACCGTCGGTGGCGGAAATCCGAACGACGCCCTCGGCCTCGTCGTCGACGCCGATGAGTGAACGGACGGCAGCCTCGATGTTCTCGGCCGCGGCAAGCGCGTCCCTGCCCCGCGCCGTCAGTTCCCAGCCGCTGCCCGACTTGGCGAGCAACCGCCCGCCGAGGCTCGACTCGAGCGCCGCGATCCGCCGCGAGATCGTCGTGTGGTTGACGCCGAGATCCACGGCCGCGGTGTTGTATCTGCCGGTACGGCCGACTGCGAGCAGGATCAGCAAGTCGTCGGCGCTGGGAAGGCGTCCGTGATCGGGATGACCGATAGGCACGTCTGCATTCTTGCAGATCGCGCTTGCGTTGTTGGGCATTGCGGTGCACACGGATGTGCATTGATACTCAGCAATACCAAGTCGTTGTGGGGACCGTCACAATCCGCGTCGTCGCACCGGCCGTATCACAGGAGGATCACAATGAGCGTTGACCAGCGCAAGCAACCAGGGGGTCCGGACCCGGACGCAACCCCGTCCGGCCTGAAGAAGGTCGTCGGCGCCTCGATGGCCGGCACCATCGTCGAATGGTACGAGTTCTTCCTCTACGGAACCGCCGCCACATTGGTGTTCTCCAAGGTGTTCTTCGCCGCCGGAACCAGTGAACTCGACGCAATTCTCGCCGCGTTCGTCACCTACGCCGTCGGATTCGTTGCACGACCGCTCGGCGGCATCGTGTTCGGCCACTTCGGAGACAAATACGGCCGCAAGAAGCTGCTGCAGTTCAGCCTCGTGCTCGTCGGTAGCGCCACGTTCCTGATGGGCTGCCTGCCTACGTTCAACCAGATCGGCTACTGGGCCCCGGCGATGCTGGTCACTCTCCGATTCATTCAGGGCTTCGCCGTCGGCGGTGAATGGGGAGGCGCAGTTCTTCTGGTCGCCGAACACAGCCCCAACAAATCTCGCGGCTTCTGGGCCAGCTGGCCGCAAGCCGGTGTTCCGGCAGGCAACCTGCTCGCGACGGTCGTGCTCCTCGTTCTGACCGCGACCCTGTCCGACGAAGCGTTCCTCAGCTGGGGCTGGCGCGTGGCGTTCTGGCTCTCCGCCGTCATCGTCTTCGTCGGCTACTACATCCGCACCAAGGTCACCGACGCCCCGATCTTCGTCGAAGCCCAGAAGCAGGCCGAGGTCATCAAAGCCGCATCGTACGGCGTGTTCGAGGTGCTCAAGCGCTACCCCCGCGGCGTCTTCACCGCGATGGGCCTCCGGTTCGGCGAAAACGTCATGTACTACCTCGTCGTCACGTTCACCATCACGTACCTCAAAGTAGAGGTCGGCACCGACACTCAAACCATCCTCTGGTGGATGCTCGCCGCACACGCGGTCCACTTCTGCGTCATTCCACTGGTCGGCAAGCTTGCAGACCGCGTCGGCCGGCGCCCCGTCTACATGTTCGGTGCGCTCGCGGCCGGCACCTGGGGCTTCTTCGCGTACCCGATGTTCAACAGCGGCCACAACGCCGTGATCATGCTGGCCATCATCATCGGCCTGGTGTTCCACGCCTTCATGTACGCCACGCAGCCCGCGATCATGGCAGAGATGTTCCCGACGCGGATGCGGTACTCCGGCGTGTCACTCGGCTACCAGGTGACATCGATCGTCGCGGGCTCGCTCGCCCCCATCATCGCCGTCGCGTTGCTCAACCGATTCGACTCGGCAGTGCCCATCGCCTGGTACCTCGCCGGCGCCTGCGCGGTGACCGTCATCGCCGTCATCGCAGCACGTGAAACCAAGGGCCTCGCACTCGAAACGATCGACATCGCCGACGCCAAGAACCTGGCAACGGAAGCCGAGCTCGCCAAAGCGGGCCTGAAGTGACCGACCTGATCGGCCGAACAGCGCTCGTCACCGGCGGGGCGAGCGGAATCGGGGCTGCCTGTGCCCGCACGCTCGCCTCCCGGGGCGCGACGGTCACCATCGCCGACGTCGACGAAACAGCCGCCAAAGAACTGGCGTCCGAACTCGGCGGCGAAGCGTGGGGCGTCGACCTCCTGGACACCCCGTCGCTCGACGACGTGCAACTCGACGTCGACATCCTCGTCAACAGCGCGGGGATTCAGACCGTCGCACCGATCATCGACTTCGACCCCGGCGCGTTCCGACGCATCCAAACGCTGATGGTCGAAGCGCCCTTCCTGCTGATCCGCGCAGTCCTACCCGGCATGTACTCCCGGGAGTTCGGCCGAATACTGAACATCTCCTCGGTACACGGCCTCCGCGCGTCGGAATACAAAGTCGCTTACGTCACGGCCAAGCACGCCCTCGAAGGCCTGTCGAAAGTCACAGCCCTCGAAGGCGGCAAACACGATGTCACGAGCAACTGCGTCAACCCCGGCTATGTACGCACACCGCTTGTCGAGAAGCAGATCGCCGACCAAGCGGCAGTCCACGGCATCGACGAGGACCAAGTGCTCGAAGGCGTGATGCTCGCCGAAAGCGCTATCAAGCGACTCGTCGAACCCGAGGAAGTCGCCTCGCTCGTCAGCTGGCTTGCCTCCGCCGACGCCGGCATGGTCACCGGCGCGTCGTACACCATGGACGGTGGTTGGTCGGCGCGCTAGGTGGGTGGCGGATCGCCGCATCGATGGCACGTTGTACCCGTCTGGACGTTGCAACGGTCCATCGATGCGGTGTGGGCGGCGCTAGAGGCTCGGTCGGGTTGCGCGGCCGAGCTGCGCGAGCACCTTGGTTTGCCGGTCGGCGTCGTCCGGGACCTCGACGGCCGGTCCGCACACACCGTCCATACGAATGTTGTCCCCCATTTGCGCGACGAAATGTTCGACGAAATCGAGGTCACGGTCTTCGATGGTGTCGTCGAGTCCGAGGGGGTGCGCGATGTCCCACGCGTGCACGATCAGGTCGAGGCTGTAGAACGATCCGATCGACGACGCCAGATCCGTTGGACCGAAGTGTCCGTCGTACTCGAGGTGCGCGCGCTTCGGGTCGTCGAGGATGTCCTGGACGGCGTTGCGGGTGAATACCCAAGCAGCAGTTGGGTTTCCGCCGGGGGACGGGCCTTCTGGAATCGACAGTCCCACGGGCTCGACGGCGCCGCGCTGAGTGTCGACAAGGTGCACGACCACATCGCGCACCGTCCAGCCGGCACACGTGGACGCGGTGTCCCACTTGTTTGCGGGCACTGCCTCGACCCGGTCGGTCAAGCGCTGCGCGAGTCGACGGTATCGATCGGGGACGGCTTCGGTCTCGGTGGAGGTCATGAATCAAAGTGTCGTGCACTGACCCGATGATGCGCTTGTACTTTTCGGACAATTCTACGAGCAGACACGAAAAAGCCCCTGCAACCGGCGAGCGGTTGCAGGGGCTTGTCCCTGGCGGAGGATAGGGGATTTGAACCCCTGAGGGCGTTAACCCAACCCGCGTTCCAGGCGAGCGCCATAGGCCACTAGGCGAATCCTCCGTGGGGAAGCATACCGGGTGACCCCCCGCATCTCCCAAACGGGCCGCTCCAGTGGACGCGGGTGCAGGTCCGACGGCTGCCGGCTTCTGTGGTGGCCGCGGTGCAGCCTCGATACCGCTTGGATGTCACATCGATACGGTCAGACGGCTACGAGGGTCCATCGATGCGGGCTTGGAGCGCAGCGGCAGGGGTGAAGGGGGCACCGATGGGGCGGACGGGGGAGTGTGACTACACTCTTCAGTGGATCCCGCGCGGCGCGCATCCTGTGAACTCCCCCAGGGCCGGAAGGCAGCAAGGGTCAACGGGCTCTGCCGGGTGCGCGGGGTCCCCTTAAGTTTCAGGGACCAGACGCTCGCAGGGGCCTGCACGTACTGCCCCGACACGGAAAGGCCGCTCCACATGTCAGCGCAAACCCAGTTGGGGTTGATGAACCATGAGGAGCTCGCCTCGGAGCACGAGCGGCAAGCTGCCAAATACGAGCAGCTCAAGTCCGAGAATTTGTCGTTGGACCTCACTCGTGGAAAACCGTCGCCCGAGCAGCTGGATCTCGCTGCCGGCTTGCTGACGCTTCCAGGTGACGATTACCGCGACGGCAACGGTACCGATTGCCGTAACTACGGCGGTCTTGCCGGTCTTCCGGAATTGCGCGCGATCTTCGGCGAGCTCCTCGGCATTCCCGTGAAGAACTTGGTGGCCGGCAACAACGCGAGCCTCGAAATCATGCAGGACCTCGTCGTGTGGTCGTTGCTGCACGGCCTGCCGGATTCGGCTCGGCCGTGGTCCGCCGAGCCCAACGTGCGGTTCCTCTGCCCGGCACCGGGTTACGACCGTCATTTCGCGATCACCGAGAGCTTCGGCATCGACATGATTCCGATTCCGATGCTGCACGACGGCCCCGACGTCGCCGAGATCACCAGGCTGGTTGCGTCGGACCCTCAGATCAAGGGAATGTGGGCGGTGCCCAACTACGCGAACCCGACGGGTGCCGTGTACTCGGAAGAGGTTGTTCGGGCTCTGGCGTCGATGCCGGCGGCCGCACCCGATTTTCGTCTGTTCTGGGACAACGCCTACGCAGTGCACCCGCTTGTCGACGAGTTCGCGCCGTCGTACGACATCCTCGGGTGGTCGGCCGAGGCCGGTTACCCGAACCGCCCCTTCGTGTTCGCCTCGACGTCCAAGATCACCTTCGCCGGCGCGGGCGTCAGCTTCTTCGGCAGTTCGGACGAGAACATCGAGTGGTACCAGAAGCACTTCGGCAAGAAGAGCATCGGACCGGACAAGCTGAATCAGCTGCGGCACCTGCGGTTCTTCAACGATGCGGACGGTGTTCGCGCCCACATGGCCAAGCATCGCGAAATCCTCGCACCCAAGTTTGCTCGCGTGCTCGAGATCCTCGACGACCGTCTCGGTGCGTCGAAGATCGCGTCCTGGACCGAGCCGAAGGGCGGGTACTTCATTTCGCTCGACGTGCTCGAGGGAACCGCGACGAGATCGATCGCGCTCGCCAAGGACGCCGGAATCGCATTGACGGCCGCCGGCTCGGCGTTTCCGTACAAGGACGATCCGGAAGACAAGAACATTCGGCTCGCGCCGAGCTTTCCGTCGCTCGCGGAACTCGACAAGTCGATGGACGGCGTCGCGACGTGCGTTCTACTGGCCGCGACCGAAAAGCTGCTGAACAAGTAGACAGCTGAACACCTAGAACTACACGCTGACAGCGTGGTCGAGCGCCCGAGGCACTCGACCACGCTGTCGGCCGTTGGATTTCTGGCGGTCAGTGGCCGACGACCACTGCGCCTTCGGGTGCTTCCGGGAGCAGACCGGGGCGCAACAGGAATGCCGAGATGACGGCGCCCAGTGCGAAGATTCCGGTGGCCCACCAGAACGTCGTCGTGTAGCTGGCGATTTCCGCGTTGACCTGCAGCATGGCTGCGCTCGATGCGGTGGCCATGTTGTCGGTGACGTATGCGGTCGCTGCGCTGGCCGCCACCGTGCTGAGCAGAGCGGTACCGATGGAACCGCCGACCTGCTGCATGGTGTTGACGGTTGCCGACGCGACACCGGAGTCGTCAGGGTCGACGCCCGAGATGGCACCCTGCATGGCCGGAGCCATGGTGGCGCCGAGGCCGAGTCCCATCACGATGAGTCCGGGCAGGATGTGCATCGCGTACGTGCTGTCCGCTGCAATCTGCGTGAGCAGTCCCATTCCGAGTGCTGCGACGAGCAGACCCGTCGTCATCAGCACCCGAGGTCCGAAGCGGGGCAGGATGACGGCCGTCGAGACCGTTGCGGTCAGGATGAGTGCGCCGATCATCGGCATGAACGCGAAGCCGGTGGAGATCGGGGTGTATCCGAGGGTGCTCTGCAGGTAGTACGTCAGGAACAGGAACACGGCGAACATGCCGGCGCCGGTGATGAACACGGCGAGGAACGATCCGGCGCGTGTTCGATCGAGGATGATGCGCAGTGGCAGCAAAGGATGTTCGACGCGCTTCTGGATCGCGACGAACACGCCGAGTAGTGCGACGCCGATGATGAGGAACGCCAGCGTGACCGTGTTCAGCCAGCCGTCGGACTCGGCGTGTGCGAAGCCGTACACGATCGAGAACAGTGCGGCCGACACCGTGATGGTTCCCGGAATGTCGAGCTTGGGCCTGGTGGCCACCGTGTGCTTGGCCAGCAGGATGAAGCCCGCGACGAACGCGAACCCGGCGAAGAAGAGGTTGACGTACAGGCTCCAGCGCCAGGTGGCCCATTCGGTGAGCATGCCGCCGAGGAGTAGACCCAGCGCTCCGCCGCCGCCGGCGATGGCACCGAAGATGCCGAATGCTTTGGCGCGTTCTTTGGGGTCGGTGAACGTGGTGGCGAGCAACGACAGTGCTGCCGGTGCGAGAAGAGCGCCGAAGACGCCCTGACCTGCACGTGCGGCGACCAGCATGCCGAAGTTGACTGCGGCACCACCGACCGCGGACATCACGGCGAACCCGACGAGTCCGATGAGGAAGGTGTTGCGGCGGCCGAACAGGTCGCTCAGGCGTCCGCCGAGCAGCAGCAGGCTGCCGAATGCGAGGGCGTATGCGGTGACAACCCAGGAGCGATTGCTGTTGTCGAAGCCCAGATCGAGTTGAGCGGCCGGAAGTGCGATGTTCACGATGGTTGCGTCGAGCACCACCATGAGCTGGGCGAGGCCCAGGGTGGCGAGGATGAGCCAGCGATTGCGGTGTGACTTGGCTTCGGTGGTTTCACCCGGTGCCGAATCCCTTGCCGAGTCCGGCGAAGACAGGTCCTCCGGTGTCAGTGCGGTCATGGTGTTCCTTCTCGGATCGACGATACGGAGGTGTAGTCTCCGGTTACTGGATCAAGGTAACAGCTAAGCGGAGGAATGTCCTCCGCTTAACGGTCGAAACGGACATCGAATGAGTGTGAAGGCCGACACATCGGCAGTCGGAGCAACGTCGAAGAGGCCGTTGCGCGCCGATGCGGAGCGCAATCGTCGACGCATCATCGACGCGGCACGTGAACTCTTCGCCCACCGCGGCACCGACATCACTCTCGACGACGTCGCCGCGCACGCGAAGGTCGGTGTCGGCACCGTCTATCGGCGCTTCTCCTGCAAGGAGGAGTTGATCGACGGCGTCTTCGAGCAGCGCCTCGAGGGGATGCTGGCCAGCGCGCACGCCGCCTTGGACGCGGACGATGCCTGGGACGGCCTCGTCGGCTTTCTCGAGCGGCTGTGTGACGGCATCTCGGGCGACCGCGGGCTGAACGACGTCATCATGGGGACCGACGAGGGCTGCGAGGGCATCGCGCGGGTCCGTGAGCAGCTCGACCCCTTCGTTCAGCAGATCGTTTTGCGCGCGCGCGAATCGGGCGCCCTGCGTCCCGATATCGAGGTCAACGATTTCTACGCCCTCATCGGAATGGTCGGCGCTGCAGCGGAATTCACCTGCAAGGTCGGCCCCACCAACTGGCGGCGCTACTTCCTGATTCTCCTCGACGGGCTACGCGCCGATTCGGGTTCGCTCAGTCCGCTGCCCGGGCGGGCCCTCACGGCCGACGAGGTCGTCGAAGCGAAAGCCGCGCACCACCGCCGCCGTCGCTGAGCCGTTCTCGGCCCTGTTCGAAATTTCGGATGGACTGGGCACTACCGCCTGTGGTCTCCATCACGTATGGTCCGTCCCGAGGTTGTTACTGCTCGGTAACGAGCGGTGCGACGAGGGAGCTACGGGGGTCACATAAACATGGGTGTGTCACGGGTATCGGTGTCGGCGGTTGCGGTCGGGCTTCTGACGGCGGCTTTGCTATCGCCTCAGGCATCGGCGCAGCAGCCGTCCGGATCGTCCACGGGATCGACCGTGGAATCGGACTTCTATACGCCACCGAGTCCGCTGCCCGCCTTGGCGCCGGGCGCTCTCATCCGGACCGAACCGTCACACCTGGCCCTGTCGGTACCGGGTATCGGCGGAACGCTCCCGGGCGAAGCCACCCGAATCATGTACCGC
>NZ_JBAWFH010000484.1:0-3411 GCF_049591685.1 Rhodococcus sp. (in: high G+C Gram-positive bacteria) | reverse complement strand
GACGAGCGCTCGTCGGAGGCCGATGCAGCGCCGCCGACGGTTGACCCGCAGCAGAGCAATAGTGAACCCGCCGCCGCAGTTCCGACCGCTCAGCTCTCGACCGATCAGCCCTCGGGCGTCGTTGCGCAGGAGCCGTCGAACACTTCTGGTCCTGGGGAGATTTCGTCGCGTAAGAAGGTCGCCGTCCTTGCCGGGGCCGCAATCGCGATTTTGGCCGTCTTCTACGCCGCCGACATGTTGTCGTCGAGCGGTTCGGTGCCCCGTGGGGTCAGCGTTGCGGGCATCGCAGTCGGCGGTATGAGTCACGACGACGCCGAAACTCGCTTGCAGTCCGAGTTGGGCCCTCGTGTCGACGGACCGGTGCAGGTCACGGCCGGGGATCAGCAGCTCGAAGTTGTGCCTGCTGCTGCGGGCCTCGACGTCGACTGGACTGCGACGCTCGATCGAGCAGGGTCGCAGCCGATCAACCCGTTCACTCGGATCACCTCGTTCTTCGCCGACCGTGAGATTGGCGTTGAGTCGAGCGTCGACGCCGTCGCACTCGATGCCGCGGTCGAATCGCTTCGGGCGCAAACGGATCGCCAGCCTATCGAGGGCAACATCGTCTTCGAAGGAGCCACGCCCGTCCCTGTCACTCCTTCGCCGGGGCAGTCGATGGACGTCGAGGGCACGCGGGACGCCCTCGTGTCCGATTGGGCGTTCGGCACCGTCGAAGCGTCGGTCGAGACCGTCGACGTCGTCGTGCATCAGGACGAGGTCGACCGCGCGCTCGCGGACGTGGCAACGCCGGCTACGTCGGCCCCCGTCGTGTTCTCCGGTCGCGACAATGTCGACGCCGTCCTCGCGCCCGATGCCATCGGCCGAATCCTGTCTTTCGAATCCGACGGGCAGGGCGCGCTCGTGCCGAGGTACGACCTCGCGGCCGCCACCGGAATCCTTGCGCCGCAACTGGTATCGACCGAAACTCCCCCCAAGGACGCATCGTTCGCTCTCGGCGGCGGCGCTCCGACGGTCGTGCCCGGCGTGGTGGGAGAGTTGGTGCAGTGGCCCAGGACGCTCGAGCAGTTGCCGACGCTGTTGACCTCCACCGACATTCGCACCACCGAAGCCGTGTACGAGCAGGCGCAGCCGGCCCTGACCACCGAGGGCGCCCAGGCGCTGGGAATCAACGAAGTCATCGGCGAGTACACCACGGGCGGGTTCGAGTACGCGTCCGGAGTCAACATCGGTCTGACGGCTGACATCGTCAATGGTGCCCTGGTCAAGCCCGGTGAAACCTTCTCGCTCAACGGCCACACGGGGCCACGCGGCTTTGCGCAGGGCTTCGTCGAGTCGGGAATCATCGACAACGGACGCCCGGACCGTGCCGTCGGCGGCGGCATCAGCCAGTTCGCGACGACGCTGTACAACGCGGCGTACTTCGGCGGCATGGAGGACGCCGGGCACACCGAGCACAGCTACTACATCAGCCGGTACCCGGAAGCGCGAGAGGCGACCGTCTTCGAGGGCGCGATCGACCTGCAGTTCACCAACCCGACGAAGACGGGCGTGGTCATCGAATCGTTCGCGACGAGTTCCAACGTGACGGTTCGGCTGTGGGGAACCAAGACGGTCGATGTTCAGTCGATCACGGGTGCCAGGAGCAATCCGACGAGCCCGAACACCATCACCCTTCCGGCGGGGAGCGGATGCGTGCCGTCGGGAGGCGGACCCGGGTTCACGGCCAGCGATACCCGCGTCGTCTCCGATATCGCGACGGGCAGCGAGATTTCGCGCAACACCAGAACCGTCAAGTACGACCCGATCCCGATCGTGCGGTGTGTCTCGCCGGAGCCCGAACGCGAACCGGACGAGCCCGGCCCCGCACCGGCACCCGCGCCGCCCCCGGAGGACGGCGAGTAGTCCGCCCCGCAACGGCTGCAGCGTCGAGTGTTTGGCAGCGATGTTGTCACCCGACGATGCTCCGCGCAGTCGCCGCGACACCCACGGCGCGGCGAAAGACTTGACCCATTCGGCGTTGTCTCTGCGCCGCGCCGCCCGATCGAGGGGCGCCATCGGCTCCAGCGGTGCGAGCTCGATCGAATGCGGAAGGCCGAGGAAGTCCAGTACCTCCGCGGCCATGCGCGTGTGTCCGAGGGTGGACATGTGCAGGCGGTCCCAATCCCACATCCGGGGATCGTCGTACCCGGCGAAGCGCCAGTAGTCGATAAGTTCGACGCCCCTTCTGTCGGCGACCTCGCGGAGCAGTTCGTTGTAGATGGCCGTGCGGCCGCGCAGCGAACGGAAGATGGGCGCCCACCCGGCGTCGTACGCGGTGAAGGCGACGACGCGTGCTCCGGTCGCTGTCAGTTCGGCCAGCGCGGAGTCGTACCGCGCGGCGATGCCGTCGATGTCCACCTTGGGGCGCAGCAGGTCGTTGCCTCCGGCGTACACGGTGATCAGGTCGGGGGCTGCTGCGGCGGCGATGTGCACCTGATCGGTGATCACCTGGTCGAGCAGTTTGCCTCGAACGGCCAGGTTCGCGTAGCGAAAATCCGGATTGTCGGCCGCCATTTCTGTGGCGACTCGGTCCGCCCAACCCTTGACGCCGTTGCGGCTGGCTGGATCGGCGTCGCCGACGCCTTCTCCGTCCACGCATTCATTCCCGCCGGTAGCATTCGGCACAGTCCCTCGTATCGTGGACGGTGCGCGGCAATTCCGACCGACACCGGGGAACCGACAGCCGCCGCAGACGCACGAAAGGGAGCATCACGCATGGCGCTCACGCACACCGATCTCGATCAGGCGACGCTCCGTCAGGCCTACGCCCAGTTCCCGAGCGGCGTCGTGGCCATCGCAGCCGAGATCGACGGCGTGCCGGTCGGACTCGCCGCCAGCAGCTTCGTCGCCGTCTCCATCGATCCGCCCCTGGTGGCGGTGTGCATTCAGAACACGTCCACCACGTGGCCGAGGCTCGAAGGCGTCACCAACATCGGTGTCAGCGTTCTCGGCGAAGCGCACAACGACGCCGCGCGCACCCTGGCGGCCAAGACGGGTGACCGCTTTGCCGGCCTCGAACTGTTGACCACCGACAGTGGCGCAGTCTTCATCGAAGGTGCGACGGCGTGGCTCGAGACGACCATCGATCAACAAGTCCCCGCAGGTGATCACTTGATCGCACTGCTGCGCATTCACTCGCTCGAGGTACAGAGCGAGATCGACCCGATCATCTTCCACGGCAGCAAGTTTCGTCGGCTGCAGGCCTGAGTAGACAAGACAACGGCCGCACCTCCCAGGGGGAAGATGCGGCCGTTGTCGCGTCTTGAATCAGAATGCAGCTTCGTCGAGCTCCATGACGTCGAGATCGAGATTGGTCAGGATGCCGCGGGTGGCTGTGAGCTCGGGCAGCACGTTCTTGGCGAAGAAGGAAGC
>NZ_JBAWFH010000483.1:0-2984 GCF_049591685.1 Rhodococcus sp. (in: high G+C Gram-positive bacteria) | reverse complement strand
GGAAAAGGCGCAGGAGGAGCTCGACGAGGCCCGCGAGGACGAAGACGCGGCACGGAAGGCCGCCGAGGCTGCCGAGGGTGATGCCGAGAATGCCGCGGCGCAGGTGACGGAGATCAAGGAACGCCTGACACGCCTGCGCGCCGAACTGCACGAAGCCGAGGGACAGGAGGCCGATGCGCGGAAGGCCGAGAAGTCGACGGAACGTGAATCACGGCGGCTGCGAAGGGTTCTGACCGACGCGGAGGCTCGGACCGAGGAACTGGAACGGGCTGCGAAGGAGCTGCGCGGTTAGCGGGCGGCGTCGGGCTCGACGACGGGTTCGATGATTGCGGTGATCGCGGTGATGTCGCCCGCCGGGATGAGGAAATGCTCGGTGACCGCGACACTGTGTCCGCCGTCGAAATCGAGCGAGTAGCGCGCCACCACCTCGGTCCCCCATTCGTCGATCGAGATGTCGCGAGTCCGCACTATGGCTGTGTATTGCGCGCCGTTCTCGAGTTCGTCTCGGATGAACTGACCGGTGTCACCCGTCTGTCGACCGTTCTCGACCCGTCGGCACACCTGCGCGAGACGCACTTTGGTGGCGTCGTGACTCGTCAATGCAGCGATGTATTCGCGGGCCATCGCGACTCGTCCGGAATCCGCTTCCCGATTGGCGTGCCGGGCAACCCCCGCGAGGATCGGCGCAGCCAGCTCTGGCCGACAGACGAGTAGATCCGGCAAGTAGGGATGGGACCGGTTGTACAGCAGTGCGGACCCGTCGATGCGCGAGCAGTGCAGGCCCGCCGCGAGCGCCACACCCACCGGGGCCGCCGAGTCCCATTCCCATTGACCTCCGGAATGCACGTAGGCGTCGACCTCGCCCCGGACGACCGCCATCGCCTTGGCACCCGCAGATCCCATGGTGACCACGTCGCCGTCGATGTCGGCTGCGAGCGCGTCGACGTAATACGGCGGCCTGCTGTCGCTGACGACGAATGTGGGGCGCCCGGACTGCGGTGGCACGACGGTCGTATCGGCAGTGGAGTGCACGCGTCCGAGCGCGGGTTGCGCGACGGCGGATGCCGTCATGCCTTTCCCTGCCTCCCACAGTCCCACGTGTACCGCCCAGTCGCTTCGCCCGTCGATGCCATATTCGCGTGATCCGTCGAGCGGATCGATGATCCACACACGTGAGGCGTCGAGACGGCTGAGGTCGTCGGCGGATTCCTCGGACAGCACGGCGTCGTTCGGCCGCTCGTTCCGAAGCCTGCTCAGAATCAAGTCGTTGGCTGCGGCGTCACCGATACGCCCCAGATCGCGACCTGTGGCTCCCCCGTGTTCGCGAGCCCGAATGTCCAGAAGTACGCGCCCTGCTGCGTTGGCGACGTCAGCGGCGAACAGGGCATCATCGGACCGAGGGGGCACGCTCACGGTCTCAACAATTCCACAATGCGCGCTGCCTGCGCGGTCGGGTCGCCATCGGACGGTCGCAGCAACAGGTCAGGGTGCAACGGCGCGTCATACGGGTCGTCGATACCGGTGAAACCGGTGATCTCCCCTGCCCTGGCTTTGGCGTACATACCTTTCGGGTCCCGCGATTCACAGACTTCGAGTGGTGTGTCCACGAAGACCTCGTAGAACGGTAGGCCGGCCTTCTCGTGCGCGATGCGGATGGCTTCTCGTCCATCGCGATACGGGCTTATCAAGCATGTCACCGCGACCAGTCCGGCATCGGCCATCAGCTGAGCGACCGCGCCTACCCTCCGGACGTTCTCGGCTCGGCTCATCCGGTCGAATGCCAGATCGGAGTTCAACCCGTGCCGAAGGTTGTCGCCGTCGAGCAGGTACGCCGGGCGACCCGACGCCACGAGGAGCCGCTCGAGTTCCGCTGCGACCGTGGACTTGCCCGAACCGGAAAGACCCGTGAGCCACACGGTGCCGCCGGCAGTGGCTCGCTCCACCCGAGCCAACCGCGACGAGTGCCACACCACCTTGGACGCCGACAATGCAGGGCCACTGATCATCCCGGCTGCGACCGTCGCTCCGCTCGCCTCGTCTACGAGCAGGAAGCTGCCGGTGATCCGATTGCGACGATACGGATCGAATAGCAACGGGTTGGTCGTGCGGATACGAACACGGCCGATGTCGTTGAGAGTCAACGACTCCGCTTCCTCGTCGCGGTGCAGGGTATCGACGTTCAATCGGTAGTCGAGCTGCTCCACGGTGGCCACCGTGGTCGCCGTCGTGTGCATCAGCAGGTATCTGTCGCCGGAGCGAAGCTGGGCATCATCGGTCAGCCAGCACATCATCGCGTCGATGTCGCCGCCGACGAGCGGCCTGTTGTTCGGTCGACACAGCATGTCCCCGCGCGCGACGTCGATGTCGTCAACGAGTTCGATACACAGCGCCGCTTGGGCAAATCCCTCGTCGATCTTCTCGCCTCCCGGCCCCCACACAGCCGAAATCCGCGAAGTGAAGCCCGAGGGTAGGACGACGACCTCGTCGCCCGGCTTGAACACGCCACTCGCGACGGTGCCCGTGTAGCCGCGGAAGTCCGCATGTTCGCCGGTGCCGCCCTTGGGGCGCACGACGTACTGCACGGGAAACCGGGCGTCGATCAGATTGCGATCCGACGCGATATGCACGTCCTCGAGATGGTGCAGCAGCGAGCTCCCCTCGTACCACGGCATTTTCGTTGTTCGGTGCACCACGTTGTCGCCGTCCAGAGCGGACATCGGGACGAACGTCAGATCCGGTACCTCCAATTTCGCGGCAAAGGTTCGGAAGTCGTCTCGGATGTCCTCGTATCGCTGCTGCGACCAGCCGACGAGGTCCATCTTGTTGATGCAGAGCACGAGATGCGGGATACCGAGCAGCGACGAAAGGAACGCGTGCCGTTTCGTCTGCTCGAGAATGCCGTGTCGGGCGTCGACGAGAATCAACGCGAGGTCCGCGGTGGACGCCCCGGTCACCATGTTGCGGGTGTACTGCACATGGCCTGG
>NZ_JBAWFH010000482.1:0-3562 GCF_049591685.1 Rhodococcus sp. (in: high G+C Gram-positive bacteria) | reverse complement strand
GACCTTCGCGATCGGTGCCACGGCATCTTCGAGATCGAGGAAAACAGCGTCGGCGGGCAGACCCTTGGCCTTCTCGATCATCTTGGCCGAACTGCCGGGAACTGCCAGCACGGAACGACGGGGACGGCCATGCTGCGGCGAGCTCACTGTGGTCTTTCGCTCCTGTCTGATTCTTCTGTTCTTCCTGCGACGCTCTAACCTTGCCATCATGGCAGCTCTGAGCAAGGTATTCGCGGCCAGGCTCGCAGGTCTGGTCGTCCTCGGACCCGACGGTGAATCCATCGGGCGTGTGCGTGATCTCGTGATCACGATGCGCGTCGGCCGCGCTCAACCCCGTGTCCTCGGCATCGTGGTCGAACTGGCTACGCGCCGAAGAATTTTCGTGCCGATGCTGCGCGTCACCAGCATCGAGCCCAACTCGGTCCAGCTCACCACCGGCAACGTCAGTCTCCGGCGCTTCTCACAGCGCGCCAACGAGATCCTGGTGTTCGCCCAGATTCTCGACTCGAAGGTGCGCGTCGACGATCCCGAACTCGAGGAACTACACGACGCCGACGCGCTCGTGGTCGACCTCGGCATGGAGTTGACCCGAACCCGCGACTGGCTCGTGGCCCGGGTCGCGGTGCGCCGTCAGCGAGGCCGACTTGCCCGGCGCGGCGCCGTCCACGTCGTCGATTGGCAGCATGTGCAGGGGCTGACCCAGAACGAACTGTCGATGCCGGGCCAGGGTGTCGCCCAGCTGCTCATGCAGTTCGAAGATCTGCGCGCGGCCGACGTCGCCAACGCGATGCGCGAATTACCGGTCAAGCGACGCATGGAAGTGGCACTCGCACTCGACGACGAGCGGCTCGCCGACGTCGTTCAGGAGCTCCCCGACGACGACCAGGTCGAGATGATGCACTACCTCGGCGTCGATCGCGGTGCCGACGTGCTCGAGGCGATGGATCCCGACGACGCTGCCGACCTGCTGGGCGAGCTGCCCGAAACCGAAGCGGAATCGCTCCTGCGGTTGATGGACCCAGAGGACTCGGCGCCCGTGCGGAGATTGCTCGAGCACTCCCCCGACACCGCGGGCGGACTCATGACGACGGAGCCGGTGGTGCTCAGCGCCTCCACCACCGTCGCCGAGGCCCTGGCGCGCGTCCGCAACCCGGATCTGACGCCTGCCTTGTCGTCCCTGGTGTTCGTAGTTCGGCCGCCGACCGCGACGCCGACCGGGGCGTACCTCGGGTGCGTCCACCTGCAGCAACTTCTCCGTGAACCCCCAGCGAGCCTGGTCGGCGGCATCATCGACAAAGCTCTGTCTCGGCTCGGTCCCGACGACAGCCTCACCGCGGTGACCCGATACTTCGCGACGTACAACCTCGTGTGCGGGCCGGTCGTCGACGACGAGGATCATCTTGTGGGCGCCGTCACGGTCGACGACGTTCTCGACCATCTTCTCCCCGAGGACTGGCGCGATCAGGAGGTGGCAGGACAGTGAAAGAGTCGGCACGTGCACGTATGGACACCCCACGGGGGTCGCGACTGTTCAACTTCCGCCTCGACGTGGACCTCGGCAGGTCCGGCGAACGCGCCGCGCGTTTCCTCGGCACTGGGCGCTATTTGGCCATCCAGACGCTCATCGTCATCATCTGGATCTTCCTCAACGTCGTCGCCGTCAACCTTCAGTGGGACCCGTACCCGTTCATCCTGCTCAACCTCGCGTTCTCGACGCAGGCCGCCTACGCCGCACCGCTGATCCTGCTGGCGCAGAACCGTCAGGACGACCGAGACCGCGTCTCGCTCGAGGAAGACCGGTCGCGCGCGCAACAGACCAAGGCCGACACCGAGTTCCTGGCGCGCGAACTGGCATCGTTGCGCATCGCCGTCGGTGAGGTCGCCACCCGCGACTATCTCCGGCGTGAGCTCGACGAGATCCGCGAGATGCTCGAACACCTCGGCGGCGAGTCCAGCACCTCGCAAAAGAAGACAAGGAAGAAGTCCAGCGTTCGGAAAAGGGACGAGGACGTTCCGCTGCAGTAGGTCACGCTGTAACGCGACACACGGTGGCTGGGTGGAAGGGTCCGACGGCGACGAGTGTTGAACACAGGTAATGACCGAGACACTCGTTGCCCCCACCCGCATCTGGACACCGAAGCGCGTGCTGATCACCAAGTCCGCCGCGGACATGCCACACACCGCCGAGATCGTGCGCCGGTGCGAGGCAGCAGGAGTGTCCGACATCGACGTGTCGACCGCCGACCGGTTGACCGGCCTACGCGGCGAGTCCGAGCGTGAGACGTACGCCCGAGCCAAGTCGACGCTCGCCGTCGTGGTTGCGCCTCCCAGCGTGCTGAAGCCTCAGCCCATTCCGCCGAGCGCCGATTGGCGTATCGACCTTGCGAAGGGCTGCCCGGCACACTGCCAGTACTGCTACCTCGCCGGTTCGTTGTCCGGCCCTCCGGTGACGCGGGTGTTCGCCAATCTCGACGACGTCCTGGCACCCATCGCGACGCACGCGGGCCGCGGCACCATCACCTCCGGTACAGTCGAGCGCGGGCACGAGGGCACCACGTTCGAAATGTCCTGTTACACAGACCCTCTCGGCATCGAACATGTGACGGGTTCGCTGGCGGCAGCAATCTCGCGGGTGGGATCGGGCCAGTACGGCGACAACGTGTCGGTGCGGTTCACCACCAAGTTCGACGATGTATCGGAACTGGTGACGCTCGATCACGGCGGCCGGACTCGGGTACGCCTGTCGGTCAACGCCGCCGACATCGGCAACCGTTTCGAGGGCGGCACGGCTCGTATGCCCGCCCGAATCGCGGCTTTGCGCGCGCTCGCTCTCGCCGGGTATCGCGTCGGACTGACCATCGCGCCGATCATGCCGATCCCTGGCTGGCGGGAGCAGTACGGCACCTTGCTCGCCGACGTCGCCGCCGCGCTCGCGGACATTCCCGATGTGGATCTGACGGCCGAGATCATCACCCACCGCTTCACCCCGTCGAGCAAGGAAGTACTGCTCTCCTGGTACCCGGCTACCAAGCTGGAGATGGACGAGGGTTCCCGCAGCGCGAAGCGTTCGAAATTCGGCGGCGTCAAATACGTCTACCCGCGCGAGACGATGGCGGAGATGCGGTCGTGGTTCACCGAGGAGTTGGACCACGTCCTGCCGCAGGCCCAGTTGCTCTACTGGACGTGACCCTCACCATCTCGTGACAGAACACTCGCAACAGATAACAGCAATGTAACGGAAGCGTCTCGAATCAGGTAGTCTCGACTGCGGTTCAATCACGGATGCTCCGAACCCGGGGCAAGCAGGAGGTAGTACGGCGTGGGACGTCACAGAAAAGCATCGAACTCCACACTTCGACGGAATTCGTTGATCGCTCTGACCGGCCTCGTCCCAGCAGGACTCATCACCGCGGCCACCAGCGCCGGCGCCACCGAGTACATCCCGTTCATGACGGCGACTGCGAACACCACACAGGTGGATCCAGTCGTCGAAACGCCCGAGCCCATCGCCGAAGAGGCCGCCGCACAGCCTGTCGCCGAGGCCGAAGCCCCGGTACCGCAG
>NZ_JBAWFH010000481.1:0-17218 GCF_049591685.1 Rhodococcus sp. (in: high G+C Gram-positive bacteria) | reverse complement strand
GTAATTCGATTTTGTGGCCGTTTCACGTGAAACAAGGAGTAGGGCGCAAAACGTCACTGTGACGCTTCGTCCGGGGCCGGGTAAGGGTGCGGTTTCACGCGAAACACCGATGTTAGAGGCCATGGTTTTTGGCTTGTGCATAGTTGGGCAAGCGCCAGCAGAATGGATCTGGCGGTCTCGGCGTTCCAACGGTAGATACTGTGTTTCACGTGAAACAGTGCGGCGTTGCTGGGTACCAAGATTGCGAAGTTAAGGGTCGTTCTTTAGATGCCGGGCTATCGGTGCTGAACCGACCGCTCCGGCTCGAGGGTGTTCTCGGTTTGTCGCCGCCGACGGGAACCAACTGCCGCGTCGGCCACCGTCACGCCGTTCCAATTGGTACCCGGTCTGGATCACGATCGGCCGCTGGTCCTGTTGGGCAGCAAGTCTGTTTCACGTGAAACCCTGCCGGCCGCCTCCGTTACGAAGACGAGCGGTCGTGTCGACTGGTCTAGGTTCCTCGGCATGCCCAGAGGTGGTCCCGTTCCGATTGCCGCATTCCGTTTCTACATAGGCGCCGTGGTGGTTCCGCGTTCGCCGTGAATAGCCGGCCAGCTTCTGTGTAGCTCTGGGTCCCCACTCAGGGCCTGGGTGGAAATCAGAGCCGAGTTCGCATATCCCCTCGACGCACCGGGTGCTCGTCGGTGCGATGACTTGGTGACGCAGTGCGCGCGTTTCAATTACGGACGTCGAGGAGGGGGCTCGATGGAGCAGATAGGTGTCTTTCGCTGATGGTCACTGAAAGACGTAGGCCCGCACCCCCCGCGGTGGCTTGGGTCCATATTCGGTATGACCAGAAAGGTCTGGGCCCGGATCTGCCCAGGATGCAATTGCGAATTCGAGGGCGTGACCCTAAATCTTTCCGTGGCTATGCCATCGCAGCGACCCGGGGTTGAGTCGCGCGAAGCGGTCGACCCGAAACATGCGCGCATTTGGAGTCCTATACGCGTGGTGTCTTGAACCGGACGCGTGGCTGTCATTTCATGCCCACCCGATGGGTGGTCGATTCTGGCCGCCTTTGGCGAGCCACGGTGTTCTAATGTTTCACGTGAAACCCAGCTCGGCTATCGGGGACTCTCCCCGATTCGACGCGTGCGGACCGGCCGCGACTGCAGACGCGGATGATGTCACTGCGTCTCGTCCGGTTGAAGGGTGCTGCGGTCCCCCACGGTCGGGTGCAGCTACCGTGCCTTAGCCGGTCCCGCTCCGGCTGGTCTTCTCTAGACCCTCGTTACCAGACCGCTGTTGTCGCCGCGTTGATCGAAGTATCGACGCGTTCTGGGTCCATCAAGTTTGCCGACACGCGATAGGAATGTTGTGTCATGGGGCTCCCAGATTTAAGGGCCTGGTTCTAATATCGCTGTTCGATCATCTGAGGCATTGACTGTGATTTCCGAGCCATACCGCATCGCCCAGTTCGGCCAGCAGTTGCGCCGCGGTTCGTCTGTGCGCTCGAGGTGAGAAGCGCGTCGATATTTGAGATTTGAAAGAGTCAGAGGAGACAACGTCGGCAGCGCTGTGAGCCGTCGAGCGCGGATTGTGATGGCTGCGGGAATGTCGAAACCGGAGGGGTGGCCGGTGCGACCTACAGAATGCCCGCATCGGACTTGGAGGAAAGGCATCCCCGCAGCGTCGGTTCGTATCAACCGATAGAGCTATTGCGCGCCTAGGGGCGGATGCATGGTGAGGTTGCGACCGAGGACCTGAATTAGTCGTAGGTTGGCGGCCGGCAGTTGATCGGGACTGACACACGCCCGCGGGTTTCACATGCGTCCAAGTCGTTGTCCATTACCGCCAAACAATGATTGGTCGGAAGTTCGTTCCTCTCGATCCGACTCCGAACCGGTAGTCCGGCGACGTCGCGTGCGAAGCCTTGGGGAGTCAGTGCTTACAGCAACTGCTGGCTGACTCTTCGAGACCGATAGCTATGCGCGCGAGAAGCGCCGCTCGCCTTGATTGCTGCGGTTCGCTGGATTGGTGAAGTGATCGAAATTGGCTCGAGTGCTCTCTCACGGCGAGCGTGTCGGCAAAATAGGACGTAACTCGGAGCTGTCCTGTGCGGTATGTCGTTTCACGTGAAACAAACGATGGCAGGACAGAGATCGGGGTGATGCCCGCCGACGAGTTCACAATTTTGACGCTCAACGCCTTGGCCCGCTGTGTCTGAGTAGAGAAACTTGTCCATCCCAGCGGCACACCGATGATCCCGCGTGCTCCACCCGTGCGGTAGATCCAGGCACGGTTCACCGGACCAGTCATAAACGGTCCACTTCCTCCGGCCTCGGTTCGCTGGCAGGTCGAACTCGAAGTTGCGGGCTCGGACGACTGCGTGCTTCTCAGGAGCGTCCGGTTCGGCCTACGCATCGGCCGACACTTGGTTGTCTGGTTTGCGCGGAGGCACGCTGCCTTCTGTGGGGGCGGTGATACCGGTCGTATACGGACACGAATGATACGGCCCGGCCGGACCAGTTCGACGGCTGATTCAGCACCCCGACGCGACCGACTGCGTCGAGACTCTCGGCGCATGCACTGTCATCATTCTGAGCCCAACCAAAAATGGGTCGGCGTTTGGACACGGGCCAGATCGGGTGCTGCACCAACGCCATGAGGAGTTGAACTCAGCTGTCGCCGACGAGGACTTCCACGCTGACTAGCGCCGGCACTGGCCGAAGTTGGCGGGTACTTGGAGTGGTCGCGGGATAGTGGTTCGACTGTCTGGGTGGCTCTAGCGCAGACGACATACACGGTAGGGCGAGATTGTGAGGGTGACTGTTTCACGTGAAACAGTCACTAGCTGCTGATCGCGACGGCGCGGGTGCACGGCGCGGCTACCGGAACGGATTGCCCCGCGGAGTTGTTTCCTGTCACGTCCGTCAGGCCGCCGCGTCCGATCCTGGCCGGATCAACCGATCACCGGGGTGTGTCAGATGGGCGAAATCGGAATACAGCTGGCGTGGTTGCGGCCCTCGCGAACCCTTCGAGACGGGTTCACATGAGTTCGCGTTCTCCAGGCGGTTTCTGGCCGACCGAACCTGACCCTGTCGGAGCGAGAAGAAAATGCGATCTAGCTCAGGCGGCAGCGGCCCCGACTCAGCCGCGGGCGGACACCGGTACGGCCGCTGGTTGAAACGCTGCCCCATCGAGGCCGTAGAAGAAGCACAGCCCTTCGGCGAACCCCTAGGCGGACCCTTCGGTGACCGGGCCCGATCGGGGTCGTGCAAGCGAAGTCGGGGGCTGCGAGGCGGCGGCCTTGCACGTTGGGTAGATGTCGACGTGCGCCCGAGAGTCGTTTCGCTGCGAAGGGTTGGCGCAGTGGACCCGCCGCCGGCGGACGTCCGAGTCTGGCCGCGGGCGAAGACAGCCACGAATCGGCGGCTGCTGTCAGGTGTGCGCAGGTGATTCGACGCGGTGGGGTCTGGTCGTCGGAGGTCAGCCCTGACTTGCACTGTCGGCGTGTCGGCAGGCGGGCTGAGGAACGGCATGTCTGATTGGCAGGGCCGTCGACTGGCCTTGTAATCTCCTGCGATTAAAACATGGCCACGTTGTGCATGCGGCCCGAGCACGCGCAGCGTGATCGTCCGACTTAGCCGTCGGCAGGGGGTCACCTCCGCGACCATGGCGACGTAGACGGCACGTTCAGGACTACGCAGCTCTCGTGGAGGACGCGGATTGCTCGCGGTGGGGGTTCCACGTGAAACATGTACGCGGGTGTTCGGTCCTGATGGTCCACATTTGGATCGCCGATGGCTCCTTCAAGAAGCTGGTGGGCAGCTCGGAGAATTCTGCCGAGCGCCGGGTCCTCTGAGCATCATGGCCGCTGATCCCGTCCGGGGTCGGCACCCTCGTGCACGACCTCACACCGTTGGCCCGCATTCGCTTCGCGACGGCGCGCGAGCGGTATGTGTTTCACGTGAAACACAGAAATAGCGGCGTGGCACAAGACATAGATGTCAGATGGGCCGAATAGTTTGGCGAACAACCCTGGGACACGGGAGGATGAGGGCGTGGAAGCAGATGCGTTGGACGAGGATCGATTGATGGCAATTGCCGAGCGCGTTTTCGGTCCGCGCCTCGAACTGGCCATGGAATATCACGCTTCGCTTGCCACAGCGGGAGTCGAGCGCGGACTCATCGGTCCGCGTGAGGTGCCACGGTTGTGGGAGCGTCATCTGCTCAACTGCGCCGTGGTGGGTGAGCTGATCGACGAGGGTGAGCGGGTAGTCGATGTCGGTAGTGGCGCGGGACTACCCGGAATACCCCTCGCGATCGCACGGCCGGACTTGCACGTCACTCTGGTGGAGCCGCTGCTGCGCCGCACGGTATATCTGGCCGAGTTCATCGAAGCACACGATCTCGACGTTTTGGTCGTTCGCGGGCGCGCCGAGCAACCGGGCGTCAAGAAGGAAGCGGGCGGCGCCGACGTCGTCACGTCGCGGGCTGTGGCGCCGCTCGAGAAGTTGGCGAAGTGGTCGCTCCCCCTTATTCACGAGCGCGGCAGGATGCTCGCATTGAAGGGAAGCAGCGCGGAAGAAGAGATCGAACGCGACCGGACTTCCCTGACTCGTATGGGTGCTGGCAAGCTAGAGGTCGTGCAGTGCGGCATCGGAGTAGTCCCGACGCCGACGATTGTGGTTCGGGCAAAGAGGGTGCCTCGACGCTTTCCACGTAGCTGATTTTCGGCTGCTATGTCCCTCGAATTCTTTCCATCAATTCAGTTCCGCACGAAGGAGCATCTATGTCGGGTGGATCCGATCCCGCTGTTTCACGTGAAACAGAGTCCAACACCACGCGCGCGAAAAGCGCTCACGGTAGCCGCGCAACGAACACGACGGGTGGCTCTGGGTTCGGTGCGTACACCAGCATTTCCTCCGACGACACCCCGATCGGTGCCGCCGCACAGCGAGCAAGTCAGATTCTGCATCCAGGCAGCGTGACTTTGCCGAAGCCGTCACGGCGTCGAACGTTGACGATCGCGAACCAGAAGGGCGGCGTGGGGAAAACGACCACGGCCGTCAACATGGCCGCTGCTCTGGCGATTCAGGGGCTGACCGTCCTGGTGGTCGATTTGGACCCTCAGGGCAACGCCAGCACCGCACTAGGCGTCGAGCATCACTCGGGTGTGCCCTCGAGCTACGAAGTGCTCATCGGCGAAGTGACGGCCACTGACGCGATCCAGCAGAGTCCACACAGCGAGCGTCTGTTCTGCATTCCGGCGACCATCGATCTCGCCGGTGCAGAAATCGAGCTGGTCTCGATGGTTGCTCGCGAGGGCCGGTTGAAGACAGCGCTGGCCGATCTCGACTCCATCGACGCAGACTTCGTCCTCATTGACTGCCCTCCTTCGCTCGGCCTGCTGACGGTCAATGCGTTGGTTGCAGCAACCGAAGTCCTGATCCCCATCCAGTGCGAGTACTACGCGCTCGAAGGCGTCGGCCAGCTACTCCGGAATATCGAACTCGTACAGGCGCACCTCAACCCGGCGCTCCACGTTTCCACTGTGATCCTCACGATGTACGACGGCCGCACCAAGCTCGCAGATCAGGTTGCAGAGGAAGTCCGCAAGCATTTCGGTGACGCCGTTCTGCGTGCCGTGATCCCCCGGAGCGTCAAGGTTTCGGAGGCCCCCGGATACGGAATGACCGTCCTCGACTACGACCCCGGTTCACGCGGCGCGATGAGCTACTTGGATGCAGGCAGGGAGTTGGCGGCGCGGTCCGCGACCACAGCGACAGACGGAACGCAGGAGCACCGCACATAATGAGTCAGACACGCAAGGGTGGATTGGGGCGCGGCCTCGCGGCTCTCATCCCGACGGGTCCCGAGGCTGGGCCGCGCATGGGCAGTGCTGCCGCAGACGTGGTGATGGGCAAGGACAATCCGTCGCGCAAGGGCAAGTTGGCCGCCGCCGAGAATGGGGTGGCCGAGGAGACGGCGACAGCTCCCAATCCCACGCCGCCCGTACGTACGGAGGACGACCTCTCCCCCGCCGGCGCCGTGTACCGGGAAATCTCGCCTGCGCTGATCAAGCCGAACCCCAAGCAGCCCCGAACCGTCTTCGACGAAGAGTCGTTGGCCGAACTCGTACATTCCATCCGTGAGTTCGGGCTGATGCAGCCGATCGTTGTGCGGTCAATCGAGGGCGGCACCTACGAACTCGTGATGGGCGAGCGCCGTTGGCGCGCGAGCCAGGAAGCCGGCCTCGAGTCGATTCCGGCGATCGTCCGCGAGACCCAAGACGATGCGATGTTGCGCGATGCATTGCTCGAGAACATTCACCGGGTGCAACTGAATCCCCTCGAGGAGGCAGCCGCATACCAACAACTCCTCGAAGAATTCGACGTGACGCACGAGGAGCTGGCCACGAAAATCGGGCGTTCGAGGCCCGTCGTCACCAACATGATTCGACTGTTGAAGCTCCCGATCCCGGTGCAGCGTCGCGTTGCTGCCGGAGTTCTGTCGGCCGGACATGCCCGCGCATTGCTGTCACTCGACGCCGGTTCGGAAGCTCAGGAAGTACTGGCGACTCGAATCGTGGCCGAGGGGTTGTCGGTGCGAGCCACCGAAGAAGCCGTCACGTTGGCCAATCGAAACGACGATGTCACCCCGGCCCCCTCTCCCCGACGCAAGCCGATACAGATGCCGGGTCTTCAAGACGTGGCCGATCGGCTGTCCGACTCGTTCGATACCCGTGTCACGGTCAGTCTCGGAAAGAAAAAGGGCAAGATCGTTGTCGAATTCGGGTCGGTGGACGACCTTCAACGCATCGTGGAGATGATGGAGGCACAGAAGAAAAAGTAGCCGCGTTTTTTCAGGTACAGACACACGCGGCACATACGTCACTGTGACGGTAAGCGACGGCGATCGGCGGTATTTCGGTGAATGAAGTCGTAAAGCATTGTTGGTCAACATGATTGAGGTCCGTCTTCCTCGGCGAGTCGGAAGCACCGCTGATCGCATATTCTTGACCGGTGCGGCGGCGACTCGGCGCACTCGATGCCGATTTTCGAGCGTCGACGTCTTTGGGCTTGGAGGCTGAGGTAACCAGTGTCGACGCTCGTCACCGGAGTCACATTGGACTCGTTCGATCGACTGCCCGATCACACGCGTCGGTGTCGGTTCTGGGTGCTCGACCCAGGG
Source organism: Rhodococcus sp. (in: high G+C Gram-positive bacteria) (assembly GCF_049591685.1). Lineage (GTDB taxonomy): Bacteria > Actinomycetota > Actinomycetes > Mycobacteriales > Mycobacteriaceae > Rhodococcoides. The sequence goes on along the minus strand of NZ_JBAWFH010000481.1, from coordinate 10,042 downwards.
ACCGTGAAGGCCGACGGCGAATCACTCGATCTCGAGTTCGAGAACGAAGCGTGGTTGTCGATGATCATGCTCGAGTGGGGATCGTGCGGACAGCTATTGACCAGTGGCGGCGAGACGGTGGGCTGTGCCCTGTACGCACCACCCGGTGCCGTTCCCCGCGCCACTACCTTTCCTACTTCGCCAGTCAGCCCCGATGCGGTACTACTGACAACCCTGCGCATCGAGTCCGAGGTGGATCGGGACGGACACTCCGCTGCACTGATTCAGGCAGTCGTCGCCGATCTGGTCAATCGCGGCGTACGTGCCCTCGAGGCGTTCGGTATTCGCCGTACCGCTGACGATGAGTTCTCGGGTCCGCGCGCGACTGCAGAACGGTCGTGTTCGGAAACCGCGTGCATGATCGACGCCGACTTTCTCGAGAAGGCCGGGTTCGACGTCGTGGCACCGCATCATCGATTCCCGCGGCTCCGGCTGGAGCTGGATCGTGATCACGGCTGGAAGGAAGACGTCGAGTCTGCCCTCGAGCGGTTGCTGATCGCTGCGAGCCTGACGATGATCGACAGCGAGCACAAAGACACCGTCGGAGTGTGCGACGGTGGAAGTGTGTCGGGCACGACGGCAGGCTCAACCGCGGTCGGCGGCGGCGAGCTCCTCGGCGAGTAGTTCGGCGAAGGTGAAGGTACCCGTGGGCTGATCGTCCTGACCCAAAAGGTACAACCGCTTCACCGAGATCAGAATCGCTTCGGCAATGATGTCGCGTGAACGTGGATCGCTGAGCACAGCCACGTCCGACGTGTTGGAGAGGTAGCCCAGGTCGATTTGTACGGTCGGCATGTTGGTGAGCCGCAATAGATCCCATGTCCGACCATGACTGCGGCAATCGAGAAGTGGTGTGCGCGCAACGATCTCGCGCTGGATGTATCCGGTGAGTACCTGGCCGATGAGTGATGTGGAGCCGTGGGAGTTGCCGAAATGGAAGCTGGCGACCCCGTTGGCGGACGGGCTGGTGCTCGAGGCGCAGCGCAGCGAAATCATCAGATCGGCGTTGAACGCATTCGATGTCTCTGCACGCTCGGCGACGCTCGGGTTCGTTCCGCGTGCGCGCGAAAGGAACGTTTCCATTCCGGTGGCTGCCATGCGGCCTTCGAGGCGGCTGGCAACGTCCCACAGAATTTCAGCTTCGGAGATGCGGCCGAAAATGCCGTCGACGATGAGTCCGGTATCGGATCCACCCAGATCGGGGTCGATGACGATGCGCTTGCCGGTGAGCTGGGGACCCGACTTGCGGACCAACTCTTCCTCACTGATGGCATGGGGTGACCCACCGGTGACGCGTGCCCCGAGAAGATCCAGCGAACGGAGAGTTGCCGGACCACAAATGCCGTCCGGGGACAGGCCGATTTCGCGTTGGAACGAGGACAGACCTTCGTGCGTCTTGGGGCCGAAGTATCCGTCGACGCGCTCGCTGTAGAAACCGAGGTCCTGCAGGCGGGTTTGCAACGCCGCCACATCGTCGCCGTACAGCGGGGCGGACAGCTGGTAGATCAACGTGCGGGCGCCCAGGCGGTACGACGCTTCTTTGAGCGATCGGTACGTGGCGGGGCCGACGACGCCGTCGACGAGCAGACCACGATGCTGCTGGAAGGCCCGGACGGCGCCGTCGAGGGCGGCGTCGTACTCCGATACGGGGGCGCTCCAGTGCAGTGGGTCGGACTTCGTCGCTGCGTCGTCCTCGTGCAGGAATCCGAGCGATATGAGGGTGCTCCGTACCTCCGCGACGGCGGGACCGGAATCGCCGTGACTGAGTCGGTGCATGCTGTGGACCTCTCGCAGAATGAACGATTTCTGTTTCGACTCGAACCAGGCGCCGGAGGATGCACTTCCGATGCGCGGTCGTTGTCGTGAACAGAAGCCGATGTGCCGACCCTGCGCCGACGCATCAGACGATTGTCGCAGAAAACAGCCGTAGGACTGCAATCCACGCCGTCATGCGGCGCGAATGCGAGTCCTACGGCAGCGTTGTCAGAGAACTGCTTCGAGGTCCTTGAGCAGGGCGGCCTTACCCTTGGCGCCCACGATCTGCTTGATGGGCTTGCCACCCTGGAAAAGAATCAGCGTCGGGATGGACATGACCTTGTAGTCACGTGCGGCACCGGGGTTGGCGTCGATGTCGAGCTTTGCGATGGTGAGCTTGTCGGCGTGCTCGGCAGCGATCTCCTCGAGTACCGGGGCGACCATCTTGCAGGGGCCGCACCAGGTGGCCCAGAAGTCCACCAGGACGGGCTTCTCGCTGGTCAGTACGTCATCGGCGAACGACGCGTCGGTGATGGTGACGGTCTTCTTGTCATCGGACATCTGTTTTGACTCCTCGGGTTGCCTGGGTGGTCGAGCTCGGTCGGCTGGAACGTGCAGTGAAACGGAAGAAAGATCAGACCGTGAGGGCGTCGACCGGCTGATCGGCGTGCTCTAGCGTGTTGGTGGTGATGTCGCCCTGTTCGGCGAGCCAACGCTCGGCGTCGATCGATGCTGTACATCCGGTGCCTGCGGCGGTGATTGCCTGCTGGTACACGTGGTCGACGAGGTCTCCGGCGGCGAACACACCTTCGACGGACGTGGCCGATGTCGGCGATGCAACCTTGACGTAGCCGGCTTCGTCGAGCTCGACCTGTCCCTTGACCAGCTCGTTACGAGGATCGTGTCCGATGGCGACGAACATGCCGGTGACGTCGAGTGTGCTGCGCTCACCGGTGTTCGCGTCTTCGACGACGAGTCCGGTGACGGAGGTGTCACCGAGGACCTCGATGGTCTTGGTGTCGGTGAGGAACTTGATCTTCTCGTTCTTCTTGGCGCGTTCGAGCATGATGCGCGACGCGCGGAACTCGCTGCGTCGGTGCACGATGGTGACGCTGCGGGCGAAGCGAGTGAGGAACGTCGCCTCTTCCATCGCAGAGTCGCCGCCGCCGATGACAGCGATGTCCTGGTCGCGGAAAAAGAAACCGTCACACGTGGCACAAGCGCTGACGCCGCGGCCCAGGAGCTTTTCTTCTCCGGGGATGTTCAGGTAGCGAGCGGCAGCACCCATGGCAAGGATGATGGCGCGAGCGCGGTAGGTCTCACCGTTTGCGGAGACCGTCTTGATCTCGCCGGTGATATCCAGTTCTTCGACATCTTCGGTACGAATGTCGGCGCCGAACCGCTTCGCCTGCTCGCGCATCTGCTCCATCAGGTCGGGGCCCATGATTCCTTCGCGGAACCCGGGGAAGTTCTCGACCTCGGTGGTGGTCATCAACGCTCCACCGAACTGCGTTCCTTCGAACAGAAGAGGCTCGAGCTCAGCCCTGGCCGCGTACACCCCAGCGGTGTAGCCGGCCGGTCCCGAGCCGACGATGATGAGGTCGTGAACCTTGGGCGTAGTCATGCGGACCTTCCGATCGGTGTTCTCGTGCGTGAGAGTCTGTAGTTTTCCATCGCAGACGTCTGTGACAACACCAGGGTAAGGGGTGTTGTTCCCGCACGGTCGAGGCCCGAGCCGCGGTGTTCGGGCGGTGCAGTCAGTCGATATCGCGGCGAACCAGGGTGCCGGGGTTGCCGGCGCTGCAACCGGCGTCGACGGCCAGCAGGGTCAAACCAGTCGAGGGTGCAGTACGTGACAGAACCAGCATGACGCCACGGCGCCCGTCGAGTTCGACGGTGGACGCGCCGAGCACGGGGCTGTTGCGGTCGAAACCGTTGGCTGCCAAGCAATCCGGTAAAGTACCGGCGTCGATAAGGTCAGATGATCCACCGGTCGCCATGATCTCGTAGGCGACGGAAGCGTCGATGCGATCGGCGTCGAGGACCAGCTCGGGGGCGTCCGCTACGACATCGGTGGAGTTGTCGTGGCCGGGCTGCGTCAGGAACAGCGAGACCACGGCGACGAGGGCAGCCGCGGAGGCGCCGACGCCGATCCAGACGGTGCTCCTCGGCATCCGCCGCCGTGACAGGGAAGACAGCTCGACGACGGATGCGTGAACAGCTCGTGAGGGAATCGGTTCTGCTTTGTGCACGGCAACCGGGGGCTCAATGGATTCCAGTGCACGATCTATACGTTCTGCGACCTCGGGCGGGATACTTTCGCCGGAGGTGTACTCGGAGCCTGCTTCGAAGAGTTTTCGGGAGACGGCGTCCAGAGCGGCGATGTCTTCGGCGGCGCGGGCATCGCTCAGTACCAGCGGCCACAGTCTGTCGCTGACGGCCTGGGGCAGTGCTCCGGCATGGAGGTCGGCCAGCAGTTCGAGGGAGTACGGTGCGACGGGTAGTGGCTCGGTGTTTTGCGAAGCCATGCCCTCTCCTCTCTCTGCGCAACTGAGTCTTCTGCGCACTGCGTCCTACACAGGGTAAGACGCGATGAAGGTTCTATCGGTTCCCCTGGTCTCGGAGAAAGCCGAGCCGCACCGCCAATTTGAGCCTCCCACGCGCGCAGCGGCTTTTGATGGTTCCTACCGGCACCCCCAGCAGACGAGCAGCGTCGGCGACGGAGTAGCCCTCCATGTCGACGGCTACCACTGCGGCTCGCTGTTCGGGCGCCAGGGACATCAGAGCCTGATGAACTTCCATCGAGGTCTCCACCGCGCCCATCGGGTCGCGGGAGTCTGCGGGGTCGAACAGATCGCCGTCGGGCAGCGCAACGGTCGGCCTCGAGCGGTTGCGTCTGATGCGGTCGAGGCAGGCATTGACCACGATCTTGTGCAGCCAGCTACGAACGGCTGCGTCGGCTCTGAACGACGCAGCGGTGCGGTGCGCGGACAGCAACGCCTCCTGTAGCGCGTCGGCTGCATCCTCCGGCGTGTAGCTCGTGCGCCGAGCCGTCATCCACAGATGCTCGTGATGCCGATGCACCAGTGTTGTGAATGCGTACGAATCGCCCGCGACATGCGCAGTGAGCAGTTCGACGTCGGACCGCTCACCGAGCAAACCCCCGACCCCGCTGTCGACCCCCGAAATCCCCATACGAAAACGGCTCCCCCCCGTATTACCGCATTGTCGGAGAGCCTAAGGCATAGAGACCGCGCAGTCCGAAACGATCGTCGTTTCAAGTATTACGCGGGTTCGACGGGGTCGAAAAGAACGGTGAATCAGGGTTGTGCGGAGAACCCGAGGTCTGCGATCGACGACTGGTTTCGCCCGCCCGCCGCGCTGAGGTCGGTGATCCATACCAGCACGTGGCTGGTGGGTTCGGCCATTTGCAACGGGATGTCGGTGACGCCTTCACCCAGGGTCGCCTGGCCGATGACCGTGGTGTCGGACAGGGTCGGCGAGTCGCTCGGTGCGGATCGAATCTCGACGACCGTCCCCGGTGAAGGGGAGTTGACGAACGCACTGGTGAGCACCTGGGACGACGGTAGCGTCGCCAGGAGTCCGACACCGTCCTTCAGAGCCGGGAAAGGCTGGAAGTACGAGTCGGTGCTCCACTCGGTGGACGGGTCTCCGTCCACCGCGTTGTCGGACGACCCCGCATTGTCGGCGCTTCCCTGCGGCGAGAACACCTCCACGGAGTCGATGGTTGCGGGGACGGTTGCGGGTGCCGCCGCCTCGGGTGCTCCCGGAGCCGGCGGGGGTGTTTCGGCAGTGGTGAGGCCGAGAGCTTCCTGCTGCGTCAGCGGCTCGTCGGAGCTACCGCCGGCGATAGCCGTGAACAGCCAGTATCCTGCGAAGCCGAGTACGACGACGGTGAGCGCACCCAGCACGGCGAGTGCGATGTTGGTGCGGCGTGAGCGCTGCTGCTGCGCTGCGACCTCTTCGGGGTCGGCGAGCGCGTGCCCAGTGGAGCCCGGAGCACGTTGGCCGAGACGCAGAGCAGGCATCAGGTCGGTCTTGTCGTTGACGACGGCAGCCTGATCGAGCACGTGCTGAACCGTCGCCGCCGTTCTGATACCGCTGTTCTGTTCGAGCGCGCGTATCGCGACAGCCGAAATCTCGAACGGCACGTCCGAGCGAATTCGACGAGGCTCGACGACTGCACCGTTGCTGTCGCGGTCGGCGGGCTTCATCCCACCGACGGACCGGGGCTGACCGTCGGGGCGTCCGGTTCCGACGGCGTCGGCGAGCGGCCACCGAGCGGTGATGAGGGCGTACAGCATCGCTCCGAGCCCGCGCACGTCCATCCCGGGGTCGGCGTCGGCCAGGGTGGCGGGGAAGGCGAGTACGGCATTGCCGCTGGTGCTGATGCGAACGCGATCCGGGTGGTCGATCGACAGGGCGCCGCCGCTACGATGCGCGGCCTCGGCTGCCGCCGCAAGCGCCTTGATCGCACGGGCCGCGCCGGTGGGCGATGGAACCGTGTCGGCCATCTCGCGCAGCGAACGACCCGGTGTCCACTCGGCGACGACGATGCCGCCCGAGCTACCGCGAACCACGTCGAGGACGCGTGCGAGACCCGGGGAGTTGATCCGACCGAGCCGCAGTGTGCGCGACAGGATCGCCTGCGGGCCCTCGGGTCGATCGGGGGAGACGTTGGTGGCCTGCTGGTCTGCGTCGACGAAAGTCAATGCAACTTCGCGGTCGAGCTTGACGTCGTGGGCCTGCCAGAACTTGAGTCCGCGTGCCCCACCGTGCGGTGCGAGCAGACGGTAGCGACCGCCGGCGACGGACGCGCCGGGGATGAGCTTGGGTCCGCGCAACGATCGTGGTGCATCGCTCGGCGGGGCAACAGCAGCAGAGGTCGGAGCCTTGTCGGGCGCTTTCGCCTCGGCCTTGTCCTCACCGGCCTCGGGCTCTTCTGCTTCGGCCTCGGGCTTGTCGGCTGCCGCCTCGGGAGTGGTCCGGGGAGTCGCGCTGGGCTTGACGGGTGCACCAGACCAAGGAAGTGCAGTCGTGGCAATGCCGTCGGTGGACGTGCTGCCCGTGTCGGTGGATGCCTCACTGCCCTCGGCTGTGGAGGCGCCGGTCGTCGGCGCTGCCTCGGCCGTGTCTTTTGCCTCGGCGGAGTCTTTCGACGCGGCGGAGTCTTTCGACGACGGAACGGCTGCGGTCGTGGTGGTATCCGCGCTTGCATTACCGCGCTCGTCCACCTCGACTCCGCCCTGTGCTCGGTCGGTGCCGTTCACACCGGACTCTGCCGGCCCCCCGGCCAGATCGTCGTCGGTCACTCTCACTCCTTCACGCGTGTATGCCCCGAAGTGTCCCGTGCGTCTGCCCTGCTCAGGCGGACGTTGATGGGACGGCGTCGTGGTGCGCCGTGGTCCAGGGTACGGGAGTCGGTCGCGTGCAGTGTCCCATGCAGCGGCGGGTGAGACAGCTGCAATCAGTTGTGTCTCTTCCTGCGCGAGGGGATCCATCGGTTCCGGTACGACGGACTGCTTCCCACGGATGCGGTTGACGATTTTGCGGAGAGCAACCGTGACGGCGAGCACTTCGGGGATGCGGCCGAACCAGAGGATGCCAAAGGTGATGCCGAGCATCAGAACGGCGCAGATACCCACGCGGAGCATCGCGCCCATGACCCCGAGGTCGGTGAGTGCGCCGAGGTCGGCGATGCGGTCGATGGCGAGCATGGCCGTTCCACCCGCGGCCGACGCGAGCAGGACCATCCAGATCGTCTTGCCGACGTTGATCATTCGCAGGTCCCCGAGGCTGCGGTGCAGCAGGAAGCCTCCGATGCAGGCGCCGACGATGAAGCCCAGGCCGTTGGCGACACCGAGGAGCAGTACCACCTGCTCGTCGTTCTGCGCGAGGACGGGTGCGAGCGCAGACAGCACGATCTTCACCCCGGTGATGCCCAGGATGATCCAGGTTGGAGTCCACGCCTGTTCTCGTGCGTAGAACACTCGCAGGTGGATCAACACCAGTGCGTAGGGGATCAGAGTGAAGGCGGACCAGCTGACGGCTTGGCCGAGGCGGCTGGCTTCCGAGGCAAAGTTGCCGAAGGAGAACAGTGCCTCGCCCACCCAGGGTCCGGCGAACGTCAGGAACACGACGATCGGGACGAGTGCGACGAGGGTGAGTCTGGTGGCGACGGACAGGTCGTCGACCACTGCGGGGTCGTTGCCCTCGGCGGCATTGCGGCTCAGTCGCGGCATGATTGCGGTCAGCACGGTGACGCCGAGGATGCCGTAAGGCAATTGCAGCAGAATCCACGCCTGCGAGTAGATGGCCGGGCCTGCTTCGTCGGCGTTCGCGGAAATGTTGGTCGCGACGACGAGGCCTGACTGGCTGATGGCGACGTAGAGCACGATTGCCGCAGCCATGCCCCCGAAGGCCTTGAGGCGCGCGTCGAATCCCCAGAGTGGTCGGAGATCGATCTTTTCGCGCTTCAACGCGGGGATCAGAGCGGCGACCTGCGTGATGACGCCCGCGGTGACGCCGAGGCCGAGGATCAACACGTGCGGGTCGCTCATTCGGACCGGGTCGAGGTCGATGTCGCCCGGCACCAGGAAGTACAGCGAAAAGATGCCCAGCACCACCAGGTTGTTCCACACCGGCGCCCAGGCGCCCGGGCGGAAGTTCTGCCGAGTGTTGAGCATGGCTGTGAGCAGACCCGAGAGACCGTAGAACAGGATTGCGGGCAGCAGCAGGTAGGACAGCGCGGTGGTGAGTTCGTTGCTGACCCGGGCGTTGTCGTCGATCAGCACGCTGGCCAGGAACGGCGCGCAGACAGTCGCGATCACCGCGACGACGGCGAGCATCGTGAACGCGATGGTGAACAGCCGCCGGATGAACGCCGCGCCGCCGTCGGCGTCCTCCATTTCGGCTCGCACCAGGACAGGCACCACGATGGCCGTCAGGACGGCGCCGAGGACGAGCTCGGAGATGAGGTTCGGCAGGATCGTGGCCGAGGTGAACGCACTGGCGATGCCGGCGCCCAGGATCGCCAGCATGACGACCTGCTTGAAGAATCCGGTGATGCGGCTGACGAGGGTGGCGACCGCGATCGAACCCGTCGACGCCAGCAGGCTCTTCTGTGGTCTCGCGGGGGGTTTCTCGGTCGGCTCGTCTGGCGCCGGACTGGGCTGCGGCGGTACCGGGACCGGCGGGTAGTCCTCGTCGCGGAAGCGCGGGATGAGCTGGGTGACGGAGTTGTCGGGCGCAGGGCCGCCGTCCGGGGCAGGCGGGGCCGGATAACTGCGCATCTCGCGTGGTCGGCCGCTCGTGTCGCGTTCCCACGGCGCTTGCCGCGGCGGAGTCGTGCGCCGGAACACCTGTGCTGCGGGCATTCGGGTGCGCGGATCTTCCGCACCGTGGGGGCGTTCGCCCCGGTACGGAATGTCACCCCGGTAAGGCATGTCACCGCCGGTCATGGCCGTTCGTACCCTTCGTCTGCTGGGTCGGGCTGTCCCCTGAACCGGTGCCACAGGCGACGCCCCGCGAGCAGCAGGAGCAGGACGCCCGCGCACGCGGTGATGATCGCCAGCGCTTGTCCGTACGCGTTCGACCGTACGGATACCGTCGACGGTTCGCCCAATCGTTGGCCGTCTACCGTCGTCAGGGAAAAATCCACGGCCAGGTTTCGGCTGTCGGCGACCTCGGCCGGGACGGTGATCGTCCGGCTTCCCCGTGCTGGTAGAGGCGTCACCCCGACGTCGCTGACCGTCATCTCGGGCGGGGCGTCGACCTTCAGACGAACGTTGACGCCGACCGGCAGGTCATTGCGTGCGACGAGGAGGAGCGGGCTTGCTTCCGATGCCAGAGTGTAGACGCCACCGGGAGCGAGCACGGTGACGGATTCGAAGATGCTGTCGACCCCGGCTTCGGAGGCGTCCATGCGGTTGTCGGCGGCTGCGGTTGTCGCGGATCGGCTGACAGTGGCGCCTGCTGTCCCGATCGCTCGCAGCAGGTCCTCGCGGAGCGGGGCGGTGTAGAGCCGCGGTGTCAGGGCCGACTGTGGATCTTCGACGAGCGATCCGCGGAGGGCCTCGATGCGCTTGCTCTGTGCTCGGACCCGGTCTTCGAGGTTGACGTCGCGCCCGGTCTGGTGGACGGTTCTGGTTTCGACGGGCAGGCCGGTGGCTGGTTCGGCGGCGAGTTCGGTGAGGGGCCGAGGCGTCGCCAGGCCCGATCGCAGCAG
>NZ_JBAWFH010000480.1:0-6325 GCF_049591685.1 Rhodococcus sp. (in: high G+C Gram-positive bacteria) | reverse complement strand
ACTCCTTGGTTGGGTCCCGCCGAGATACCCCCCAACTGCGCACGGAAACACGGAAACACGGACTACGTATGCGGGCTCGGCCTCGTCCGGTACGTTCCTCGCATGACACGTCCGTTCGTGCTGATTCCCGGCGCGGGCGGTGACCCGTGGTACTGGCATCGCGTCGAACGCGAGCTCTCGAACCGAGGCAGCGATGTCGTCGCTGTCCGACTTCCCGCTGCCGATCCGGAAGCCGGGCTGGCCGACTACACCGCAGCTGTCATCGACGCAATGGGCGGCAGCACCGACGCGGTGCTCGTCGCCCAGTCGCTGGGCGGATTCACGGCACCGCTGGTTGCGGCGAGGAAAAGTGTCGCCATGATCGTCTTGGTCAACGCGATGACGCCGAAACCCGGCGAGTCACCGGGAGACTGGTGGGGCGCAACCGACCTCGAATCCGCGCGGCGCGAGCAGGCGCGTCGTGACGGTCGTGATCTCGATACCGAAGATCAGTTCGCCGACGTCTTCTTCCACGACGTGCCCGCTTTCGTCACGGAAGAGGCACTTACTCGCGGTCCGATCGATCAGTCCGATGGCCCTTTTGCGCTGCCGTGGCCTCCCGACGCATGGCCTGACGTTCCGACGCGATTCCTGCAGGGTGTCGACGACCGGTTCTTCCCCGTGGAGCTGCAACGGCGACTGGTCGAAGAAAGGCTGGGCATCACCGTCGACGAGATGCCGGGTGGGCATCTACTCGCCCTGTCGCGCCCGGTCGAACTTGCAGACCGGTTGGAGTCCTACAGGTCGGAACTCGAGGCTGAACGGCTTCCTCGAACAGAGTAGGACCTGCTCGAACCGCCCGCCTCGCTCAACGCTTGTCGTGCAGCTCGCGGGCCTCGAGAACGATGGGAAGACTGTTCTCCACGAGTTCGATCAACGCCGTGAGCTGGTCAGCGATCTGCTTGCCGAGCGGAGTAAGGCTGTACTCGACTTTGGGTGGAATCGAGCCCTGCACCGTCCGAACAACCATGCCGTCACGCTCGAGTGTTTGCAACGTCTGCGACAACATTCGCTCACTGACGCCGTCCACTCGCCGGCGCAATGCGTTGAAGCGGTAGTCGCTTTCGGCAAGGGCGGCAAGAGCGAGGATGCCCCACCTGCTGGTGGCGTTCTGTAGCGCCTCCCGCGAGAAGCAACCACGTGCGAAAACGTCCGCCTCGATGGAGGGGTCGGTATCGCTCATGTCGACAATAGTAGCGCATCACTTGCCATAAGTAACTTTGCTTTAAGCTTGCACTAGCAAAAGAGTAAGTGCAGAGTGGGTCCAGTCGGACAGACAACCAAAGGAGCCGTCATGACCACAGCAGTAACCGGAGCAACAGGACACCTCGGCGGACTGGTCATCCGAGGACTGATCGAACGTGGAGTCTCCGCAGGCGAGATCGTCGCGGTCGCCCGTGATGCCGAGAAAGCGCGACCGCTCGAGGACCTCGGAGTACAGGTACGAATCGCCGATTACGGCGACACCGAGGCTCTGACGGCAGCTGTCGCAGGCGTCGACAAGCTTCTGCTGATATCCGGCACCGATATGGGAACGCGAGTCGCGTCTCACGGCAACGTCATTCGCGCGGCTGAGGCGGCGGGAGTCTCGTTCATGGCGTACACGTCACTGTTGAAGGCGGACACCTCGACGTTGACCCTCGCGCCCGACCACCTCGCAACCGAGGAACTACTCGCGGCGTCGTCGATACCTGCCGCGATTCTCCGGAACGGCTGGTACTGGGAAAACTACGGCGGAACCGTCCAACAGGCTGCCGACAACGGCGCGCTGCTGGGCTCCGCACGAACCGGCAAGCTGGCGGCAGCATCACGCGCCGACTATGCGGCGGCCGCAGTGGAAGTACTGCTGTCCGACGACCAAGCCGGCAAAATTTACGAACTCGGTGGCGACGAACGGTTGACATACGACGAGTTGGCGGGCGTCATCGCGAGCATCATGGGAAAGCCGGTGGTGTACAGGGATCTACCCGAAGACGAGTACCGCGGGGCGCTCCAGGGTGCAGGTCTACCTGCGGCCCTGGCAGAGATGCTTGCGGGCGCTGACGCAGGTATCGCTCGCGGTGACTTGGATACCGACTCCGGCGACCTCCAGAAACTGATCGGCCGGTCGTCAACGCCCGTAGCCGACGTGCTGGTCTGACGGACGCCGCATTCGCCTGCCCGTCGCACATATTCAGTCGGCGTGCCGGGCGGGCGAAGCGGATGGACCCGTGACAACGACGATTGCTCGAGCCGTATCGGACGACGCCCGGTGTCTCGGATGGACGGCTCCACCGAGGCCCATCCGACGGCGCGCCGCCGCCAGGACGGGGCGAGGTGCCGCGCGTTCAGTCGACCGGGGCAGCCCGCTCCCGCATTGTTCTTTCGGCGTTTCGCCGGCTGTAGGCGAAGTAGATGACGATGCCGATAGCCATCCAGATCAGGAATCGAATCCATGTCTCCACCGACAGATTGACCATCAACCAGAGACATGCAACGACAGCGACGATGGGAATGAACGGCATCAACGGAACTTTGAAGCCGCGCTCGAGATCTGGACGAGTCCGTCGAAGGACGACGACGCCGATCGACACCAGAACGAATGCGAACAGCGTGCCGATGTTGACCATTTCTTCCAAGGCGCCGATCGGAAAGAATGCCGCGAGTACTGCAACGACGAACCCGACGATCATTGTGATGCGGACCGGCGTCCCTCGCTTGCCGGTGCGCGCCAAGACGCGCGGGGCCAAACCGTCGCGCGACATGGCAAACAGGACTCGGGTCTGTCCGAGCATCAAGACCATGACCACGGTCGTGAGGCCGGCGAGCGCACCGAACGAAATGATGTTCTTGGCCCACGTCAGACCGTTCAGGTCGAATGCCGTCGCCAACGTCGAGTCCTCGCCGGCCAGCTCGGTGTAGTTGACCATTCCGGTCAGCACGAGCGTTACTGCTACGTAGAGAACCGTCACGATGGCGAGCGACCCGAGGATTCCGCGAGGAAGTGCTTTCTGCGGCTCTTTTGTCTCTTCGGCCGTGGTCGCCACGACATCGAAACCGATGAAGGCGAAGAACACCAGACTCGCAGCCGCGAGGAGGCCGTACCACCCGAACGTGCTGCCACCCGCGCCGGTGACGAAGGAGAACAGGGACTGATGAATGCCCTCTCCCGTCGAACCTTCCTGTGCCGGTGGGATGTAAGGCGAGTAGTTCTCCGCTTTGATGTAGAAGGCGCCGACGATGATGACCAGTAGAACCACTGCGACCTTGATTGCCGTGATGACCAGTGACACGCGCGACGACAGTTTCGTTCCGCTGGCCAGGAGACCGGCGATGACAACGACGATGAGCAGTGCGCCCCAGTCGACGTCGAGTCCGGCCACGGTCAGGGTCGGTGAGGCCGAGCCGAGAACTTCGCCCAGATACAGCGACCATCCCTTGGCCACCACCGACGAAGCCAGGGCGAATTCCAGGATGAGGTCCCAGCCGATGATCCATGCGACAAACTCGCCGAAGGTCGCGTACGAGAACGTGTACGCGCTGCCTGCGACGGGAACGGTCGAGGCGAACTCCGCGTAGCACAGCGCCGCGAGGCCGCAGGCCGCTGCCGCCAGAACGAAGGCGAGAGACACCGAAGGCCCAGCGACATTGCCCGCGGTGCGAGCGGTCAGAGTGAAGATGCCGGCCCCGATCACGACAGCCACACCGAACACCGTGAGGTCCCACGACGTCAGTTCTTTGCGAAGCTTCGTATCGGGCTCATCGGTGTCTCGAATGGATTGTTCGACCGACTTGGTCCGAAAAATCCCCGTCTTCCTCGGTGCTCTGGGCAAACGCTCTTCCATCGCTGTGTTCCACCTGTCGTCGTCTTCTTCTCGAGCACCTGCCGCGAACGAGTTCGTTGGAGAACGTCTCGCGCGGCATCTCACTCTAAACGGGAGGGCGAACATCCAACCCGAACCCGTCGAACTCGTAAGCGATCGGGCCGCCGTGGGCGGTTTGACAGGGACGCTCGAGTCGCGACTGCTAGAGAGCAGTCTCGAATTGTGCGTCACCGACGACGTCAATGCCCAGGTTTCTCGGAACCACGCTCGACGATGTCACGAGCGAGGTCGGCGACGGAGAGGTTGACGTCCTGCGACAATTTGGACAGCAGTTCGAACGCACGAACTGCATCGATGTCGTAGCGCTCCATGATCATTCCCTTGGCCTGACCGATGACGTCTCGGGAAGCCAGAGCCGACCGGAACTGCTCGGCCTTGCCGGCCGTGTACAGGGCGATGGCAGCGTGAGTGGCCAGCATGGTTCCGATTTCTTCGTCTTCGTCGCTGAACGCATCGGGCGCTTTCCCGAAGACATTCAGCGCTCCGACGGCGCCGTCGTCGGTATACAGCTGGAACGACAGTGTGCTGTGCACTCCTGCGTCGACCGCTGCCGGCCCGAAGCGGGGCCACCGTTCGTCCGCTTTCAGGTTGTCGCTGCGTACGACTATGTCTCGTCGTGCCGCGTCCACACACGGACCCTCTTGCAGCTCCTCTTGCAGCTCGTCGAGGCGGATCGGGAGGTCGCTCGTCGAGGCGTGGGACTTGAATCCCTTGCGTCCGTCGATCATGAGTATGTCGGCGCAGTCGGCGCCGTCGATAAGCCCGACCGCGCTGCGGGTGACGCCGCCGAGGGTTTTCTCCAGGTCGTTCGGGAGAAAGAACGACCGAGATGCCTCGGCCAGCAGCTGTCCTACAGTCTCCCGCGTGCGTATTTCGTTCGTATCCACTTCAACCGCCTCCCATCCGCTGCACGCAAGGGAGGGCAGTTCCGTGAACGGGCCGTAGCGCTGCCCCGTTCAGCGGGACCTCGTCGCACTAGCCGAGTCCGTTTGAAAGAAAAACTAGATTTCAGCCTACCGCTCACCGCCGAACGCCGAAGGCACGGTTCGGCCGCGGGCTACCCGCTGATCGCAGACCCATACCTCGCTCAGGCAGGTTCCTGCATCACTCCGAAGTGGCGGGCGATTCCGGAGACGCCGGGGAGCTCTTGCACCGGGCTCCAGGTGAGGAGACCGTCGGCGCTGTCCGAATAGAGGTACCTGCCTTCGGTGTACGCGTCGAGATAGATTCGCCAGTGACCGCTTTCCAACTGGACCAGCGCCGGGCCCTCGCGGAACGTGCCCCAATCCCCCGGCGGAACAAACGCGTAGGGCCCGAGCAACGACGGTGCAATCGCGTGCTCGATGACCTTCTTGGTTTCGTTCTTGGTGAACGCGTGGTAGGCCGCACCCACCTTGACCACCGTGGTGTCGATTCGGTCTGCGCCCATACCTACCAGCGGGACCGGCGTGCTGAACGATCCGAGCGAGGAATCTTCCGCTGTCATCAGGTAGGGAACAAATCCCCCGCCGGTGGACAGCGAGACGATGATGTTGACGCTGTCGCCGTCGACGAACCATTCGGGTGCCCATGCCTTGGTCACGAACGGAGACAGCGTCGGTCCGTCCGAGAAGCCGGCCGAACCGGTAAGGAATGGTGGGCTCGCCGAACCGGTTCCATCTCCCGTGCCCGGCAACAGCGCGCAGCAGAACGGAATCGGATAGTTCTGCAGAAACGTCCACTCCACGCGGTCGGTACTGCGCGCGAGGCCGATGTTCGCACCGTCGACCGTCGTGTACGTCAAGTAGTACATCCCGTCCGTGTGCCGAAAGATGCTCGAGTCACGGACGACTCCGGACGGAGGGCTGTACGCGGCCCGCTGCACGATTTCGAACGTCGTGCCGTCCCTGGACTCGTAGACATCCATGTCACGGTCGCTGTCGTTGCTGAACGCCACCATCGTGTAGCGCGAATCAGGTGGAGCGGCGCTGCTACCGGCGGGAAACGTGACGAGCACGCCCGCGACAGCGAGCATCACCGTCGCCAGGGCGGACAGTCGTGGTCGGGTCGTCTGCGTCACCGACGAAGTATGTACCACTCGACTGCATCATGCGTCACTTCCGCCACACGAACCGGTTCCCGTTGTGCATCGACCTTCCTCGAGAGGATCAGCGCAACTGGGCACCCGTCGCCGCTCGGACTTGATCTTCGGTGATCCCCGGTGCGGTTTCCACGAGCACGAGTCCGTCTTCGGTGACGTCGAGGACGGCCATGTCGGTGATGATGCGCTGAACGCATCCGATGCCCGTGAGCGGAAGCGTGCAGGACTCCAGCACTTTGGGCTCACCGTTCTTCGACACGTGTTCCATCATCACGATGACGCGACGCGCGCCGTGGACGAGGTCCATCGCACCGCCCATGCCCTTGACCATATGCCCGGGGAT
>NZ_JBAWFH010000479.1:0-10492 GCF_049591685.1 Rhodococcus sp. (in: high G+C Gram-positive bacteria) | reverse complement strand
TATTCGTGGCGCATACAAGAGGCCGGATTGAGTCTGGGCCATGTTCCGGATGCCATCGTCGCCTACCGCGTGAGGAGTACGCTGCGCTCGTCGTTTCGACAGGGCGAGAACTATGGCCGCACTGCGTGTCTGATCACCCAGAAGCACGCCCCGCTCGGCTGCCCAAATCCTTCTCCATACCTTCAGATTCCCGCTCACCTGGCAACAATCGCATTCCTCGCGACAGCTCGTAATCCATGGCTTCCGAGGCGACTTCGATCGATGCCGCGTGGACTTTGGGCTCATGACATGGGGCTTCAGTACGGTGCTTTCAGAATGCGCCTCAAATTCCTCGATCCTCGCGGGTTTCGCTGATGACAGACTCGGCACTCGGATCGATTCGACGTCAGACTCTCGACGTGATGCGTCGACACACGTCTCCTGGAGATCGCATTGCTGTCCTCGATTTCCCAATTCACCACAATGCAGGTGACTCGCTGATATTTGCGGGACAGGACCAGTACTTCGACACACTCGACGTGCACGTCGACTACAGGTCCGACCTGCTTACTCACGATGACGCGCTTCTTCGGGAACGGGTAGGCGACCGCACCATCTTTTGGGGCGGCGGGGGCAATTTCGGAGACCGCTGGCCTGTGCACCAAGAGTTCCGCGAGAGAATAGCCGCACGCTTTCCCGACAACAAGATCGTCGGCCTACCTCAAAGCATCGACTACGCGAATTCTGATGCTGTCGCCAAGACGGCCGAGATTTATGCCCGACACCCCAACCTGACTTTGTTGCTACGAGAACAACGCTCGTACGACTTCGCGCTCGCCAATTTCCCAGCCAACAAGATCGAATTCTGCCCTGACATGGCTTTCGGAGCCAACATCTCAGCGATCGCCGGCGGCGAGGCAGTGGACGTGGTGAAACTGCTCAGGATGGATTCCGAACAGCTCGATCACGGAACCGTCGACATCGACTACTCGACGGCCCAATACGACTGGGGTTTACGCGGCAAAGATCTGGCCGTGTGGAATGCAATAACGCTTCCGACGAGAGTCGCGTACAACTTTCCACGGGCCATCCGACCGCTCTACCCGGCAATCGCCCGTTCTTATCCCTGCGCGATCTCGCTCAATCTCGGCGCCGCTCAGCGCATCTTGAGCCAGGGGTCCGTCGTTCTGACCGACCGTCTGCACGCCGCAGTGCTGGCCGGAATGATGGGCAAGCGGGTCGTCGCCATGGACAACGCAAACAAAAAGGTATCCGGGACCTACGACGCCTACCTGCACCGGTTCGACAATGTGCGCTTCGCGTCGACGGCCGCCGAGGCCGCCGAAATGGTGGCCGACGCCGTCGCCGCGAGTCGGTAGCACTGGGCGTACGAGGCACGAAAACTACACGTTGAAGCGGAATTCCACGACGTCCCCGTCGACCATGATGTAGTCCTTGCCTTCGATGCGGACTTTGCCTGCGGCTTTGGCGGCGGCCATGGAGCCGGCTTCGACGAGGTCGTCGAAGCTGACGATTTCGGCCTTGATGAAGCCGCGTTCGAAGTCGGTGTGGATGACGCCGGCGGCCTGGGGTGCGGTGTCGCCCTTGTGAATCGTCCACGCACGGGCTTCTTTCGGGCCTGCGGTGAGGTAGGTCTGCAGTCCGAGGGTGTGGAAGCCGGCGCGAGCCAGGGCGTCGAGGCCCGGTTCGGTCTGCCCGACGCTTTCGAGCAGCTCGGCTGCGGATTCGGCGTCGAGTTCGAGCAGTTCGGACTCGATCTTCGCGTCGAGAAACACTGCGTCGGCCGGTGCGACCGAGCGGGCCAGCTCGCCGACCTTGACGTCGTCGGTCAGCACACCTTCGTCGGCGTTGAAGACGTAGAGGAACGGCTTCGTGGTGAGGAGCTGGAATTCCTTGAGCAGCTCGAAGTCCAGCTTGCCCTTCTGCGAGAACAAGGTCTTGCCCTCGTTGAGGACGGCTTGCGCGGCGATGGCTGCGTCGAGTGCAGGCTTGCGGTCTTTCTTGATCCGCGCTTCCTTCTCGACGCGCGGGATCGCCTTCTCCAGGGTCTGCAGGTCCGCGATGGCCAGTTCGGTCTCGATGACCTCGATGTCGGCGGACGGATCGACACGGCCGTCGACGTGCACCACATCGTCGTCGGCGAAGACGCGCACGACCTGGCAGATTGCGTCGGCTTCACGGATGTTGGCGAGGAACTTGTTGCCCAACCCCGCGCCTTCGGACGCGCCCTTCACGATGCCGGCAATGTCGACGAACGACACCAGCGCGGGCACGAGCTTCTCCGAGCCGAAGATCTCGGCGAGCGTGTTCAACCGCGGATCGGGAAGGGGAACGACGCCGACGTTGGGCTCGATGGTCGCGAACGGGTAGTTCGCAGCCAGAACGTCGTTCTTGGTCAGCGCGTTGAAGAGGGTGGACTTGCCGACGTTGGGCAGTCCGACGATTCCGAGGGTGAGGCTCACGGTCTATGGAGTCTACTTTGGCGTAGCCACCAGCTCTGCCATCGCCCGACCCGCATCGAGCGCGGACGTCCCCAGTAGCTCGAGAACGACGTGGTCGGCACCGGCGTCGAGGTGCTCGTCGACGCGGGCGGAGATGCTGTCGACGGAACCCCAGGCGACGACGGCGTCGACCAGTCGGTCACTCAACTGTTCGACGTCCTCGCTGGTGAACCCCATCCGGAGGAGGTTGTTTCGGTATCCGGGCACCGTCACCAGGAAGCTCAGCGGTTCACGGGCAAGCCCGCGCGCCCGGCTCGGATCGGTCTCGAGCACCACGAACTGATCGACGACGAGCACCGAATCCCCGAGGAATTTCCTCGCGTCCGCTGTGTAGTCCGCAGTGACCAGCAGCGTGACGGCACCTGCTGCGCGATCACGCGCTATCTCGAGCTTCCTGGGTCCGAGTGCCGCCAAGATCAGGTGATGTGCGGGCAAGGCAAGCTCATCGAGGTAGGCGTTCAGTTTCGCCAGGGGACGCGCGGTCTGCGGACCGCCCAGCCCCAGGACGAACCGGCCCGACGGCCCGAGGTCGTCGTACAGCTTTCTGGTCTCCGAGGGGCCGAAGACGTCAACGGGGACGATGCCCGGCACGATGTTCGCATTCTCTGTCGCGTCGACGAGGTCCGCGAGCCGCCCCAATCGGTCGATCTGACCGCCCGCGAGCCACAGCGTGGGGTAGCCGATGGTGTCGAGTTCGCACGCGTCGTCGAGATACGAGTCGGTGGCGGCAATGCCGATTCCGATTCTGCCCAATCCGAGTGTGTCCATGAACAGGACGCTAGAACCTCGAGTTGTGTTCAGGTCAAGTGGCGATTGTGGAATCCGCGTCCGGGCTGCGCGTTCACAACGCAAATTTTCGTTCACACGTCGAGCTCCGGTGGTGAACGGCCGGGCTTGTTGTAAACGCCCAAGCGACGTTGTACGTCGACGGCGGGATCTGTGTGACTCGATAGGGGCTGGCCTGCATTTCGGCGCACATTTCGCACCATTGGGCGCAGGGGCACCTTGCACCCCGGCAGTCCGGTCTACAGTGATTCCGATCACATGCGCAGCCTGAGGAGTCCGGAGAACATGACAGCATCGGCCACCGAGAGCCAACACATCGAACTGCAGAAAACCGACCCCGACCTGCCACCGGTGGGGGTCGTCGATACATCCCCGATGACCCCGGCCAAACGAATCATGTTCATTCTCATCGGCCTGCTCGGCGGGGTTGCGTGGACGATCGTGGCAATCGTCCGCGGCGAGAATCCGAACGCCGTGTGGTTCGTCATCGCCGCGGTGTGTACGTACATTTTTGCTTTCCGGTTCTACGCCAGGCTGATCGAGAACAAGATCGTTCATCCGAGGGACGACCGCGCCACCCCTGCGGAAATTCTCGAAAACGGCAAGGACTACATGCCGACGGATCGTCGCGTGTTGTTCGGCCACCACTTCGCCGCCATCGCAGGCGCGGGCCCCCTCGTCGGACCCGTTCTTGCAGCTCAGATGGGCTACCTGCCCGGAACCATGTGGATCATCATCGGCGTCGTCTTCGCCGGCGCCGTACAGGACTTCCTCGTCCTGTGGATCTCGACGCGTCGCCGCGGCCGCAGCCTCGGCCAGATGGCCCGTGACGAGCTCGGCGTCATCGGTGGAACCGCAGCCCTAATCGGCGTCTTCGTCATCATGATCATCCTGATCGCGGTCCTCGCACTGGTGGTCGTCAACGCACTCGCCGAAAGCCCGTGGGGTGTCTTCTCCATCGCACTGACCATCCCCATCGCATTGTTCATGGGTGTCTATCTGCGGTACCTGCGACCCGGCAAGGTCTCGGAAGTCTCGCTGATCGGCGTCGTACTGCTGCTTCTCGCCATCATCGCCGGCGGCTGGGTCGCCGAAACCGACTGGGGCAGCGACTGGTTCACGCTCTCGAAGGTGACCGTTGCGTGGTGCCTCATCGGCTACGGCCTCGCCGCGTCCATCCTTCCGGTGTGGCTCCTGCTGGCCCCGCGCGACTACCTGTCGACGTTCATGAAGATCGGCACCATCGTCCTGCTGGCCGTCGGAATTCTGATCGCCCGCCCCGAAATTCAGATGCCGGCGATGACGAGCTTCGCCACCGCAGGAAACGGCCCGGCCTTCGCCGGGTCGTTGTTCCCGTTCCTGTTCATCACAATCGCGTGCGGTGCGCTCTCCGGTTTCCACGCTCTGATCAGTTCCGGCACCACGCCGAAGCTGCTCGAGAAGGAAAAGCAGATGCGGATGATCGGGTACGGCGGCATGCTCACCGAATCGTTCGTCGCCATCATGGCGCTGATCACCGCCTGCATCCTCGACCAGCACATCTATTTCGCGTTGAACGCGCCGGCGACGCTCACCGGCGGAACCCCCGAAACCGCAGCGGAGTACGTCAACGGCCTCCCGATCAGTGGCGGCAACATCACTCCCGACGAACTCACTCAGGCCGCCGAAGCTGTGGGCGAGGAATCGATCATCTCTCGTACCGGCGGCGCCCCGACCTTGGCATTCGGAATGTCCGAGGTGCTTCATCAAGTCTTCGGCGGCGTGGGCCTCAAGGCCTTCTGGTACCACTTCGCGATCATGTTCGAGGCGCTGTTCATCCTCACGACGGTCGACGCCGGAACCCGCGTTGCGCGCTTCATGCTCTCGGACAGCATCGGCAATCTGCCCGGTACTGCGGCGAAGAAGTTCAAGGATCCATCCTGGCGGCCCGGCGCGTGGGTGTGCTCGCTCATCGTCGTCGCGGCATGGGGTGCCATCCTCCTGATGGGCGTCACGGACCCACTCGGCGGCATCAACACGCTCTTCCCGCTGTTCGGTATCGCGAACCAGCTACTCGCCGCAATCGCATTGACCGTCGTGATGACGATCGTCGTCAAACGCGGCCTGTACAAGTGGGCCTGGATCCCCGGTATTCCGCTCGTCTGGGACCTGATTGTCACCATGACGGCCTCGTACCAGAAGATCTTCTCCGACATCCCCGCCATCGGTTACTGGAAACAGCACAGCGTGTTCTCCGACGCGAAAGCCCAGGGCCTCACCGAGTTCCAAACCGCGAAAACACCCGAAGCAATCGACGCGGTCATCCGCAACACCTTCATCCAAGGCACGCTGTCGATCATCTTCGCCGGACTCGTGCTCATCGTGGTCGCTGCGGGACTCATCGTGTGTGTCAAATCGCTTCGATCCGGCGAACTCGAGAACAACGAGGAGCCGGAGGTGCCGTCGAAGATCTTCGGCCCCGCAGGTTTCGTACCGACTGCCGCCGAGAAGGAAATCCAGAAGGACTGGGACAAGCTCATCGCCGACGGAACCGTTCGTGCCCCCGGCGCCGCACACTCGGGAGCGCACTGACATGCGCGGGGTGTGGTGGTGGATCACATCGCTCATGGGCGACAAAGACTACGAGCGATACCTCGCCCACATGAATCGCGTTCATCCGGGTGAGCCGGTTCCGTCGGAACGACAGTTCTGGCGGGACCGGTACGCCGAAGCCGACCGCAAGCCCGGTGCCCGCTGCTGCTGACAGCTCGCACGTCCATGTCCGAATCCCGCTAGCAACGGCATGCGCGCGGGTGACACAGTAGAGCGCATGGAGTTGGACTTCGAACGGTGCTATCGGGCCGTATCAGCGCGGGACACACGGTTCGACGGGCAGTTCTTCACGGCCGTACGCACGACGGGCATCTACTGCCGCCCGTCGTGCCCGGCCACCACACCCAAACCGCAGAACGTCTCGTTCGTACCCACCGCGGCGGCCGCCCAGCAGGGCGGCTACCGCGCGTGCAGGCGCTGTCAACCCGACGCCACCCCGGGATCACCGCACTGGAACGTCCACTCCGACCTCACCTCGCGCGCAATGCGGCTGATCTCGGACGGAGCCGTCGAACGCGGCGGCGTCGACTCCGTCGCGAACACCCTCGGCTACTCGACGCGTCAGCTCACCCGCGTACTCACCGCCGAAATCGGAGCCGGACCGCTCGCCCTCGCCCGGGCACACCGCGCCCATACCGCGAGAACCCTGATCCAAACGACGAGTATGCCGATGAGCGACATCGCCTTCGCCGCCGGATTCTCGAGCGTCCGCCAATTCAACGACACCGTCCGAGAAGTCTTCGCTGTCAGCCCGACAACGCTGCGAGCCGAAGCGACCCGCGCGAAGACCGTCTCCAGCAAGGGCACCGTCACCGTCCGGTTGCCCTACCGCCGACCACTCGACCGCGGCTGGCTCGAATGGTTCATCCGCGGACACATCGTCCCCGGCCTCGACACGTTCGACGACGCCACCCGTCTCTACCGCCGTTCCATGCGGCTCCCCCACGGCCACGCGGTCGTCGGCATGCGCATCGAGGACGGCTACGTCGACACGACGCTGAGCCTGCAGGACATGCGTGACCTCTCGCCTGCCGTCGCACGCATCCGTCACCTCCTCGACCTCGACGCGGACCCCGAAGCCGTTGACGCTGCTCTAGCCGAGGACCCGGCGCTGGCACCGCACGTCGCCGCGCATCGAGGAATCCGAGCTCCGGGCAACGTCGACGGCGAGGAGATACTGCTGCGCACGATGATCGGACAGCAGATCTCGTTGCGGGCCGCGGCGACGCACACCGCCCGCCTCGTCGAAGCCCTCGGAACCCCGATCGACGACCCGCTGGGCGGCGAAATCACCCGGCTGTTTCCGAGCGCGGAGTCCATCGCCGAGCGCGGCCACGAGGTTCTCACCGGCCCGAGAGCCCGCGTCGACTCCATCATCGGCGTGGCCGATGCCCTCGCAACCGGCAAGATCACCCTGCACACCGCACTACCTCCCGACGAACTCGAACGAGACCTGCTCTCGCTCAAAGGGATCGGGCCATGGACCGCACGCTACGTCGTGATGCGTCTACTCGCCGACCCCGACGTTCTACTCGACACCGACCTCGTCGTTCGCCAAGGCGCCGAAGCGCTCGGCATCACACTCACCGATTCGCACCGCTGGGCACCGTGGCGTTCGTACGTCTCGATGCACCTCTGGCGCGTCGCACTCGAGAAAAGAGAACTCCGACCATGACCACTGCAACGTTCGCCACCACGGACACCCCCATCGGACCGTTCGCCGCGATCGTCGACGGGTACGGCTCCGTGCTCGCATCCGGATGGACCCCGGCCGTACACGACCTGGCACCGCTCATCCACCCGTCGTTGCGTCCCGTCGACATCCGTATCGCGGCCGACCTCGGGCCCGTCACGCGCGCCGTCGACGCCTACCACCGCGGCGACTTGGGCGCCATCGACGACATACCCGTCGCTCAACAATCCGGTGAATTCCTCGTACACGCGTGGAAGATTCTGCGCGATGTTCCGGCGGGCGCACCCGTGACGTACTCGGAGTTCGCTTCGCTCGCAGGTCGACCCGCTGCGATCCGCGGTGCGGCCTCCGCCTGCGCACGCAACGCCGCGGCACTGTTCGTGCCATGTCACCGCGTCGTACGCATCGGCGGGGCACTCGGCGGATTCCGCTGGGGACTGCCCACCAAGACCTGGTTGCTCGCCCACGAGGCCGGCAGCTAGGTTCGCCCGGCGGCTCGATTGGCCCGGTGGCGGGGTGGGTAGATCGATGGCCGAAGACATAGAGTCACCCGAGCAGTGCGCACGCGCCACTGCCCGAGTGCCCGGCCACCGAAAAGGACTTGCTACGTGACGGAACAGGCAGCGCCCAACGTGAAGAAGGGTAGCGAGAACGTGGGCCGCGAGAAGAGACTGATGCCCGACCGGGGCGACCTCATCGGCGTCGGCGGCGTGTGGCTCGCGAAGTGGTCGCTGATTCTGGTGGCCGTCGCCGCAGGAGCATGGGTTCTCGGCTGGCTGATTTCCGCTCTGTGGGTCGTCATACTCCCCGCCCTGCTCGCCATCATCGTCGCCACCGTGCTGTGGCCACCGACGAAGTGGATGATGCGGGTCGGGCTTCCACCGGCGGCAGCCGCCGCAACCTCACTCATCGTGTTCTTCCTCGTCATCGGCGGCATCATCACGCTGATCGTTCCGTCTGTCGCCGAGTCGGCACCGGAACTCGTCGACAAGGCATCGGAAGGCGTATCCCAGGTTCAGAACTGGTTGAAGGGCCCGCCGATCAATCTGCAGGACGAGCAGATCGACAATGCGGTCTCCGCAATCACCTCACGCCTGCAAGACAGCGGAACTGCCATCGCGTCCGGAGTCTTCACCGGCGTATCGGCGGCCGGCTCGATCCTGATAACCCTCGCGCTCGTGCTGGTGCTCACGTTCTTCTTCATCAAGGACGGCCTCAAGTTCCTTCCCTGGATGCACGGCTTCGCCGGTGGACGCGCCGGAGGTCACCTCGCCGAGGTCCTCGCCCGCATGTGGGCCACGCTCGGCGGGTTCATCCGCACTCAAGCCGTGGTCAGCCTGATCGACGCGTTCTTCATCGGACTCGGACTGATCATCCTGGGCGTGCCGCTGGCCCTGGTGCTCGCGACGCTCACCTTCCTCGGTGGGTTCATTCCGATCGTCGGCGCATTCGTCGCCGGTGCCCTCGCCGTACTGGTGGCGTTGGTTGCGAACGGCCCGACGACGGCCCTGATCGTCCTCGTCATCATCCTCGCCGTGCAGCAGCTCGAAGGTAATGTGCTGCAACCTATTCTGCAGAGCCGCAGCATGAACCTGCACCCGGCGATCGTACTGCTCGCCGTCACCGGCGGTAGCTCCGTCTTCGGCATCATCGGTGCCTTCCTCGCGGTGCCCGCGGCCGCCGTCGCGGCCGTCCTCATCCGATACGTATCGGAACAGGTCGACGAACGTTCCAAAGAAGCCAACCAGGACGAGCTCGAAGAGCAGGCACCCGAGTACGACGAACTGTTGACCGACGAGCAGGACGACGACGAAGAGGATGCAGGCGAGAAGAAGGATTCGAGTCAGGATGCAGCGAAGAGCTGAAGCCGCGACCCGTCTCGCTCGCGAATGACGTGCAGTCGGCTCGGGATACGTTGACGCATCTCGTCGACGTGACTGACGATGCCGACGACGCGTCCGCCTGCGCGTAGCTCGTCGAGTACGCCCATCACCGATTCGAGCGTTTCGGCGTCGAGCGTTCCGAAGCCTTCGTCGATGAACATGGTGTCGAGTACCACCCCACCGGATTCGGCGGCCACGACGTCCGCGAGCCCCAGTGCGAGTGCGAGCGACGCGAGGAACGACTCACCACCGGACAGTGTCTTGGCCGAGCGCACGACGCCGGTGTAGTCGTCACGGATGTCGAGTCCCAACCCTCCGCGTCGGCCGCGGGATTCGGCGGCGTCGGAGTGCACGAATTCGTAGCGCCCGCCCGACATGCGGCGCAGCCGTGCCGATGCCGATTCGGCAACGTCCTCGAGACGGGAGGCCAGCACGTACGACCGGAGCGACATCTTGCGCGCGTTCTGGCCGCGTCCGGCAACGACGTCGGCCAGTGCGGCGAGTTCGTCGTGCCGCGCTTGCATCGGTGCCGCCCTGTCCACAGCCGCCCACAACTGCGCGGCCAGTTCTCCCAGCTGTTCGGTTCGGCGTTTGCATCCGGCGTGGTCGGCGACCGCCTCGTGCAGCCGGGCATCCGCAGCAGCGGCCGCTTCTTTCGCCGGGGTCAGGTCGATGGGGTCGGCGACGGTGACCGCCGCGATGGCCGGGTCGGCCAACACCTGTTCGGCGTGGGCGCGGATGTCGTTGGCGGAGGCGAGTGCTTGTTCCACAGCCTGTGCACGGGCCACGGACACGACATGTCCGGCCGCGTCGGCGGCAGACTCGAAACCGGACTCTTCGACTCGAAAGGACAAGGCCTCGGCGAGATCGTGCATCGCGGCTGCGGCGGTCGCGACAGCCACTCGGCTCTCCAGCAGCTCGGGAGCGCACGTGATCAGTTGTTCGAGTCGGTGCGACCGTTCGTCGAGGCCTTCACCGCCGTCGACGACGGACTGTATGCGGGCGCGCATCTCCTGTGCCGAATGCCGCACCTGCGC
>NZ_JBAWFH010000478.1:0-13715 GCF_049591685.1 Rhodococcus sp. (in: high G+C Gram-positive bacteria) | reverse complement strand
ACAACCTTCCGTCGTACCACCGCGAAATCGCGGAGAACTTCTCCCAGGACGGCGCCTGGGGCACCTGGGTCGGTCGCTGGACCGCCGAGGAGAACCGTCACGGCATCGTGATGCGCGACTACCTCGTTGTCACCCGCGGCGTCGACCCGGTGGCGCTCGAGCAGGCCCGCATGATCCACATGACCAACGGGTTCGCGTCACCGTCCGGATCGCATACCGGGCTGCTCCACTCGGTGTCGTACGTGACGTTCCAGGAACTCGCGACGCGTGTATCGCACCGCAACACCGGCAAAGTGTGCGACGACCCGATCGCCGATCGCATGCTCCAACGCATCGCCGCCGACGAGAACCTGCACATGATTTTTTACCGCAACATCTGCGGCGCAGCCATGGACATCGCGCCCGACCAGACGCTGAACGCGGTATCGGACATCGTCATGAACTTCCAGATGCCGGGCGCCGGGATGCCGAATTTCCGTCGCAACGGTGTGCTCATGGCCAAGCACGGCATCTACGACCTACGTCAGCACCTCGAAGATGTCGTCTGGCCCGTTCTCCGCAAGTGGCGCGTGTTCGAGCGCGAAGATTTCACCGCTCAGGGCGAGAACAAGCGCGAAGAACTCGCTGCCTTCCTGGAGGATCTCGAGCGTCAGGCCACCAAGTTCGAGGAGATGCGCGATCGTTCTTTCGCGAGGGAAGCCAAGAAGGCCGAGCGTCAGGCGTCCTGAGCGACGGTGCTTAGCCGCCATACTGTGGTGTGTCTGAATTCTGGGACCGCATAACCGCGGTCAGTCCTGATCCACCGGTGTGGATCGTGCAGCTGGCAGCTGTGGTTGCGTTGGCGATAGTGCTGATTCCGCAGACCTGGCGGGTGGCGCGCAACGTCGTCACCATCGCTCACGAGGGCGCGCACCTGTTCTTCGCGTTGATCACCGGTCGGCAGCTCATGGGGGTGAGGTTGCACTCCGACACCTCCGGTGTTGCGATCTCTAAGGGCAAGCCGACGGGTCTCGGTGTCATCGTCATGACCTTCGCCGGTTACGTCGGACCCTCACTGCTGGGTTTGGGGGCCGCCTTCGTACTCGGCACCCAGCACGCGACGGCCGTCCTGTGGATCGGCGTCGTATCGATTGCTCTGATGCTGCTGATGATTCGCAACCTCTACGGGTTGCTCTCGCTCGCTGTCGTCGGCGCGGTGTTGTTCGTGGTGTCGTGGTGGGGCACCGGTGAGCAGCAGGTGGCAGCGGCGTACTTCATCACGTTCTTCCTGCTGATCGCAGGCCCGCGACCCGTCCTCGAACTGCAACGTTCACGCAGTAGCGGACGGGCGCGAGACTCCGACGCCGATCAGTTGGCCCGGCTCACGTTCCTGCCCGGAATCGTCTGGGTCGGACTGTTCCTGCTGGTTACGCTCGGGTGTCTTGCAGTGGGCGCGTGGCGGATTTTGGTTCCGGTGCAGTGATGGCCACTCCGGCTGCTTCGGGCGCGGTGAAGTAGAACATCGCTCGCCTGGCGTCGACCTGTTGCTCGGTGATGGCGAGCTGGCCGCGTCCGCGGCTGAAGAACGCGGTCATCCACGAGATGACCGTGGTGAGGCGACTCCGGAAGCCAACGATGTAGAGCAGGTGGACCAGAAGCCACATCGCCCATGCGAGGAAGCCCGTGATCTTGATCGGGCCGATCTGGGCGACGGCGCTGAAGCGCGAGACCGTCGCCATCGAACCCTTGTCGAAATACTCGAACGGCTTCCGTTCGGGCGTCTTCTTACCGGCCCGCACGGCTTCGACGCCGTCCTCGATGACCCGTGCTGCGTAGCGCCCGCCCTGGATGGCCACCTGAGCGACGCCGGGAAGCTTGTCGCGGCTCATCATGTCGCCCACGACGAACACTTCGGGGTGGCCGGGGAGCGTCAGGTCCTCGCCCACCAGAACCCGGCCTGCACGGTCGATCTCCGCGCCGGACTGCTCGGCAAGAGTCTTGCCCAACGGGCTTGCGGCGACGCCGGCCGACCACACCTTCGTGCGCGCGGCGATGCGTCGCACCGAGCCGTCACTGTCCTTGACGGACAAGCCGTCGGCGTCGACGTCGGTGACCATCGCGCCGAGTTGGATGTCGACGCCCATCTTCGTCAGACGCTTCGCGGCGGCCTGGCCGAGCGAGTCGGCGAACGGCGGGAGCACCTTGGGTGCGGCGTCGAGCAGGATGACTTTTGCGCTACGACTGTTGATGTGGCGGTATGCACCGTCGAGTGTTTTGTTGGCCAATTCGGCTATCTGCCCGGCCATTTCGACACCGGTCGGGCCTGCGCCGACGACGACGAAGGTGAGCAGGCGCTCGATCTCCTCGGGGCTGGTGGCGAGCTCTGCTTGATCGAAGGCTCCGATGATGCGTCCGCGGAGTTCGAGGGCGTCGTCGATGGTCTTCATCCCCGGCGCGTATTCGGCGAAGTGATCGTTGCCGAAGTACGACTGCCCTGCGCCGGCGGCGACGATCAGGCTGTCGTACGGCGTCACGGTGACGCGCTCGAGGAACTGCGAGGTGACGGTTTTGTTCTGGAGGTCGATCTCGCCCACGTCGCCGAGGATGACCGAGGCGTTGTGCTGGTCCTTGAGGATCATACGAGTCGATGGTGCGATCTCGCCTTCGGACAGGATGCCGGTGGCCACCTGGTAGAGCAGTGGCTGAAACAGGTGGTGCGTGGTCTTGGCAATCAAGGTGACGTCGACGTTGGCCTTGCGCAACTGCTTCGCTGCGAACAGGCCGCCGAACCCGGAGCCGATGATGACGACGTGGTGCCGATGCACTCGGGTCGCGAGTGCGGGCGTGAGTTCAGGCGTGTTGGACGTGGACATGGGTGGTGTCCCTCCCCTGATCGAGACGGGTCGGTGTGCGCCCGTCATGTGTGCTGTGTCACTATGTACTTGAAGAGTACACCAAGTTCCTGTGCTGATGTCCGGACATTGTTGATCGGTTCTGTGTATTCACTGTCGCTCGGGCGGCGGTCCGACGACCTCGAGGTCCAGCTCGGCACGTGCCCTTGCGAACCCCTCGCCCGGGAACGTCATGTCGCCCGCTTCGTCGTGAATGCGATCGTCCGTCGGGGTGTTCATGTATTCGAAGAACCGCTCGAAGACGCCGGTCGTCAACATGCCGAGCATCTGCGTGCTGTGACTTTCGAAAGCGAAGCTGTGGATGGTTCCAGCAGGCGCATGCAGGAAATCGCCTTTGGTCAACAAGATTTCTTTCCCGTTCGCGTGCAAAAGGATTCGACCCTCGACGCAGATGAAGTTCTCGGTGTGTTCGCGATGAAAATGCCGGGGGATGTACTGACTCTTCGCGCCGCGGGTGTGCATTGCGAAGTACGAGTCGGCGGTGTTTCGCGACCGGGTCAGAAACGTGTTGAGCTGACCGAGACTCTTCAGTCGCTCACCTTCGCCGGCCTTCAGTACGAACGGTGTGGCATGCGCCGGCACCGCCTTGCCCGTCAGCACGGGGCGATCCACCTTGTCCAGATCGACGAACCGAACGCCGAACTGCTCTGCAAGTTCCGTCTGGTGCGTTGCCGAAGGCGCTCCGGTGAAGACGTGCGACTGGGTCGGGGTACCCGTCGCCGCGGCCAGTGCATGTGCGTTGCCTGCGCTCGTCCAACTGAGAAAGCGGTTGGCGTGAGCGAGCATTCGATACGCGTACGGGGTGCCCGCAGGGATTGTGGCTGAGTCCCCGGGCACGAGAAACTGAGTTTCGTCGGGTAGCCACAGCTGGATGTGGCCCTCGAATACGTAGAGGAATGTGTGTTCGCGGTCGTGCGCGGTGAACGGTGTTTCGACGCCTCGGCAACCGGACACGAACGCGGCACCGAACTGGTTGCCGGTGTCTTCGGGCCGCGCAATGACGGTGACGAGCTGCCCACCCAGGTCGTATCGCAACCCCTCGCCGGCGGACATGAAATACGGAGCACGGCGCCCCGGCAGCCGGTCGATCTCGGGAACGAGAGTGTGGGTTTCTTCGATGCCCGGGATGTCCAGGGTGGTCATTGCTGTTGTCCTTGTCCGAGGTGGGTGAGGAAGAAGTCCGCGATGGTATCCATCGAGAGAGCGCCGTGAGTGGTTGTGTAGGTGTGGATTTCGGCGCGCGAGCCGGGGTTCGCCTCGAGTCTGCCTTGGTCGAGGAAGACGCCGGGGCCCAGTTCGAGCACGTCGCCAGGGTTGAGGAAGCCGTGGCCGAAGTCGTCGACGAGGTAGAGGGTGGAGTCGTTGCCGCCGTCGATCAGCGCCTCGTGTAGTCGGACGCTGTGTGCTGACGGGACCATCGTGTCGGCGGTGCCGTGCAGGATCAGAAACGGCGGCATGCCAGGTCGAACTTGGAGGGCGGGACTGGCGGCGCGAGCGAGCTCGAGATTGTTCCTGATCGGGCCTCCGAGAAGGGCTGCCTCCGGCGAATCGTCGGCCTGATCGGCGAATGACGAGGGGCCGTAGCCGTCGACCACTGCTTGAACCGAGGCATCGCCTGCTTCGCCTTCTTCCCCGGGCAGCAGTGGGGAAGAGGAGTGCGCGCCCGCAAGTGCAGCGAGATGGCCACCGGCCGACGAACCCCACAGTCCGATTCGGTTCCGGTCGATCCCGAATTCGGTACTGCGATTGCGGAGGAAGCGCAGTGCTCGACGAACGTCGTGGAGTTGGCCGGGGAACACCGTGTCGGGGGTGAGGCGGTAGTCGATCGACACCATCACGAACCCGCGGGCCGCGAAGTGGGCGGCGAAGTCTGGTCGGGCTTTCCGGTCTTGCATTCGCCAGCCGCCGCCGTGCAGCCACACGATCGCCGGGCGGGGTCCGACGGCGTGCGGACCGACGATGTCCAGGCGGAGGCCGGATGCGAACTCCACGTCGAGATGTTCCATGGAACTCACAGTACATGAAAACAAGGGATCCTTTGTTTCTTTGCGATCGAGTCTCCAGTAGGTTGGCGGCATGGCGGGACGGACTGGCAAACGAGTACGCGGTTCGTACTCGGTGGGCGCCGAGCGTAGGCAGCAGATCGTAGCGACGGCGGCCGCGCGATTCGCCGAGGACGGCTACCACCGCACGGCCATGACACGAATTGCGTCCGACGTGGGGATCAGCGAAGGCGGGCTGCTACACCATTTCCCGACGAAGCGGCATCTCCTGGTCGCGGTGGCGCAGCATCGCTTCGACGACTCCGCCCAGTGGTGGGATGCGTTGCCCGACAGTGCCGTCGGACTCGCCACCCTCGACCACATGGTGGATGCTGCGCGCCGCTACCTCGACGAACCCGGGCTCATCCAACTCATCGTTCTCGTCAGCGCCGAAGCCGCCGACCCGTCGAGCCCCGCCCACGAGGTGTACGCGCAGCGCTACCTCACCGCCGTCGCGGCGCTCGGCGAACGACTGCGTGCGGGCATCGACCGTGACGGGCTCGACGGGAGCGTCGACTACGACGCAGTTGCCCGCGAATGCCTCGCCGTCAGCGACGGACTGCAACTGCAATGGGTCATCACCGACGGGCAAGTCGACATCGTCGCCGGCGTGCACGCGCACGTCCAGCGGTTGTCGAGAGAATTGCTGCGGCCGTCGACCGATTGAGCGCTTTCTGCTCGTAGACGAAAGCGGTTGTGCGCCGGGTGAAACCTATTCCTTGTGCGGAGTACGTCGTCCGGTGTCGACGTCGACGTCGAAGGCCACGTCCGTCGAATCCGGTCGGTAGACCACCGGTTGTGGCTCCACTGGGCGTCGCGCTCCGGCACGTAGGGAGAACACGCCTCCACCGACGAGGATGACGGCTGCGGCAGCCGCGATCCATACCCATCCTTCGAAACCTCCGGCGAGGGCGGCGATGAACAGCCCGATTGCCGCGATTCCTGCCATGATCATGACTGCGGCGGTGCGGTTCTGAGCCGTCTTGATCCAGCGTGGCCCCGGCACCTTCGTGTTCTTTGCCATCCTCTTCGCGTCCCCTTCGTAGTTTCGCCCGGGAATACCCGATCGAACGAGAACTACACGCAGTCGGTTCTGCTGGTTCATCGCGGACCGTATTCGGCCGCAATCGTCCCTAACGTCCTCGGATGTAACCGACGGGCAGGAACGAAGGGTGGCGACACGGACCATGAGTACACCGATGATCCAAACGAAGGGCTTGAGCAAGAGCTTCGGCAAGGGCAAGACGACGGTCGAGGCAGTGCGGAGTATCGACCTGGCAGTACAGGAGGGTGAGCTCGTCGCCCTGTTGGGACCGAACGGCGCCGGGAAGTCCACGACGCTGCGTATGCTCACCACGTTGCTCGAGCCGACATCCGGATCCGCTCGAATTGCCGGACACAGCGTCACCGACGAGCGTGATGCCGTTCGACGCCGCCTCGGCTACGTGGGCCAGGGCAACGGCGGGGGACACAACCAGCGGGTGCGCGACGAGCTCGTCACGCAGGGCCTCTGCTATGGCATACCGAAGAACGAGTCGAAGAAACGCGCGGAGGAGATGCTCGGCGCGCTTGACCTCCCCGAGCTGGCGGGCCGCACCGTGTCGACACTGTCGGGCGGTCAACGCCGACGGCTCGACATCGCTATCGGATTGGTGCACAAGCCGCCCCTGCTGTTCCTCGACGAACCGTCGACCGGAATGGATCCGCAGAGCCGAGCGAACCTGTGGGATCACATCCTTCGGCTCCGCCGCGAACTCGGCACCACCATTGTGCTGACCACCCACTACCTCGACGAAGCCGACTCCATGGCAGAGCGGGTGATCGTCATCGACAAGGGATCGATCATCGCCGACGACACAGCCGACGCGCTCAAGGCCGAGCTCGCCGGCGACCTGGTCACGCTGACGTTCGAGTCACCCAACGAGGCCGAGAGCGTACTCGACTCCGTGCGTGAGCTCGGTGTCGTCCGTGACGTCACCATGTCCGGACGTCGCCTGAACATCCGAGTCACTCGTGCCGAAACCGCTCTGCCGCAATTGATTCGACTGAGCGATGGGCGCGGTGTGCGCGTCGAGGCCGCCGACATGTCGCGCCCGACCCTCGACGATGTATTCCTTGGCCTCACCGGTCGCAGCCTCCGCGAAACCGCTGCTGCCGTCTGACATCGCTGCCGTCTGACATCGCTGCCGCCTCGAACTGCGGACCCGCCAAAAACTTGATACCCCAGGAGAAATGATGAACACACTCGCCGGAAGCACCATTGTGATGAACCGCGAATTGCGGCCCACGGTGCGCGATCCCTTCACCGTCGTTTTCAGTCTCACCCAGCCGCTGATACTGCTGGCGTTGTTCGGGCCGCTGCTCGGCAACGTCCCCGGTCTCGGCGACGGGAATGTTTGGGACTGGTTCGTCCCGGGCGTGCTGGCGATGATCGCAATCTTCGGTACATCGATGACCGGCTCCAACTTGTTGATGGAGTTGCACGACGGGTCGCACGAGCGGATGCTCGTCACTCCGTTACCGAGGTCGTCCCTGTTGATCGGCCGTGCCGTCAAAGAGCTCGTTCCGCTTGCAGCGCAGGCAGTGCTGATCGTCGTCGTCGCGTTGCCGCTCGGCTTGTCGGTCGATCCGATCGGTGCCGCAATCGGGATCGTCGTACTCGGCATCTTCGGCGTCGGGCTCGGCGCATTGTCGTACGCCCTGGCGCTGGTGGTTCAGGCTCAGGACTGGGTCTTCTGGGCGGTGCAGCAGACACTGATGTTCCCGCTTCTGATTCTGTCGGGCACCATGCTTCCGCTCGACGGTGCGCCCGCATGGATGCGGTTCCTCGTCGACATCAACCCGCTGGGTTACGTCGTCGACGCCGAGCGCGCTCTGTTCGCGGGCGAGTTCGGAACCTCGACGGTTCTGTACGGGGTGGCCGCGGCGGTGGGCGTCGCCGCGGTGGGCCTGAGCGTCGGGGTTCGGGCGATGCGGCGCTGATCGAAGTGCCGAGCCGAGTGCTGGGTGGGTGCGGGCGGGCAAGTCACTAGGCTGCGTCCATGCGGGCACACGAGGTGGTTCTGGGCCGGATCGAAGAGGATCTGGCGTCCGGCCGTATCAAGGTGGGCGATCGTCTGCC
The DNA here is from genome assembly GCF_049591685.1 of Rhodococcus sp. (in: high G+C Gram-positive bacteria). Taxonomy (GTDB): domain Bacteria; phylum Actinomycetota; class Actinomycetes; order Mycobacteriales; family Mycobacteriaceae; genus Rhodococcoides. Next base: position 5,661 of record NZ_JBAWFH010000478.1, on the reverse strand, counting down.
GGCCGAACGCGCGCTCGCCGAAGACTTGGGCGTCGGTCGGTCGTCGATCCGCGAGGCGATTCGCGTGCTCGAAGCGATGGGCGTCGTCCGCACCGCGGTGGGATCCGGCCCGGACGCAGGCGCATACGTGATGGCCGACCCGGCCACGTCGATCGGGTCGGCTCTCCGTCTGCACATGGCCACGAAATTCCTTCCCATCCATGACGTCGTCCAGACCCGCGTATTGCTCGAATCGTGGGCACTCAACGAGGCTGCGGGCCGAAATCCCGATCTGACGGGTATCGAACGTTTGCTGGACCGGATGGGGGACCTGCGCCTCGAGCCCGAAAAATTCCATCTGCTCGACGCCGAACTACACGTGCAGCTGGCAGCGCTCGCGGGAAACGTCCTCGTCGAGGCCATGATGACCTCGCTTCGTGACTCCATCCACGGGTACGTCATGGCAGCCGTTCCGGCACTGCCGAATTGGGATGCGGTGGCCGTCGACCTTCGATGCGAGCACCGCGGAATCGTCGACGCGCTCCGTCGCGGTGAAGGAGCGCGAGCGGCCGGCCTCGTGCGCGAACATATCGAGGGGTTCTACGCGCTGGCGCCTCTCCAGCCCTGATGGGTGAATCCTGCGCCGAACTAGAACACCACCCACAGCAACGAGGCGAGGGCGAACACGGCGAGGCCGAGCGTGGTCTCCATGACCGTCCACGTCTTCAGGGTCGTCTTCTCGTCCATGCCGAAGAAGCGACTGACGAGCCAGAAGCCGGAATCGTTGACGTGGGAAAGCACGGTCGCGCCTGCAGCGAGCGCGAAGACGAGTAGGGCGATCTTGAAGTTGCTGAGGTCTTCCTCTGCGACCTGGACGGCGATGAGACCCGCAGTGGTGGTCAGTGCCACGGTTGCCGAACCCTGCGCCACGCGAAGAGCCGTGGCGATGAGGAAGGCCTGCAGGATGAGCGGCAGCCCCAGGCCGGACAGCGATGAGGTGAGCGACTGGCCGATGCCGCTCGCGCGGAGGACGCCGCCGAACATGCCGCCCGCGCCGGTGATGAGGATGATCGAACAGATCGGGCCGAGAGCCTGATCCATGTACTTGGCTGCGTCCGCCACAGGGAAGCGTCCGGGCGAGAGCAGGAAGATCGACAGCAACAGCGTGATCAGCAGAGCAATCGGAGTCTGGCCGAGAAGAACGAACGCTGCCGCCCACGTCGCGTCGCCGTCGATGGTTCCCGCGGTGGACAGTGTGTTGACGACGGTGTTCAGCGAAATGAGAACCAGCGGCGTCAACAAAATGAGCAGGACGGTGCCGAATTTGGGTGGGGTACCGAAACGGTTCGTCTCGTCGATCCCTTGCTCGACGCGGTCGTCGGCATCAACGCCGTCGCCGGTGCCTGCTGCCGTCTTGGGGGCGTTGGGGTTCTGGGGGCCGGCGATGACGTCGACCAGCGCGACGTCGAACCGGCGCCCGAGCGCGGTACCGACGAGGTACGAGCCGACGAACCACGCCACGACGGCAACGGGAACGCCGAGGATGAGGACCGTACCGATATCTCCGCCGAGGAGTTCGGTAGCGGCCACCGGACCCGGATGTGGTGGCACGATGGCGTGCATCGCGGCGAAAGCGCCCGCTGTGGGTAAGGCGTACAGCAGGATCGAACCGCCGAACCGTCGTGCGACGGTATAGATGATCGGTAGGAAGACGACGAGGCCGGCGTCGAAGAAGATGGGGAAACCGAAGATGAGCGCTGCGATGCCGAGGGCCAGTGGAGCTCTCTTCGCGCCGAAGCGGTTGATCAGCGTGTCCGCCAACACTTGTGCGCCGCCGGTGATTTCGAGTAATCGACCGACCATCACGCCCAGAGCGACCAGCAGTGCGACCGAACCCAGGGTGGTACTGAATCCCGACAGCAGAGCGGCGGGCACGTCGGCGAGCGGAATGCCCGCTGCGACGGCGGTGACCGCACTGACGAGGACGAGCGAAACGAAGGCATGGAGTTTGACCTTCATGATGAGGAAGAGCAGTACGGCCACCGCACCGGCCGCGATCAACAGCAGGGTCGTCGTACCGTATGCCGGCTCGATCGGATCCATGAACACCTCATTCGTTCGGCTTCGGAATCCGACCTTAACAACCGTCGCCTGTGCTGCGGGCGATTGTTGCTTCTGTTGTTATGAACCCACGACCGCTCGTGCCGGACTCGGACGCCGAAACGGAGCGCGTACCGTGCATCGTATGAGTGATGCAGGTCACGGGGGAGGGCTGCGGGAGCAGGCACAGCGCTACGCCGCAGCAGCCAGGACGAAGATGAAGCACCGACGCGAACAGCACGGGGGTGGGCTGGGGGGCTACGTCGCCGAGCGAGCAGGCGACTGGAGCCTCGACGACCAGAACACCGTGGCGATGGACCGCCAGGTCAAATTTTGGAGCTTCGTCACCGACAAGTGGTTTCGTATGGAGATCGACGGGTGGGAAAACATCCCCGAGCCACCGGTACTGGTGGTCGGTGTACACACCGGAGCACCGTTCGTGTGGGACGCCTGGACCGTCGGCGCGCAGTGGTGGCGGCACTTCGGTGCCGAACGCACGCTGCACGGCACGGCCCACGACGCCCTGATGGCGTTCCCCCTCATCGGACGCGTGTTCCGATCCATGGGGGTGCTGCCCGCGGCGCCGGACTCGATGTCGACCGCGCTCGCCGAGGGACGCGACGTGATCGTGTGGCCGGGAGGTGAAGTCGACTCGCTTCGTCCGTGGACCGAACGCGACGTCGCGACGCTCGGTGGCCGGACAGGCTTCATCAAACTCGCCATCCGCATGGGTGTGCCGATCGTTCCCGTCGCGACCGTGGGCGGTGCCGATGCGATGCCGGTGCTCATTCGGGGCGACAAGCTCGCACGCGTGCTTCGGCTCGACCGCATCGCCAGGTTGAAGGTCTTCCCGCTGGCACTGTCGCTGCCGTGGATCATCTCGCCCGCGGCGTTGCCGCAGATTCCGCTGCCGGCCAAGATCCGCACCCGCTTCATGCCGCCCGTCGCCGTCGACCACGACCCGGTTCTCTGTGACGACGACGCCTACGTCGACGCCAGGTACGACGAGGTCCGCCGCCGTATCCAGGACGGCATGGACGACCTCGCGCGAAAGCGAAAGTTCCCCGTCTTCGGCTGAGGTGCCGACAGCTAAGCTCGCTCCATGGATCGACCCGCGGTAGTTCTGGAAAACAACGAAGCTGTCTACGACTTCTATCTGAGGCATCAGCAGAACCGTCAGGTGGCTCGGCTCGCGTACGCAGCACTCGCCCGACGGTTCAAGCCGCGGGTCGGGTACTCGGACGGTACGCGGGAAGAGCTGCGCCGGCTGGTCTACGACGACACGCGACTGATCATCGCCGTCAATCACCTGTCCGAGACCGATCCGTACACCGTTGCCGCGACGGCGTGGGCCAGTCCGCTGCGTCCGGTAATCGGCCGTACGCGGGTGCTTGCGAAGGACGAATTGTTTCAAGAACCCAAGCAGCGCAGGCGAATCGACATGATGGGTGGCATCCCCGTCTTCCGCGGCAAGAACCACGGGATGCGCGCGGTCAGCGCGGCGGGCAACGCAATGATGGACATCAGCGCCGAACGTGTGCGCCGCGGAGACGACCTCGCGGTGTTCCCCGAGGGCACCTGCAACCTCGAAGACCCGACGCAGGTGCAGAAGGTCGGCAGCGGAATCGGCCACATCGTCGCACGAGTGCGGGCGCTCGGCGTCGAACCCGTGCTGGTGTGCATCGGACTCAGCTACGGGCCGGGCTCGGAAAAGCTGAAGAACGCCAGCGTCTACATCGACACCCCGATCTCCGACCTACCGGAAAAGCCCCTCCACATCACCAAAACCGTCGCGAGCAGAATGCAGAAGGCGCTCGACGGCGCGGTGGCCGCCTATTGATTCCGGTCACGGTGTTGGTAGAACAGTCCCCCCGAGGTATTTCGGCCGATCGCACAGGAGAAACACGTGAGTGATGCAGTGAAGACCGCCGTAGTCACCGGAAGTGCCAGAGGAATCGGCGCCGCAGTGGCCAAGCGCCTGGCGAAGGACGGTTTCGGCGTCGCCGTCGTCGACCTCGACGAAGCAGCCTGCGCCGACACCGTCGGCGCCATCGAAGCGGCAGGCGGACAAGCCGTCGCCATCGGTGCGAACGTATCGGACGAGGAATCGGTCAAGACGGCCGTGGACCGAATCGCCACCGAGTTCGGCGCTCCGACAGTGCTCGTCAACAACGCCGGCATCACCCGCGACAGCCTGCTGTTCAAGATGACCGTCGAAGACTGGGACTCGGTCATGGGAGTGCACCTCCGCGGATCCTTCCTCATGGCCCGCGCCATCCAGAAGCACATGATCGACGCCAAGTGGGGACGCATCGTCAACCTGTCGAGCACCTCCGCGCTCGGCAACCGCGGCCAGGCCAACTACTCCGCAGCCAAAGCGGGCATGCAGGGCTTCACCAAAACACTCGCCATCGAACTCGGCAAATTCGGCGTCACCGCCAACGCGATCGCGCCCGGGTTCATCGAGACCGAAATGACCGCTGCCACCGCCGAACGCGTCGGCATGCCGTTCGAAGAGTTCAAAGCCGCCGCAGCATCACAGATTCCGGTCAATCGCGTCGGTCACCCCGACGACATTGCGCACCTCGCCTCCTTCTTCGTCAGCGAAGGTGCGGGCTTCATCTCCGGCCAAATCGTCTACGCAGCCGGCGGCCCGAAGGACTAGTGCGCTGCGCGCCCGTGTGCGAAAAACGTTGTTGGAACAGCACTTTTCACACACGGGCGCGCAGCGCACAGGCGCAACAGGGCAGGATCGAGTCCACGTAGCCGCCGTCGACGCGCAGGGCTCCACCCGTCGTCGCTGATGCCTGCTCGGAGCTCAGGTAAACGATCATGTTGCCGACCTCTTCGGGCTCGATCAGCCTGCCGATCAACGAGTTCGGGCGATGCTCCTTCATGAACTTCGCCTGCGCCTCGTCCCACGGGAGATCGTCTCCCACCAACTCGGCGACGAAATCTTCGACGCCGCCGGTGTGCGTCGGACCGACAATGACGGAGTTGACCGTGACGCCCGTTCCGGCAGCAGTCTTGGCAAACCCGCGCGTCACCGCCAGCAACGCGGTTTTGGTCATGCCGTAGTGGACCATCTCCTCCGGGATCACCACGGCGGAGTCGCTGCAGATGTTCTGGATTCGGCCCCATCGTCCGTCCATCATCCCGGGCAGGTACGTGCGGATCAGTCGCACGGCCGACAGCACGTTGACCTCGAAGTAGCGACGCCACTCGTCGTCGTCGATGTCGAGTGCGGGCTTCGACCCGAAGATGCCGAGATTGTTGACGAGGATGTCGACAGCGGGCACGCGTGCGGTGAGCAGTTCGGCGCCCTCGGCGGTGGCCAGATCCGCGGCCACACCGATGACACGGGCGCCGGGAACGGTGTCGACGATCTGCTCTTCGGCCTTGTCTACGGTGGACTGGGAGCGGCCGTTGACCACGACCCGTGCGCCCGACTGTGCCAGCTTGGTCGCAATGGCCAGCCCGATGCCCTGCGTCGAACCGGACACCAGCGCGGTGCGTCCGGCGAGATCGATGTTCATGAAGCCTCCCTGGCGTGTGTGGGTACGGCTCCAGTGTCCTCTTACT
>NZ_JBAWFH010000477.1:0-2781 GCF_049591685.1 Rhodococcus sp. (in: high G+C Gram-positive bacteria) | reverse complement strand
TCCGATACGCCCTGGCCAACGGGGTGACCCGACCCCCCGATCACCCAAGCGTCGGCGGCGATACGGCTATTCACTGGGTTCGCAAGTCCGGTGATCGCATCGGCCAACTGCGCTTGCGTCTGACCGCCGGGCACACCTGGGATGCGGGCATCAAGGACATCATCACGCGCATACTGGCCTTGGTCACACCAGACCATCGCTATTCGCATTGGGGTCCCGTGATGTAGCCCTGCTCGCACCCGTACTGCGTCTGAACGTCACCGCTCGTCGGCGCTTCCCCACACAGGACGCCGCACCGCTCGTAACCGTTCACCACTCCGTCGCCGTTACGATCTTCGGCCTCGCTGTACGGGTAGCCACTCTCCGCAGGCTGCGATGTGTCGACGCACGCCGGGTCATCGACGGAGTAAGACCCATCGGTGTAGACCGCAGTTCCGCCGTAATCGCAATACCGCAACTCAGGGGCGGGAGGCACGTACGTGTCGCATGAAGGTTCGTAGCCTGTTGTGCCATCCGAGTACAAAGCTGTGCCCGACTGGTACAAGGAGAAGTCCCCGCACTGGAAGGTGATCGGCACGGGTACAGGCGCCGGCGGCGGCTCGGGCGGGGGCGGTAATTCGGCGACCGCGGGCGGCAGCTGTGGTGTGCTCGTTGGTGACGCGGTGGCGGTGACGGTGATGGAAGATGTAGATGGGACGTCTTCCTCGGTCTTGCCATTCGACGAGCAGCCAGAACTGAGCATGGCAGCGACCACAGCAACGAGCACAACGCGCGGGAACCTCATAGTGACCTCCGAGGTCTGGCTTGGCCGACGCCAAATGTGCCGTCGGCGACGGTCTATTCGGAGCAGGCTTCGATCTCGGCAGTCGTATCAGCGTTGCCGAGGCAGTCGAAGCTTTGGTCCAGATCGTCGACCGCGCTGAAAACGATTGTGATGCCCCAGATACCGAGTGCAATCGCGAGAACGGAAGCGCCAATCCCTGCGATCGCGGTCTTCTTGTTCGTGGCCTTGTTTTTCCTGACTCTGGATAATCCCGCAAAGCCGAGAGCCAGACCGATGATGCCGAGGATCAAACAGATGAACCCCGTGAGAGGGATGATTCCGAAGACCAGGCCGACGATCGCCAAAATGAGCGAGGCCAAGCCGAACCCGTTCTTCTCCGGGTTGACCGGTTGCTGCGGAGCGTAGCCGTATCCGTAGCCCTGCTGCGGTTGTCCGTAGCCTGGCTGCTGCTGGGGGTAGGCGTTCGGGTCGTAGTTCTGTGGGCCCTGGTCGGAGCCGCTCGTATAGTTCGGATTTGTCATCGTCATCCTCTCTCGGTGATGCAAGTCACATCGGCGGGCTCGCGGTCGTCGTTACGACGAGGCGCCGCGGTGTTGCCGTTCGACCGGAGCGATACAGAACCAACTCTGCCGGACCCGTCGAGTTACACACCCCTCACACGAGCTACGAAAACCAGAAATGGTTTACCCCTACCGTCGGACCAACAGTCGACGACCGGTAGGAGGCCGAGCGTGTTGCTCAACAGGGTCGGCGCAGGTGTGGCGGTGCTGTCGACCGTTGTGCATTCCAGCAGGGTCGGCAGCGGCGGCACCGGAGTCCTTGTCGCCGCGATGGCAGTTGTGTGCCTTGCCTGCGCGGTCGACCTTTGCCGCTCGTCCGGCCTGCGAGCCTGGGTGATGGTCGCTGCGACGAGTGCGGCCATGCTGCTCGTCCATTCGCCCTTACCGTCCGGGCACCACCACAGCGCTTCTCGTTCCGACCACCTGCCGAGCATGACCGCCGCCTCAGCTCTGGCGGCGCTCGAGTTGCTGCTTGCTGCCTCGGTCGTCTTCTTCCGTACCCGCGGTATCCCCCACGACCTCGTCAACCTCGACGCCAGGAGTCTCGATGACCGATACGTTCGCGCCCGTCACCACCCATCCGCTGGAACCGCTCACCCCGCACGAGATCTCTCGGGCGTCGGCAATTGTCACACGGGAGGAGAACCTGTCGTCGTCGGCCAGGTTCGTCTACATCGAGCTACGCGAGCCGTCCAAAATCGAACTCGCGCAGCCTGATATCGACCGTCAGGCATTCATCGTCCTACGCGACCGCGACGCGCACGCCACCTTCGAGGCCGTTGTGTCACTGACGACGGACGAAGTCGTCAGCTACACCGAGATCGTCGATGCTCAGCCACCCATCACCCTCGAAGAGTTCCTGCAGTGCGAGGACGTCATCAAGGCCGATCCGCGATGGCAGGAGGCGATGATCAAGCGCGGCGTCACCGATTTCAGTCTTGCGATGGTCGACAAATGGGCCAGTGGTCACACCACGGACGACGACCATCCCGGTGGTCGGCGCCTCGCTCGTCCATTGACGTTCGTGCGCAGCGAAGCCCACGAGAACGGCTACGCGCGCCCCGTCGAAAATCTGGTCGTGACGGTCGACATGGACACCATGGAGGTCGTCGACGTCGCCGATACAGGCGTCGTTCCCATCCCGTAGACGCCCGGAAACTACCTCCCCGGCATGTACGAGCGGCCCGGCAACGTGCCTGCGTTCGAGAAACAGCGCGCACCGATGAAGACCATCGACATCACCCAGCCCGACGGCCCGTCCTTCACAGTCGACGGGCACTACGTCGAGTGGGCCAATTGGCGCCTACGCGTGGGCTTCACGCCGCGCGAAGGCCTCGTGCTGCACGACGTCAACTACGTCGACCGCGGAACCGTCCGTCCCGTCATACATCGCGCTTCACTGTCGACGGGCACTACGTCGAGTGGGCCAATTGGCGC
>NZ_JBAWFH010000476.1:0-3375 GCF_049591685.1 Rhodococcus sp. (in: high G+C Gram-positive bacteria) | reverse complement strand
TCGTACCACCGGAGAACAGTGAGTCGTGCAGTTCGATCTCCATCGGAACCGTGCCGACGGGTACGTCGAACACGACCGTCGCCTCGATCGCGTTGCCGGGGTTGATCTGCTCGTACGAGATGTTCTGGTCGAAGACGATCGTCGCCATGTCGTCGGCGGAGAATTGTCGGCTCTGCCCGTCGAGGAGTTTTTGCGCCGAGGCGGCGAAGCTCTGAGCTTGGTCACCGATGTTGCGCACGGTCATCGTCACCAGCACGTACTCACCCTGAGCCGTCTCGGTCAGATACTCCTCACCGACGGTAGGGACCCCGGCTTGTACGCCGGTCACCGTGAACTCGAACTTCCCGTCCCTGACGGGTGCCCCGAGTCCCGGCGCGGCGTCGGACCGATCGGGTTTCTCGTTTGCCGGCTCCGCCGTTGCTGCCGCAGGCCCACCGGAACCGCTCGTCGTTTCGGCGGTCTCGCGGGGTCCGCTGTTCATCGCGGCGATCACGATGACCACCACGGCAAACGCCATCAGTACGCTCAAAATCTTGTGGCGCGCGAACCAGTTTCGCTGCCTGTCGGTCGTCACTTGCTGGGGTGTGGTCATTGCGAGTTCCCTTCGTCGATGCGGTAGTGCACTCACTCCACCGCAGGGAACCGCCGGGCACGTCGGTCGTTCGGACCGTCGCCATCGTCCTTTCGGTCGGATCCGTGGGATCGAAAGGGCGATAGCCCCGTGTCGGTGTTCGACCGTAGGGTCCCTGTCATGAGTACGAACCCGCCGGGCAGGTGGCGTCGACGCGTCTGGACGACGGCAGCCGTGACGGTGAGCGTGTTCTGCTCGTTGATGACTTTCGGTTTGGCCACGTCCGCCGAACAAGTGCCCGAGTGGATCCCGATCATCGGGCTGCTGCTCAACCTCGTCGCGGGATTCGCGTTGATCAAGCGGCACGAACGCCCGTGGCTCGTCCTGGGTCTCGCAGTGTCGGGGCCGTTGTTCTTCGAAACGGATGCAACGGCCGCGCTCATCGCGCTCTACGCCGTTGCACACGTCGTTACCGGCCGCGCGCTGGCCATCCCGATCGTCCTGGTCTTCGCAGCATGCGGAATGTCCTTGACCTATGACGCATTTCGCAGGCGCGACTACTCGGTCATGACCATGGGTACCACCGTGGCGAAGGACGGCCCGCCCCCGGAGTGGAACGTGCCACTGTGGATCGCCTGGCTCGTTGCGGCGTTCCTGGTCGCGGCCGTCATCGGGCTGGCCGTCCTGCGCCGCACCCAGTCCGACCTCGACGCGGCAGTGCACACACGTGATAGGTACGCCAAGCAGTCGGACGTACTCCGGGAACAGGCCATCATCGTGGCCGAACGCACCCGCATCGCGCGCGACATGCACGACACCCTGGCGGCAAGCCTGGGCCGGATATCGCTTTTCGCGGGCGGGCTGCAGGTCAACAGCACCGAGGGCCCCGAGAAGGTCGCCAACAGTGCGTCGTTGATTCGGCAGACCGCGCACGAAGCGCTGGACGATCTGAAGCGCATCATCGGCGTCCTTCGCGGCACCGGAGAATCGCCGGGTGGCCGTCAGAGCGTCGAGGGCATTGCAGAACTCGTGCACGGGGCGCGAGAAGCCGGCACACCCATCTCGCTGACATTCGATCTGGCGCCGGGCGATGTGGGTGCATCGAGCAGTCAGGCAGCGTATCGCGTTGTGCAAGAGGCACTCACCAATGCCCAGAAGCACGCTCGGGGTGCCCCGGTCGCCGTAGCGTTGCACGGAACGGTGCACGACGGCATCCGAGTACGCGTGCGCAACCACGCGACCGATGCATCACCCTCCCCCCACGGCTCGGGCACAGGTTTGAGAGGACTCGACGAGCAGGTACGGGCGGTCGGCGGCACGTTCGACGCCCGACCGGTGCCGGGAGAATTTCTTGTCGACGCATGGCTGCCGTGGCACGCCTGACGGGTGTCGGAGCGCCGCCGTAGGCTGCGCACACCATGACATCACCGCCCGTGATCACCGTCCTCGTCGTAGACGACGACGCCTTCGTGCGCCGCGGCATCGCCGACATCTTCGCTGCCACCGATGACATTCGCGTCGTTGCCGACGTGGACGACGGTGACCGAGTGCCTGCCGCCGTCCGCATGCACAATCCGCACGTGGTCCTCATGGACCTCAAGATGAAGCGCATCGGAGGACTGCAGGCCACCGAGCAGCTCATGACCATGCCCGCGCCGCCCAGAGTCATCGCGATGACCGCGATGGACGTCGACGACCTCGTCGTGCGGGCCGTCGCCGCAGGCGCACACAGTTTCGTCAGCAAGGACGAAGCGCCCGACACCTTCTATCTCGCCGTCCGTGCCGTCGCCTCCGGCAACACCCTCTTCAGCGCCGAAGCCCTGCGGCGGATCGCCGCATCATCGGCAGCGCCCACATCGCCCCCTGCACTGAGTTCGTTGACCGATCGGGAGCGAGAGGTGCTGTGCATCCTTGCTTCCGGCGCAACGACGTCCGCCATTTCCCGAGAGCTGTACCTCAGCGAAACCACTGTGAAAACGCACATCACGGCGATCTTCGGCAAATTGGGAGTCAACAACCGGGTCGAGGCCGCTCTGTCCGCCTTCCGCGCCGGCTGGGTCACCTGACGCCCGGTTTACTCGGGCAGCAAAGCCTGCAGCGCCTCCCATTCCGTGCAGGTGACCCACGACGGATTGGATTGCTGCGGGGAGCGGAACACCTCCAGCGTCGACAGTGCAGGCACGCATCGAATTCGTGACGCCACGATCGGCTCGTCGAACAGCACGATGTCGGTGGCTATCTTCCATTGCGGACCGCGTTCGGGCGCACCGATGAGGTGCCCTGCGCCCCACAGCCCTCGCTCGCGATGGGCGCTCACCCAGAAGAGCACAGGCTGCCCCGGCGCCATCAAACGGGTGCGATAGTTCGAGGCAACGCACCAGCGCTCGTTGGCTCGTCGCGCGGCGATCATCGGTGCGAGATCCGTCCTGTTCGGGTTGCACTTGATGACCCACGCGCCCAGCACATCAGGCGTTATCGCGTGTGATGTCACGGTCACCATCGTAGTGTTTGGAAGTGCACGCGAACGTCAATACCCACGACGGGCCGTAAAGGCCCCTCGACCGGCTAACGGAAAGGCATTCGATGAGTATCAACGACGACGACATCACCACCAGCGGAGCCGGTGGCGAAGGACCTGCCGACGGCGGATCGAACCCCAACGGGCACGACGGCGGCGCAGACGGCACAGCAGGCTCCGGTGAAGGACCCGCTGACGGCGGATCGAACCCGGAAGGCCACGACGGCGGTGCAGACGGCCCGGCAGGCGCCGGCGAGGGCCCGGCCGACGGCGGCTCCAACCCCGG
>NZ_JBAWFH010000475.1:0-7349 GCF_049591685.1 Rhodococcus sp. (in: high G+C Gram-positive bacteria) | reverse complement strand
AAAGGTGCCACCCGCGCTCAACGGAGCGTGGCTGGCACCTTTGTCGTTCGAACGGTTGAACTTTCCTACTTGCTGTGTTTCCCCAAGTCGGGCGTGTCGACCGTCGCTTCGCCGCTGCCGCCGGTGTTGTCTTCTGGGGTCGAGATCTTCTGCCCGGCTTCGGTGCCCCCGGCGAGGATGTCTCGGATCTGAACCAGCACATCGACATCGCTCAGTTCCTTCTCGGGAGCGCTGACAAATCGCTTCTTCGCGGTGTTCACAGGCAGGATCAGGACGAAATACACGACGGCAGCGATAATGGCGAAGTTGATCACCGCTGTCACCACGGCGCCGACGTTGATGAATGTTTCAGGGCTCGAGGTGATTTGGAATCCCCAGCCGTACTCGTTGGACCCGCCGAGAGCAGCGACCAGGGGGTTGACGATGTTCGTCGTGAAAGCCGTGACGATTGCAGTGAATGCGGCTCCGACGACAACTGCGACCGCCAGGTCCACGACATTGCCGCGAAGTAGAAAGTCTTTGAATCCTTTGAGCATGGCCGACCCTTCTGTTGAACCCGCGTATACACCAGTGGCGAGGCTAACCGAGATGACGATGAATTTCGGTTCGACACCTCGAATCCGAACGCGAGTGGAACCGAAAGAAGACCGGAAGGAAGGTTACTTGCTCTAACTGGCCTGTTACAGCTTGGTTGTGAGATCAACCAAGATTGGCGTGTTCGATCCTGGGCACGTTACTATGCCCGCTATGGGCCGTCACAGCGTGAACAATGCCGCTCCCACTCGCGAGTGGATCGAGAGTGTGCTCGGCAAGCGACACCGCTTGACGACCTTCCACAACCCGTCGATCGAGCTGGCCGACAGGTCTGCCCTCCTTCGACTGTTCCCCACAGCAGCCGACGTCGACGATTACGCCCACCGGGACGAGGCGTACCGCAACCTCGGTACTTCCGCGGCCCTGCACGTCGTGCGCGAAGTGTTCGCCGACTTCGACTCGTACGTTCTCCGGCTTTCTGAGCAGCGCGTGCGCGAACACCGCCCGCTGCGTGCGTCCGACGTCCTCCACAGTGACGTGTTCATCGAGACCCACGACGCAAACGATGACGTCGACATCTATAACGTCCGTATCGTCTTCACCGACACCATCGGCGCACTCGTCTTCACCAACTACGCCACATTCGAAGGCCATCTCGAATGCTCGACCGTGGAAAAAGACGAGCCCGTCGACACCGAAACAACCACCGAGCCGGAGCGGCGCGGAACAGGCCTCGCAGCCAGCAGCTAGTGGAAGGTGACGGTCAGCGCACTCGTCAGCGAGGCTGCAGCCACCGTCATCGCATCAGCGGCTGACATCGCCACCAGCACCACCTGCTCGTTGCTGCGCGCACGTGCGTCCTGTTCGGACACCAGAACCACCACGGCCTTGCTCGCGAGCACTCGCGCGGTGCGGTCGTTCTCGTCCTCGCCGACCGTCAGCACGTCCACCGTGTCGCCCGAACGAAGAAGCTCGGTCACACCTGCGTCAGTCAGCCGAATGGGAACGATGCGGGCATCCGACCCGCCGAGCGCAGATTCCGCGAGACGCGACGACAGCAGACGCACATCAGTCAGCGGTTCACCCGCCCTGACCGGCCCGGCAACTGTGTGGGTGAGTACCTCGTCAACCGAGCCGAGTGCACCGTCGGGAACCGCCGAAGGGGGATACTCCGCGATCCGCACGTCCGCAGCGTCGAGCGCGGACCCGGGAGCGAGATCCGCGGCCGCCACCACCACACGCACAGTGTCGGTGGCTACGGCGTCGCGCGCAAAGAGGACGACGGCAACGGCGGCGAGCAGCCCTGCTGCGATGCGCCTGCACAGAATGGTTCTCGTCCACCCGGGCCGACCCGCGATGCGGTCGAGGAGGGTGGCGTCGAGGCGACTACGAGTACTCGGCATGAGAGCACGCTAGCGAGACGTGCACCTCGACTAGGCACAGAACAGGCCCCGGCTGTGGATAACGCCGGGGCCTGTGGACAACTGGTGAAAGCGTGGCTAACTGGCAGCAGCCTTCGACGGTGACGAGGACGAACTCGACGAAGAGGAACTACTGCTCGAGGAAGACGTGTCGCTGCTCGAAGAGCTCGAGGAACTGGACGCGGGGGCCGACTCCTTCTTCGGGGGAGCGGCATCGCTCTTCGAATCGCCCGAGCTTTCGCTTACAGTGCTCGATCCGCTGCGACTGTCGGTGCGGTAGAACCCGCTTCCCTTGAACACGATGCCGACGGAATTGAACAGCTTCCGCAGCTTGCCGGTGCACTGTGGGCAGACGGTCAGCGAGTCTTCGCTGAACGACTGCACGATGTCGAATCGGTTGTCGCATTCGGTGCAGGCGTACGAATAGGTGGGCATCGATGTTCCTCCGCGCTGGTCCACTGGTCACCAAGGAGATATCGCCGCGGTGTACTACTGACGTCGAGACCACTGGTGTGCCGAAAAAACTTCAAACTAGAGAGCATTGGCACTCTACAGTCATGACTGCCAACGTAGCTATTCGGACGGGTATTCCCGGGCCAGCTCGACGAGGCCGTGGCTCGGCGTCAACGCGTGCGTCGCCCGTCGATCGTGCGGTTCCTCCGGCAAAACCTCTACCAATTCCTCGTCTCGGACGACCGCCACGATCGGAATGCCCGGACCGACGAGATCGAGCGTCCGATCGTAAAATCCGGCGCCCCGGCCCAGTCTGACGCCGCGCTTGTCGACCGCCAGAGCGGGGACGAAGACCACTTCGCACCCCGTTACGGACTCGGGGTCCAGCACGGCTCCCGCCGGCTCGAACAACCCGTAGGGAGCCGCGATCAGACTCCTCCGGCCTGTGTACTCTGCCCAGTGCAAAGGGCCTGGTTCGCGCGCTATCGGCACCAGGACGGTGGGGGACACCGCCCGGAGTGCGTCGAGCAGATCCAGTGAGCCAGGCTCACTGCCGACCGGCACGTACGCGGCGACGGCGCGCGTTCCGCGAGCCGAATCCGCTGCGGCATGACACAGTTTCAAAGAATCCTCGGCGCGCTCCGCTGGAGCGACCAGACGACGCCGAGCCAGCACGGACCGCCGCCACTCCACTTTTGGAGACGGCACCGTGGAGGACGGGGCCGCGCAGGTCGGCGTCTCGGAATCACCTGGCGTCATGGTTTCGAGCTTAAGCACCAGGGGAAACAGACACCACATGCGGAAGAACTGCCGCAGTGAGCATGGATAGGGTGGGCAGCATGACAGAAGCCGCGACAGAACCGACTGCGTCCGAAACCGTTCCGGATCGGTACTTTCGGACTGCGATCGTTCCCGCAGCGGGCATGGGTACACGATTCCTCCCGGCAACCAAGACCGTTCCCAAGGAACTGCTCCCGGTCGTCGATACCCCTGGAATCGAACTAGTCGCAGGTGAGGCCGCCGATTCGGGCGCCGAGCGACTGGTCATCGTCACCTCACCGGGCAAAGACGGCGTTGTCGCTCACTTCGTCGAAGACCTCGTCCTCGAAACCAAGCTCGAGAAGAGCGGCAAGCTCAAGATGCTCGAGAAGGTCCGCGTCGCACCGGCCCTGCTCGACGTGCAGTCCGTTGTTCAGCAGGAGCCGCTCGGTCTCGGTCATGCGGTTGCGTGCGCCGAAGAGGTGCTCGATGACGACGAGAGCGCCGTCGCCGTCCTGCTTCCCGACGACCTCGTACTTCCTCGCGGCGTCCTCGACGTGATGTCGCGAGTGCGCGCCAAGCGCGGCGGCACCGTCCTGTGCGCCTTCGAGGTCCCCGAAGAGAACGTGTCCTCCTACGGCGTGTTCTCCGTCGAGACTGTTCCCGACGCCAACAACCCCAACGTGCTCAAGGTCACCGGCATGGTCGAGAAGCCGAAGCGTGAGGAAGCTCCGTCGCTCTTCGCCGCCGCAGGCCGTTACCTGCTCGACCGCGCGATCTTCGACGCAATCCGACGAATCGAGCCGGGTGCTGGCGGCGAGCTCCAACTCACCGACGCGATCGCATTGCTCATCGAGGAAGGCCACCCCGTGCACGTTGTCGTGCACCGCGGACCCCGACACGACCTCGGAAATCCCGGGGGATACCTCCGAGCTGCGGTTGACTTTGCACTCGAACGCGATGATTACGGTCCGTCGCTGCGTGAGTGGTTGACCGAGCGTCTGAGCGACGATTGGGCGCCGCAACTCACCAAGTACGAGTAGGCCCATGTGAACACGTAGAGGAAGGGCCAGATGCGCTCGGTTGAGGATCAGCAGACCAGGGTTACTGCTGCGGCAGTTGCACCACGGCCTGTACGGGTCGCGATATCGGAAGCGCAGGGCCTTCTCTGCGCCGAGGAAGTCGTCACCGAGCGCCCACTGCCCGGCTTCGACCAAGCGGCCATCGACGGCTACGCAGTACGAAGCGTCGACGTCTCCGCCGCCGGTACCGACCTGCGCAACGAGGACGACGAGCGGATCGACCTGACGCTGCCCGTCGTGGGCGAGGTCAGCGCCGGGTCACGGCAACCCATCCGCCTTCAGCCCCGGCAGGCGGTACGCGTCGATACCGGCGCTCCGCTTCCGACGCTGGCCGACGCCGTTCTTCCGCTGGACCGCACGGACGGTGGCCGCGCCCGGGTCAAGGTCTTCCGCCCGGTGCGTTCCGGCGACTATGTCCGCAGAATCGGCGACGACGTCCAACCCGGTGACGTCGCCGTCCGCGCGGGCACCATCATCGGCGCGGCCCAGGTAGGACTGCTCGCCGCTGTCGGACGCGACAAGGTGCTCGTGCATCCGCGGCCACGCCTGTCCGTCATCTCGGTGGGTGGAGAACTCGTCGACACCGACCGCACACCAGGGTCGGGACAGGTCTACGACGTCAACTCCTATGCGCTCGCTGCCGCGGCACGCGACGCCGGCGCAGACGTCAACCGCGTCGGGATCGTCAGCACCGATCCCAAACGCCTCCGCGAGGTGGTCGAGGGTCAGCTGATCCGCTCGGAGATCGTCGTCATCGCAGGCGCTGTGGGCGGGGGAGCATCGGAAGGCGTTCGTGAGGCGCTCTCCGACCTCGGCGACCTCGAAGTCGAACGCGTTGCGATGCACCCCGGTTCGGTGCAGGGGTTCGGGCAACTGGGGCGCGACGAGGTGCCCACGTTCCTCCTGCCGGCCAACCCGGTCAGTGCCCTCGTGGTGTTCGAGGTCATGGTGCGTCCGCTCATCCGCATCGCGCTCGGACGGCGACAGCCCATGCGTCGGTCCGTCACCGCGCGAACCGTCGCCCCCATCACCTCGATCGAGGGCCGCAAGGGCTACCTGCGCGGTCAGCTCATGCGCGACGAGGAAACGGGCGAATACCTCGTGCAGGCGCTCGGCGGCGCTCCCGGGGCGTCTTCGCACCTGCTGGCGACGCTCGCCGAAGCCAACTGCCTCGTCGTCATCGAGCCCGACGTCACCGAAATTCGCACCGGCGAAGAAGTGGGTGTGTCGTTCCTGGCCCAGCGTGGCTAGTGGTGGGCCCGTGCCCGGCACCGCCTAATATCGACAGATGCCCAGCACGTGGTCGAGCCACCCAGGTTGGCCGGCGAAGTCGGGACCTCTGAAAGTTGCCGGCGGCACCGTCGTCATCCGTCCCGTCCGGTTGCGAGATGCCGCTACGTGGAGCCGTATCCGACTCGCCGACCGCGCGCACCTCGAACCGTGGGAGCCGACCGGTGAGGGTTCGTGGGCTGCGCGACACCATATTTCGGCGTGGCCGGGCCTCGTTTCGGGCCTGAAGTCGGAGGCGCGCAAGGGACACATGATTCCCATGGCCATCGAGTTGGACGGCTACTTCTGCGGGCAACTCACCGTCGGCAACATCGTCCGGGGTGCGTTGCGGTCGGCGTGGATCGGTTACTGGGTCGCCAAGGAGGTCAACGGCCGAGGCGTCGCCACGGCCGCGCTGGCGCTGGGGCTCGATCACTGCTTCGGCGGCGTCGGACTGCACCGCGTCGAGGCGACGGTTCGCCCGGAGAACGCGGCGAGCCAGGCTGTGCTGCGCAACGTCGGTTTCCGCGAAGAGGGCTTGTTGAAGAACTACCTGGATGTCGACGGTCGCTGGCGCGATCACCTCCTGGTGGCAATCACCGCGCCCGAGGTGCAGGTGACCGTGGCCGATCGCCTCGTGCGGTCCGGTCGAGCCGCCTGGGCCTGACGGAAGTTCGGCCTTCGGCCATTCTCGAGACTGATGTGACTAGAGTGACGTGTGTGTAATTCGGGTCGGCGCGTCTCCCCGGTTCGTCCGCGGCTTCCGCATAGCCTGATCACGTCAAAAGCTGTAAGACCGGAAAAGCCTGCCTCGGAAGGAGCGCGCCGAGATGCCCAACTCGATCATCTGGATCGGTCTGGTTGCCGTCTGGGTCTTCGTGCTGCTTCCGATGATGACCAGTAAACGTCCGCGCATCATGCAGACATCCGACGTTGCACTCGCCACCCGCGTACT
Organism: Rhodococcus sp. (in: high G+C Gram-positive bacteria); assembly: GCF_049591685.1. Taxonomy (GTDB): domain Bacteria; phylum Actinomycetota; class Actinomycetes; order Mycobacteriales; family Mycobacteriaceae; genus Rhodococcoides. Next base: position 876 of record NZ_JBAWFH010000475.1, on the reverse strand, counting down.
GCACCGCGGGGGAACCAAGAAGCCGGCGCGCGGACCCGCCGTCGGACATGCGAGCGACCCCGATTGGCGACCCGAGGACGACGAGCGTGTCTCGGCACCCGCCAGCGTCGTCTTCGGACGCTCAGCACCGAACAACGCGAACAACGCGGAGGACTCGATGGACACTCACGCAGACACCGACACGATCGAGCGTGACGACACCATGCACGACGAGGACTCGAGAGAGGGTGCCTTGCGGGACAGCGAGTCTCGCGACAGGGGCGTACCGAAGGACTACGTGCCCAACCGGCGCGGTCGCGGAGGATTCGATCCCGAGGCCGACGCCATCGCGCGCGCAGCCCGGTATTCGTTCCGGCAGCGCGCAGTACTCGGTCTCGTCTTCGCCGCCATCACCTCGGCCGCCTTGGCCGTCATCATCACCGGAATGCTCTGGTGGGCCTGCGGCCTCGCCATCGCATCGCTGGGCGCGTACCTCTACTACCTCCGCCGTCAGGTGCAGATCGAACAGGATATCCGCCGTCGACGCATGACACGGATGGGCCGTTCGCGGCTCGGTGTCGAATCGCGCACCGACGACGAACTCGAGCTCGTCCCGCAGCGGCTGCGGCGCCCCGGCGCCGTCGTGCTCGAAATCGACGACGAAGACCCGGAGTTCGACCACCTGCCGCACTACTCGGAGCCGTTCCAACAGTCCTCGCCCGTCGACGACGACATCAGGCGGGCGTCGGGGGCCTGACGTTCGGAACCCGGAGCGACCTTTGATAAGGTTGCGCAGCGATCGCGAGGTCGTAAAAAAGGGGCTGTGGCGCAGTTGGTAGCGCGTCTCGTTCGCATCGAGAAGGTCAGGGGTTCGATTCCCCTTAGCTCCACAGAGTT
>NZ_JBAWFH010000474.1:0-7259 GCF_049591685.1 Rhodococcus sp. (in: high G+C Gram-positive bacteria) | reverse complement strand
AAGCCGTACCGACTGCCCGGCCGTGCTTCGGCGTCGGCGAACCACCAACCGCCCGAACCTTTCTGCATCGGATGCAGCTCGCCGTCCAGATGCAGGCGAACCGTGTCGGGGGTAGGTGCCCAGACCTCGAAGCGGTGGCTCATGCGTCGTGCTCTCCTCTGCTATCGGCTTCGGAATCAGCTTCGGGGGTTGCGGCTCGCTCGCGCACCAGCAGTGCAACAGGTAGGGCTGCGAACAACTCCGCTGCGGTCACGTCGCCGCTGTACCCGGTACCGGTCAACCTGTCCTGCCACTGTCCTTCGGGGAGTACCACAGTGGTCGATCCCCAACCCTGCGATGCGAGGGTCAACGAATGACGCGTTGCGAGTGCGATCACGTCGGGCTGCTCGAGCGACGAGCCGCGTGCGAAACCGAGAACGTGTGAGGCTGCCGAACCGTGCGCATACACGGGTGCATACGTGCCTCCGACGAAACTGTCGGGACGCTCGCGTCGAAGTCGCAGTGCGGTGCGCACGACCCAGAATTTCGCGGCACCGGTCTGATCGATGACGGGAGTTCGGTTGTCGGACAACCGTTCACGGCGCACGGAGTAGTCGACGGGCCGTCGGTTGTCCGGGTCGACCAGTGAGTCTTCCCAGAATTCGGTGCCCTGATACACGTCGGGAACACCAGGGCCGACGAGGTGGAGAAGCTTCTGCCCGAGCGCATCGCTACGACCGTGTGCGTCGAGGCGTGAGACCAACATGGTGACTGAATCCGCCATGGACCCGCTCAGAATGGAGTCGAGCCATTCGTGCACGGACTTCTCGAACCTTTCGTCGGGTTCACTCCACGTGGTTCGAGAACCCGCCTCGCGAATTGCCTTCTCCGCGTAGGCGTGAACCCGTGAGCGCAATTCGTCTGTGATGACACCGTCCGCGGGCCACACTCCGAAGAGGTTCTGCCACAAGAACAATCCGGTGGAACCGTCCGGGCTCGGCGCCGGCAACTCCCAATCGGCGATGCACCGCGCCCACAGCTCCGGCGTTTGCGACAGAACACCGATTCGCGCGCGAACGTCCTCCCCGCGCTTGGTGTCGTGGGTGGACAACGTAGTCATCGCGGCCGGCCACCGGGCCGCGCGATCGGCGTTCGAGAGGTGGAACTGTGCCGGGCTCAGCCCGAATTGGGCCGGGTCGCCGCCGACTTCCTGCAGAGAGATCAACCGGGTCGCGCGGTAGAAAAGGCAGTCTTCGACGCCCTTGGCCGTCACCGCCCCGCAGACCTGCTCGAACCGGACGGCGGCTTCACCGTCCGCGATCAGCGCGGCAGCGAGCGCATCGAGACCCGGTGTCAGTTCGGGGTTCTCGTCGACGACGGTGCCCATCACCCGCGCGGTCGTGCCGGCGAGTGGCGCGTAGTCCGACCGGTAGTACGGCATGGCCGCAACCACGGCGACGATGGCGTCCGTGATCTGTTCCATCGACGCGTCGACACCGGATTCACGAGCGACCGTGCGAGCCAGACGACGGACCTCGGGTGCGAGATCGCCCCGTGCAACCGACGCTTTCAACTCGCGCTCCGTCGAGTGCAGCCACGCCGCATCCGAGGCGGTCCCGGTGCGAGCTGCCGAGAGTTCGGCGAGCGCCTGCGCACCCGCTGGATCAACGAAGACTCCGCCCAGATCGGCCAATGCGTCGTAGCCCGTTGTTCCGTCGACCGGAAGCGACTCGTCGAGCGGTTCTCCTCGCGCGAGGATCTTCTCGACGACGAGCCAGCGGTCCTGACCCAGCACCTCACGCAGCTCGGTCAGATACCCTGCCGGGTCCGCCAAACCGTCGGGGTGGTCCACCCGCAGACCGTCGACAAGTCCCTCCGTCATCCAACTGGTCACCTCGATGTGCGAGGCGGAGAACACGTCGTAGTCCTCCTGGCGCAGTCCCGCGAGGCCGTTGACCGAGAAGAACCGTCGATACCCGACGAGCCCTGCCTTCCAGCTCACCAGCCGATACGCCTGCGCGTCGTGCACCGCACGGGCATCGTCGCCGTGAGACCCGTCCGCGGTTTCCGCCGCGATCGGGAAGCGGTGCTCGTAGTACGCGAGCAACGGTTCCTCACCGCTGCGATCGATCGTCAGCTGGTCGACGTCGTTCTCCGACCCGAGGACCGGGATCGCGATCTTGCCGTCGGCCCCGTTGTCGTCGGCCCAGTCGATGTCGAAGAAACGCGCGTAGCTCGACGAACTGCCATTCCGGAGCACATCCCACCACCAGGCGTTCTGGCGCGGGTCCTCGACGCCGACGTGATTCGGCACGATGTCGACGATGACGCCCATGCCGCGTGAATGCAGTTCGGCGACCAATGCTTCGAACGCCGCACGCCCGCCCAGGGCAGGGGAGACGGTGGTCGGATCCACGACGTCGTAGCCGTGTGTCGATCCATCGGTCGCAGTGAGAATGGGAGACAGGTACGCATGGGTGACGCCCAGGTCGTCGAGGTAGTCGACGACGCCCCGGGCGTCTTCCAGAGTGAATGAGTCCCCGCGCAGCTGTAGTCGATAAGTACTGGAGGGGATCGGCATGGTGTCAGTCCGTCTTTCGTAGAACGAGGAGTGACCGGGCGGCCACCTTCACCGGTGTACCCGCTTCGATGACATTCTCACTCGATCCTGTCGGAACGGCCGTATCGAGTGCCACCGTCCACTCCTTTGCGTACTCACCGTCGGGAGTGTGGAACTCGATGGTTTCGTGATGGGCGTTGAAGCACAACAGGAACGAGTCGTCGAGTACCTTCTCGCCGCGCTGATTCGGCTCGGGAATTCCCTCACCGTTGAGGAAGACGGTCAGGCTCTTTCCGAAGCCGCTGTCCCAGTCCTCGGGCGTCATTTCTTCCCCCGCTGGTGTGAGCCAGGCAATATCACGCGCCTGCTCTCCGCTGCGGATGGGTCGTCCCTCGAAGAACCGTCGACGTCGGAACACCGGGTGATCGCCGCGCAGCGCGATCGCCTTCCTTGTGAACTCGATCAGTTCGGCATTGGTTTCGGCCAGCGACCAGTCCATCCACGCAAGCTCGGAATCCTGGCAGTACACATTGTTGTTGCCCTGCTGGGTACGGCCCATCTCGTCGCCGTGCGCGATCATCGGGGTGCCCTGGCTGAGCAGGAGCGTCGCCATGATGTTGCGAATCTGACGGCCGCGGAGGTCGAGTATCTCGGGGTCTTCGGTCGGTCCTTCGACGCCGCAGTTCCACGAACGGTTGTGGCTTTCGCCGTCGTTGTTGTCTTCGCCGTTGGCCTCGTTGTGCTTGTCGTTGTACGACACCAGGTCATTCAGCGTGAACCCGTCGTGCGCGATGACGAAGTTGATGCTGGCGCCGGGCCGTCGGCCGGTGGCCTCGTACAGATCCGAGGATCCGGTGAGCCTCGACGCGAACTCCCCGAGCGTTGCGGGCTCGCCGCGCCAGTAGTCGCGCACGGTGTCGCGGTACTTGCCGTTCCACTCGGTCCACAGGCCGGGGAAGTTACCCACCTGGTAGCCGCCTTCGCCGACGTCCCACGGCTCGGCGATGAGCTTGACCTGGCTGACGACCGGATCCTGCTGCACCAGGTCGAAGAAGGCGCTGAGCCGGTCGACGTCGTGCAGTTCGCGTGCGAGGGTCGATGCCAGGTCGAACCGGAAGCCGTCGACGTGCATCTCGGTGACCCAGTAGCGCAGCGAGTCCATGATGAGCTGCAGCGTGTGCGGGTGACGGGCGTTGAGGCTGTTGCCCGTGCCCGTGTAGTCCATGTAATGCTCGAGGTCGCCGTCGACTAGTCGGTAGTAGGCAGCATTGTCGATACCGCGAAAGCTGATGGTCGGGCCCATGTGATTGCCCTCGGCGGTGTGGTTGTAGACCACGTCGAGAATCACTTCGATGCCTGCGGCGTGGAACTCGCGGACCATTGCCTTGAACTCGGTGACGGCACCACCGGCATTCGGGTTCGAGGCATAGTCGGCGTGCGGAGCCAGGAAGCCGAAGGTGTTGTATCCCCAGTAGTTTCGCAGGCCCTTGTCCAACAACACCTGATCCTGCATGAACTGATGCACCGGCATCAGTTCGATCGCGGTGATGCCGAGGTTCTGCAGATGCTCGATGATGGCGGGATGCGCGAGACCCGCGTACGTACCGCGCAGCGCCTCGGGCACGTCGGGATGAGCGACGGTCATGCCCTTCACGTGCGCTTCGTAGATGACCGTCTCGTGGTACGGCCGCTTCGGTGCTCGATCGGCCTGCCAGTCGAAGAACGGGTTGATCACCACGGTGGTCATCGTGTGTCCGAGCGAATCGAGCTGCGGGAAATCGTCGTGGCGCTCGTCGTCGTGTGCGATCGGGTTCATCGCGACGATCGTCTCGTCGGGATCGGCGCGGTCCTCGTCGTCCTCGAACGGGGTATCGACATCACCGTTCAGGGCGTCGCTGCTCTGGTCGTCGCCGTTCTCGGTCTCGCTGTTCTCGCCGCCGGATTCCTGCTGCGCCGGCATGTCGAGCGAGTACGAGAACAGTGAGGGATCTCCGTCGAAGGCGCCCTCGAACGCTTTGCCGTACGGGTCCAGCAGGAGTTTGCTGGGGTCGCAGCGGTGGCCGTTCGCCGGATCCCATGGGCCGTGAACCCGATAGCCGTATTTCTGGCCGGGGACGACAGAAGGGAGATAGGCGTGCCAGACGTAACCGTCCGACTCTTCGAATCTGATCCGGGTTTCGGTTCCGTCGTCCGCGATGAGGCACAGATCGACGGCGTCGGCTACTTCGGAGAACAGTGCGAAATTGGTGCCGGCGCCGTCGTAGGTGGCTCCCAGCGGATATGCGGATCCCGGCCATACTTCGATCGGGGGTGATTCGACGGGTGCATCCTGTGACATGGAGTGAACTTTACTGTGACCGGGCGGAACCGGCTTACCACCAGCCGGTGGCCGCGGACAGTTGCCTGCCCAACTCCGAGGTCAACGTACGCACGTACGTCGAGGTGAGGTGATGTTCGTCGCGATAGATCAGCACATTGCCTTCGGCGACGCGGCACACCGAATCGCCGCAGAACGCGGTCGTCAGGTCGAGCGGCCGGACGCCCGGTAGACGGAACGACGCCGCGAGGGTCGGGTTGACGGAGTCCAACGCGAGGTCGCGTTCCACTCCGCACGAGTCGACGTTCCCCCCGTCGGCGAGACAGTCGATCGCTCGATAGGCGACACCGTCGCGTTCGAGCCACGGGTTGTCGCGCACCGCGAGAACCGGGATGCCGTACGACGCCAACTCCGACCACACGTCGACGTACCAGTCGGGGGTGTAGTCGCCGGGTGCGCCCTCACGGGGTCGGGTGGCGGTGGTGAACACGAAATCGGGGGCAGTGTCCCGAGCGATGTCGAGGACGGTGCGTGCCCACCCCGGGCAGCCCGAGAAGTCGCCGTCGCCGTACATCTCCAGATGCCCGACCATGAGTGGGCATCCCATTTTGAGGTATGTGACGACGCGGAACCCGTTGTCGCGGCCGATCACGTCGAGTGCGGTGATCCAATGTTCTGCGTGCGATCCGCCGGCCAGCACGACCGTACGGTCTGCGGTGAGATCGCCGTATTCGCACCGCAGTGCGTCCTCGGTGTCGAAATCGGCGATGCACCCGTCGAGGGTGGTGACCGGTAGGTCCTCCGGGGCGGCGAACAGAGCGGGCATCAGGTCTGCATCGTCCGCGAGGTATGCGTCGGTCAGCTCGAGTGCGCCCGGATGGCTGGCCGGATCGAACCGAGGACCGGCCTGTAGTTCGGACACCGAGCGCTGTACGTGCTGGTCCCACGCGACGGTGCTGCCCACGACGATAACCGCAAGGCCGAGGGCCGTGGCCGTGACAGCTACCCGGGAGACCGAGCGCGGCGGTGCCTGCATCGGTTTCTCGACGAGTCGGACGGTGAGCGTCGCCAGTCCGATCGACACCGCGATGATCGCAAGACCGGTGGTGAGGTCGGCGGACGGGGCGCCGGTATAGGCGAGAGTGAGAATCAGAATCGGCCAGTGCCACAGATATAGCGGGAACGCGATGGATCCCAGCCACCGCCCGAAGTCGGCTCCCAGCATGCGGGCGATCGGGGTGTTGGGGCCGGCGAGGATCAGCGCAAGGGTGGCGAGGACCGGTACCAGCGCCCACGGACCGGGGAACTCGTGCACGCCGTCGAGGACGAACCCGCACCCGACGATGGCCGCCAAGCCCGCGGCCGCAAGCGCGGTTCTGCCTGCCCGAACGGCCCGCTGCCTCGCCTGAGTACGCGACGCCCGGCCCGCCAGATATGCGGCCACGGCGGCGCCGAGGAGGATTTCCCACAGTCGTGCACCGGTGTCGTAGTAGTTCCACGCCTGCATTCGAGCGCCACCGTCCGCGGCGTAGACGAAGGACAGCACCGCGCCTCCGCCGAACAGTACGAGGAACAGATGCGGGTGCGGACCGGTGCGGTGCAGTCCTCGGGAACGCCGAACGAGCGCGGCCAGTCCGAATACCACCGCAATGGCGAGGAGGTAGAACTGGAATTGCACTGCGACCGACCAGATGTGCTGTACGGGGCTGACGTTCGGGTCGGCCGCCAGGTAGTCCTGCGCAGTCCACGCGAGTTCCCAGTTGGCGTAGAACAGCAATCCCGACACGAGCTGATTACCGACGTCAACCCATCGGGTTCGGGGGAGTACGACGATGGTGGCGACGGCGATGGCCGTGGCCACCAGAACGAGCGGAGGGCCCAGCCGGCGGACAATTCGTCCCATTCGAGCGAACGGATCGAGCGACCCCCCGGAGCGCGCCGTTCTGATCAGCGACGCCGTGAAGAAGAACCCGCTGAGGGTGAGGAAGACGTCGACACCGCCGGACACTCTGCCCATCCAGATGTGAAACACGACAACGAGTGCGATCGCGACGCCTCGAAGACCGTCGAGGTCTGTTCGAATGGCGACACGTCGATCCGTTGTCGTCGGAGACGGGTCGAGCGATGTGCCGGCCGGTGAGTACTGCGAATGCATGACGGGGGTAAGAACCTCGGGTGGTCGGCCGGCGCGAGCTGTAACTGCTCGCTTACAGGGCCACACCTTACGTGCGGCGCCGTGCAAGTGAACAATCAGCGAACTCGGGTGTCTTCGAATTTGGTGTCCACGACAAACGACCCCGAGCAGATGCTCGGGGTCGTTTGTGGTCTATCAGCTGTTGGCAGCCTCGCGGCGTGGCAACTTCCAGCCGGGGCGCACGAAGTGGCACGTGTACCCAGTGGGGT